>DAORJA010000033.1:0-11584 GCA_035438805.1 Candidatus Magasanikiibacteriota bacterium
ATTATGATTCGGAAATCGTGGTTTTTCTACTAGAAAAATAAATCGATTGTTATTTTCACTAATTAATTCTTCAGCACGAAGAAGAGCCGTGCGAAAATTATCTGGCCGCTCCATAAAATGATCTGCCCAAAGCAGAGCGACAGTCCCGGAAATCCCCTTTTGTTTAAGTCGTAAGAGTCCGAGTAATACCGCCGCTGCCAAATCTCTCCGAGCCGGTTCACTCATGACATGGTCCGATGGTATTCCCGGAACCTGTTTCTGTACCAAATCTACATATCGACTATTAGTTGAAATGTAAATGTGATTGAGTCCAAGCGGCAAAATTCGCTCTACTGCCATCTGAAGCGTAGATTTTTCGTCTTTTAATTTTTCAAACTGTTTTGGAGACTTAGATCTGCTAATCGGCCATAATCTTGTCCCTGCTCCTCCAGCGAATATGAGAAAATGCATAGATACGTACCTTACCACAAGAAACTAAATGGTTCAACAATATGATACAACACCAATGGTAAAAACCCTAAAACAAGATTAGCAACGACAAATCCACCTATAATATCCCGCGGATAATGTACCCCCACATACACTCGTGAAAATGATACAAAAACAGCAGACATATACATAGCCACAATTAACCAGACCGGTGTAAAAGGTACCAATAGTAATACACCTGCGAGAAGAAAAGCCCCAATCGTGTGATCAGAAGGAAATGATTTCCATGTACCAACCGTATGAATCAACTGTTTACTCTCTGGGAATTCAATACGTGGCCGTGGATGTTTGAATACAATAGCAAACAAATAACTCACAAATTCAGCGCACAAAAATGTAATAACAAATAATTCGAGATACTGTGTGAGCCACGAACCATTCCCCTGGCTCCATGCGTACAATCCATACACAATAGCAAAAACGAGCATAAGGAAGACCAGAATGTTCGCACAAAAAATCATGAATCGATCGCGATGAGGTTTGTTCCCAATACTCGCATTAATGCGCAAAAATAATGTATGACTCCAAGACTTTTTCATGTTATACAATTATGACGAATGTGAATACATGTTCATAAGCTTGACCACTTCTCGCGCTTCCAACACATCATGCACACGGAGAATACGCGCACCGTTCATGATTGCAAGCGTGTGCAGAGCGGTAGTTCCATTAAGTGCACAATCAGGTGTTGTTCCTAATACCTTATTAATCATTGATTTACGGGACACTCCCACAAGAATAGGATACCCTAATTCGCTAAACAAAGACAGATGTTTTAGTAATTGATAATTATGTTTAAGTGTTTTTCCAAACCCAAAACCAGGATCAAGAATAATATCTCGCACACCAAGAGCTGTGAGTTGTTCTGCCTTATGTTTAAAAAATAAATATACTTCCTTCACTACATCAGTGTATTGAGGATTCTGTTGCATATCTCTAGGCGTACCTTGCATATGCATGAGAACATACGGAACCTGTAATTCAGCGATAGTCGCAAACATATTGGGGTCATATTCACCCCCAGAAATATCATTAATCATATCAGCGCCTGCTCTAATCGCTTCTTTTGCAACAGATGCGCGGCATGTGTCTACCGAAATAATAAGATCTGAATAATTTTTCCTAATGATACGTATAGCACCGATCAAGCGCTTCAATTCTTCTTCCTCTGAAACCTCATCAGCTCCTGGTCGAGTTGACACAGCTCCTACATCAATAATTGTAGCCCCCTCAGTAATCATGGTCTGTACTTGTGTAAGAATCGTTTGTTCATCCGTATACTTGCCTCCATCAAAAAAAGAATCTGGTGTAATGTTTAAGATTCCCATGACAACAGGTGTAGTGAGATCAAGAACTTTCCCATTACAATCCATAGTAATATTCTATTGCTTGGATTTAATATATCGCAGATATGCTTCAACAAATTCATCGAGCTCTCCATTCAAAATAGCCTCAGTATCTGCAGTCTCATGTCTCGTTCGTACATCCTTTACCATTCTATATGGCTGCAATACATAGGATTTGATCTGGTTCCCCCATTCAGCACTCTTGTGTTCTCCGCGTAGTTTCAGACGCTCTTCTTCTTCTTTTTCTTCTTGTAATTTAAGTAATTTTGAAAGCAGCACTTTCATTGCAGTTTCTTTATTTTGCAATTGCGATCGCTCATTTTGACATTGTACGGTAATTCCGGTTGGAATGTGCACTATGCGCACTGCTGAATATGTAGTGTTTACGCTTTGCCCACCTTTTCCACCTGCCATGAATGTATCAATACGCAAATCTTTTGGATCAATAGTAACTGCATCAGCGCTTGCAACCTCAGGGATAACTTCAATCAACGCAAAAGATGTGTGGCGCATTTGTTCAGCATCAAATGGAGAAATTCGGACAAGCCGATGTGTACCATGTTCGCTTTTCAGATGCCCATACGCATACCGACCTTCTACACGAAACGTGACAGACTTAATTCCAGCTTCACTACCTCGTGATTCATCAATCATGGTCGTAGCCCAACCTTTCTTCTCAGCATAGCGCATTACCATTCGAAGAAGCATTTCAGACCAGTCTTGTGCCTCAGTTCCCCCGCTCCCTGCATGTATGGAAACGATTGCTCCGAGTGTGTCATATTTCCCATTCATCAAAACCAAAAACTCAAGTTTCTCAAATTTCTTTTCAAGCTCTTCTACTTTACTTGATACATCTGATTCCAAAGATTCATCAGGACTGTTCTCCAAATCTTCTGCAAACAAAAAAAGCTCTCGGGTTTCTTTCTGAAGAGTTTCCCAGGTTTCAATCTCAGATACCAAACTTTCTCGCTGTTTTGACACTTGCCCAGCGCTCTCAGGATTTGTCCAAAATGCTGGATCTTGCATATTCTTTTCAAGATGAGCCACTTGTTCTTTTAACTCATCAATCCGAAGAAGTTTCCACGTATCAGTGATTTTTGTGTTGAGTATTTCCAGCCGTCCAATGATGTCTTTAATAGCGCTCATAATAGAGTCAGTTTAGCGAAAATAAGGAAAAGATTCAAGTATAAAAATATAAAACAAACTCCCCGTTTTCACGAGGAGTCTCTATGTTATCAATCGAAAATTACATCATTCCCATTCCCCCACCCATTCCTCCCATGCCACCAGGCATTTGAGGTTCTTCTTTCTTGGGGAGGTCAGTGACTACTGCTTCGGTCGTGAGAAGCATTCCTGCAGCAGATACTGCGTTCTGAAGTGCACTTCGAGTAACTTTAGTTGGGTCAATAACTCCTGCTGCAACCATGTCTTCATATTCACCAGTCACAGCATTGAACCCAAAATTACCTTCACGTTTTTTAACTTCATCTACCACTACCGCACCTTCGTATCCTGCATTTTTTGCAATGGTGCGAATTGGCTCTTCAAGTGCACGGCGAAGAATAGCAACGGCAACCATTTCTTCTGGTTCGAGTTTGATAGTATCAAGTGCTTTCATAGCGCGGAGCAATGCTACTCCACCACCAGGAACCACTCCTTCTTCAATCGCAGCTTTAGTAGCACCTACAGCATCTTCTACACGATGTTTCACTTCTTTCATTTCAGTCTCAGTTGCAGCTCCTACTCGAATAACAGCTACTCCACCTGCAAGTTTTGCAAGACGCTCTTGTAGTTTTTCTCGATCAAATTCTGAATCACTTTGTTCAATAAACTTTTTAATCTGTGATACACGATCAGTAATTGCACTCTGATCACCTTTTCCCTCAACAATCGTAGTATTTTCTTTTGTTGAAACAACTTTGCGAGCACGTCCCAAATCTTCAAGAGTAACACTGTCAAGTTTGAGACCTACTTCTTCAGTAATCACTTTTCCACCAGTAAGAACGGCAATATCCTGAAGCATTTCTTTTCGTCGATCTCCAAATCCTGGAGCTTTGACCGCAAGGACATTGAACGTTCCTCGAAGTTTGTTTAGAACTAAAGTAGTAAGCGCCTGACCCTCAACATCATCTGCAATAATTACCATATCTTTTCGTCCACTCTGCGCTACTTTTTCAAGCACTGGAAGTACTTCCTCAACAGAAGAAATCTTTTTATCAGTAATAAGGATATAAGGATCTTCATATTCTGCTTCCATACGATCAGTGTTAGTGACCATATACGCAGAGACATACCCTTTATCAAATCGCATACCTTTTACAGTCTCAATCGCCATGCCAAATGTCTGAGATTCTTCGACAGTAATTACCCCATCATTCCCAACCTCTTTCATTGCTTCAGCAATTTTTTCTCCAATTTCTCGATCGTTAGCTGAAATTGATGCCACATTTGCAATTTCATTCGCTTCAACTTTTTTTGAAATATTATTTTTAAGCTCAAGAATAACTGCTTCTGCAGCTTTATGTAGTCCGCGGTTTAAGGCAACAGGATTAGCACCAGCAGTTACATTTTTCAATCCTTCTTTTACAATTGCCTGAGCCAAAACAGTTGCCGTGGTCGTACCATCGCCCACAATATCATTGGTTTTACTTGCAACTTCTTTGATAATTTCAACTCCAATATTTTCAAACTTATCTTCAAGCTCGATTTCTTTTGCAACCGTAACTCCATCCTTCGTAATAATCGGACTTCCATACCCACGATCAAGTACGACGTTGCGCCCTTTAGGGCCAAGTGTAATTTTTACGGTATTTGCGAGAATATCAACTCCGCGCACCAAAGCTTGGCGTGCGTCATCATCAAATTTGATTTGTTTTGCCATATATAAATAAATTAGTGAACATGATTGTTACTCAATAACAGCGACCACGTTCTCATGATCAAGAACCTTGTATTCAATACCTTCAACTTTAACATCATCATCCCAACCTTTTTTAAACAGCACTTTCATCCCAACCTTGAGATTAAGTTTAGAAAGTTTTTCACCTTCACCAAGTGCGATAATTTCTCCTTCTGTTTTTTTCTCTTTATCAAGAGTGTCTGGTAGCACAATCCCAGACTTCGTTGTCTCTTCCTCTTTGAGAGGTTTTACAAGTACCCGGTCACCCAATGGTCGAATTGACATACGGTAAATAAGATTAATAAATAATATATGTATACATTATCACTCTTATTTTGCGAGTGATAATATCCTCTAAGATAATAGAATATTTTACCATGACTGTCAAGGCACAAAATATAGGAAATTAAAAAAGCCCGTGGCGGGATGCAGCCTGATGCGACGACCGTAAATGAAATTCGTGATGCCTGTCAGAAACACGAATTTCGCACAGCGTCGCTTCATGCAAATGCGTCCCGCTACGAGCTCTTAACATGACTAACTATACCCTCGTATGCAGTACCTGTCAACGAGCAAAATAGGTTACAAAATCACATTTTGTGGACATACTGTGGAGTGCTTGTGGAGAACCGAAAAAATACGCTAAGATAAGCAAAAAACAGAATAATTCCTGGATAAACAGTCACAAAGTAATGATCAAAAAAACTAATAAACGTAAAAGGTAGAACACCGCTTATCAAAAACAACATGCGTGTATCTCCTGAACTGCGGGTTCCAAACCACACAAACAACGCAAAAGAAATTGAAAAAAGTAAAACACCAATAAGTCCGTATTCTACCAATACAGCAAATAATGAAATATGTACGGGCTGATATATATAGCTTGGAAGTGTGGAATCATATCTATTCCATGCTTCTATAAATGTCCCCCCGCCAAAACCAAGAATTGGTTTGTTACGATGCAGTTTCCATGCAACTTCTATTCCCTCTTGTCTCTCAGATAATGAACGAGTTTCAGAAAGAGAAGTTGGAATAGTGCGTGTATACAAAAGATCATGATACAAGACTCCACACACCAAACCAATTATTATTGAACCTGCAATAAGTAACAAAATATTCCTAATCTTATTCTTTGCCGCGTATAGTACAAACCCCATACATACAAATATGTATGCAATAATAGCTGATCTGCTTAATGTGGTAAAAAGAGTAAAAGCAGTACATACATGAATAATGACTAATCCAATCTTTTCTCGCACTTTCACAATTAAACAAGAATACAAAAACGTGAATGTAAGTACGCACACAAGATATCCCCCAAAGATATTTGGATGTGGGAATGATCCATATGCCCTAAGCCACCGGCCAATAGTGTCAGAAGCAACGATTGATGAACCAGGGTTAAAAGCAATGTGTTCACTAAGCCCAAATACTGTTGAACTAAAGCTTGTTTGTGTAAACCACTGGAATAAACCCAAGGCAATTGGTGCAATACTTCCAATAAGAAATGCTCGGACCCAATCGTGTATGGGAACCTTAGAAACAATAATCGCTGTAAGCAGCATGTATCCTTCAATAAGAAAAAGCGCATGTCTGACGGATACATCAAAATTAATAGAAACCCACGTATGGAAAAATAGATATAAAGGAAACGCGCAAAATGCGCATAGCCAATATATCTTTTTCAACTTAGCACGAATATCGACAGGTTTAATGACTACACTGGATTTAAAATTAAAAAAACTTACAATACACAGAAGCCACAGTATTACTTCACTGATATAAAACCCTAGAGTGAGGTACGGTGACACAACGTCATTAATTACCCCCGTGTGATATATCCAAATCGTTTGCCAGGGAAATACAATTCCCCATACATAGACAAGGATTCGCTCTATTTGCAAGACGCGTGTAAACATAGAGATTGATAATGCTAATTTGAAACTCCCAATTTTTCCAATTTCTCAAGCCATTCACCAAGGTATCGTGCACGTCGATCATTTTCATGGAATTTTAATATTGAATCATTCACAACTACACGAGTATCTTTTGCATGCACCAAACTTCGAGTGTTACGCATTATTTTTTTTCTCTGGAAACTTCGTGTAATATCTTCTATTCGATCTCCAAAATGACTTTGGAACACCTGTTCCAATAGTCGTGTAACCGTCCGTTTATTCCTCTGCTTTTCGCCGATATAGTGCATGGTAGGTTCCACATGGCGTGCATGCGGTAAAAAGGGTGCAAGCAACTCGCGATTAGCACGGAGTATACTTTCACCCAATTGATCAGGGTCATATACAGGAATAAGAGTACGCATCCAATACGAGAGGTATACATCATCATGAGCAATCCTAAATTTCGAAAGATTCAACGCACGGTCAGCCAGATAGAAACTAAGGCAAATTCGATTTGTCACTTTTTTCTTGGTACGCCTCAGACGATAAATTGACATAATAATCGTTGTCCAAAGTCTTGCAATCCACATACGACCAAGCTTCACAATTACCAAGACATCAATATCGCTATCAGAATCAGCGGCATTAAACGCAAGAGTATTGCATACAAACACAGCACGCACAAATGGTGTTAGAGAAAAAAGGCGTACTGCTTTATCAAGTTTCCGTAACTTATGTTCAATATGCACACTACGCTCAGTGCGTAGAGATATAAGTGCCTCTCGCCCAGCTAGATGCCAAAGACCGTGGGTATAGGCGATCCGCTCATCAGGAAAATCTCTCGTTTTGAGAACAAAAAGTGGAAAATCCAATTTTGGTTTTAGCGGTGGATTATGAAGATATTCAAAAAGCTCCCGATCAGTAAGCGGATGATCAAAAATATCAAAGAAAGCAATAGTCCGCACAACTGATTGGTACAGTAAATCTTCCATATAGAGGGTAGTGTACCTAAAAGCAGCACAAAGCAAAAGCCCGCTTATGCGCGGGCTTCATCTTCGACCAATCCGACAGGATTAGGTGGTTGTATAGGCATGGTAATCCCTGATTTTTCAAATTCTTCAAGTACTCTATCTTCTACAAACATCTTATCTTCTTCGTAGCGCACTACTTGTTCCCGTGCAATCGTATAGGTCCGATGCAAAAGCGAAGAAACTAGATATTCACGAAGCAGTCCAGAGTCGAGGTCAAATGAAATATCTTTGACACGGCCGACGTGCTTGCCTGAAGTCGTATACACATGCATTTTCAAAAGTTTTGAACATGCAAGTTTCATAGAAATATTATTAATTACACTATGTCATCCTGAGCGAGGAGTCTTCGACGAGTCGAAGGATTAAGAAACAATCTTACCCTCAATAACATTTGAATCTTTTCCACTACCTGAAGTTGGCGTATCTTTTCTAAACAAGATCCATTGCTGAATTACTGCGAGAAGGGTTCTAAAAAACCAGTACAATACAACTCCAGCTGGAAACTGAAAACCGATAATGATGGTGAGGATTGGCATCATATAGAGCATTTGTTTATTCATCATCGCAGCCATACTCTCATCTTTCGCTCCTTCACCCGCAACTTTTGGTGGGCGTTTTGCAGTAAGCATTTTGGTCTGTACAAACTGTGCAGCTCCTGCGAGTACTGCAAGAACAGCGCTCTTTCCTGAAAGATCAAAAATTCCCAAAGTCATTGGATCAATTGATCCTGGATTTGCAACAAAAGGATACAATAATTCAAATGACGTATCAGCAAACGCACTCTTGAACACATAAAACAATGCAAGGAAAATAGGAATTTGTACGAGCACCGGAAGACATGATCCAAACGGATTAATTTTATTATCCTTATACAGCTTCATGGTTTCAGCTGCCAGCTTCTGTTGGTCATCTTTGTACTCCTTTTTGAGCTTCTCAAGCTTGGGCTGCAAATCAGCCATTACTTTTTGTGCTCGAATAGATTTGTTGTTCAATGGATAGAGGAGCAGTTGAAAAAGAATCGTGATAAGTAATATCGCAATTCCCACGTCACCCACAAGATTATAAAACCATACGAACAAATTGAAGATCGGCTGGTAGATAATCGTCGTAAAAAGCTCTTTCATAAATAGTATTTAGATATGTGTTTGAGTATAGCTGATATTAAGGGAAGAATCAACTGTGTCTTGCAGGGCCATACCAATTGACAAAGCAAGTGCAAAATGATAATACATTGACATAAAGGGGGTGCAAAATGATCGCTGGAGTCGAAAAATCAACTACAGCGGAAGCTATCCTTGGTCTCGTCAGGAAACTGAAGGAGAAATACAAGGATGAACCTAAGGCGCTGGAAGCGCTGAAGGAGGTAGAGACAGAGGCCGAAAACCTCAAAAAAGAAGGAGATGCCGGGTACTGAGCACTCCAACACACTTTTGATCACGCGTCATTCGAGGTTTCCTTGGGTGACGCGTTCTTGTTTAAAAGAATTCAAAAAACACACCGTGAGAAAGCGGTGTGTTTTATTTTCATTATTCCTGTGTCTTTTCTTCCGAAGCTTCTTCTGTTTTTGGTTCTACTGATTTTTCAGCTTCTACCACAGTCGTCTCAGTGTCTGCAGGTTTCTCTACCACCACTTCTCCATCTTCACTTGTCACCACCTGTGTTCCATCTTTTTCTACTACTTTAATTTTCCAGCCAGTAAGCTCAGCTGCGAGACGTACATTTTGTCCGCCACGTCCGATTGCAAGAGAAAATTGATCAGATTCTACTTTTACGATTGCCTGTTTTTCAGCTTCATCAAGCTCAACACTTGCAACTTTTGCAGGTGACAATGCTGCTTTGATATAGTCTGCTGCATTTTCATTGTAGAGGATGACATCAATTTTTTCTCCAGCAAGTTCATCAATAATCGTAGTAATACGGCTGCCACGCTGTCCAACACATGATCCAATTGGGTCAATTGACTCATCATCAGTAGCTACAGCCACCTTTGATCGGTTTCCTGGATCACGCGCAATGCCTTTGATTACTACTTCACCAGATGTAATTTCTGGAATTTCTTGTTCGAATACAAATGACACCATGCGTTTGTCTTTTCGTGAAAGAATAATTTCAGGGCCACGAATACCAAGCGCAACGGACGTTACATAGAATTTCATTTTGTTACCCAAAGTATAGCGTTCACGAAATACAGTCTCACTCTGAGGCAAAATTCCAGTGATTTTACCAAGGTCAATCACATACCCGCCGGTATGACGGTCACGTCTCTGTACAATTCCTTGCACAATATGTCCTTCTTGTTTTTTGAAATCTTCAAATACTGAACTGCGTTCAGCTTCACGGAGTTTCTGGATAATTACCTGCTTTGCAGTCTGAGCTGCCATGCGGCCAAAATCTCCAGGGACTTCAAGATCAATTTTGAGCGTGTCTCCCAATTTTACATTCTTCTTATGCTCTTTAGCCTGACTAATCATGATCTGAGTTTTTGGATTAAAGCGAACCAAATCAGCGATTTCTTCTTCGCTCAAATCACGCCCTTCTTTTCGTATTTCTTCACGTCGGCGAGTAAGTTCTTCCTGGTCATGGAGAAGAGTTTCTTCAGGAATATCTTCTACCACTTCTTTCTCATCCCACACTTTCATATCCCCTGTTTCAGGATCAAATACAACCTGGATGTTCTGCTGTTTGTTTCCAAAATCTTTGCGATACGCAGCTCCAAGTGCTGATTGAAGTGCCTCCATGACAATATCAAATTGGAGACCTTTTTCGTCACAAATGTACTGAATACTCTTACTAATTTCTGATGACATACTACGATAAGTTAATTAAAATATTTTGGGTTTAAAAAAAGCAGCATTTGATGATGCTACTTACATAGGTAATACTACCATAAAAGTAAAGTTTTGTCAAGAATTACAAGATTTAAGTATAAAGCTATTTTGTTATCTCATAATGATATATCTTCTGCTCTAGACCCTCCCCATAAATACTTATCTGTTCAAATTGTATCGGCGTATGTTCACTATCTATTCCATATTCAAGACAATATGCTTCAGCTCCACGGGTCATATGTAGTTGTTTTTTCTTTCCTACAGAACGTTCAGCACTACCATCCAGAGTTGAACGATATTTTACTTCAATAAAACAAAGAGTTCGGCCAAAATATGGTTTAGTGTGCCACGCAACAATATCAATTTCCCCAAATCTTTTGGAAAAATTACGACCCACAATGTCATAACCTTTGTGTAACAAAAAATCGGCAGCTATGCGCTCGCCGTAATTTCCCTTACTTCGTGTTCCCCCTCCTTCCCGCATATCAACTTCGAAATAATACAACCACGCGATGATATGGTCCGGTATTCGTATCTTCCTGAACACCAAATTTATTCTGTCGTGCCCATGAAATGATGCGCGAAAAATCAACCATGTTGTTAGTCGATGGACCAAGCACGGATAATTTCTTTGTCCAATCCGCAACAATGATTCGTCCTTTTTCTTTGAGCACTCGAGCAGCTTCTGCAAGCGGAGTATCGTATGAATCAAAATGATACAACACATTGATGAAAAATGCAGTAT
Organism: Candidatus Magasanikiibacteriota bacterium; assembly: GCA_035438805.1. Taxonomy (GTDB): domain Bacteria; phylum Patescibacteriota; class Patescibacteriia; order Magasanikbacterales; family UBA922; genus UBA922. Next base: position 11,237 of record DAORJA010000033.1, read on the forward strand.
CTAAAGTACCAACAGGGATTGCCAATCCTTCGGTCTGTCCCAAATCTGCCCATACCGTCTCTACATTGTGAATTGCTTCAGTGGCAGCACGCTTCCGCACAGATTCAAGCACATCTTTCAATACGTCTACTGCGTACACCACTCCCCGATCACCCACCATTTTTGATGCAGGAAAAACTACGTGACCAGTTCGTCCGCAACCCAAATCAGCAATATGCATTCCTTCGGTGATTCCACCCTTCAGGAGAAGAGCGTACGGATCAATAAGATGAGTTCCCGTGTGATAGGTCATAATTATCTTGTGCCAATAAAAAGATTACCAAAAATAGCTACGATCATTTCACCCAA
>DAORJA010000034.1:0-11568 GCA_035438805.1 Candidatus Magasanikiibacteriota bacterium
CCAGGACGATGCGCTGGACCTGATTCGGCCCGACCACCCGCTGGATGTTCGTGTTCGGACCATTCAGCTTGAAGGCAAGATCGTGATCCTTCTGATTCGTCATCAGGACGATCTTACGGGTCTTCCGACCACGCTCTCGTTCTTCCGTGAGCGCGACCTCTGCCACTCCCTTGCGACGCACCCGACTATCAGTCGAGAGGTCCCCGTTCAGCTGTCTCCAGTCAACGTTCATGCGTGGTTACTCCTCTGAAGTTAGACACCCGAGCTGCAATAGTAAACAGGAAAAACGCTTAGTTGTCAATAATTTTTATTTCAGGCATACTAGGTTTTCCTTTATTATCCACACCATCCACAGTTAATCCACACTCTGTGCACTTTCGAGTCACGCCTAGTGATACTTCGAATTTTCAAACTGTGTTACAATTCCACACATAAAAAAACTATGACTAATCACGAAATTTGGCAATCTGTCCTCGCTGAATTTGAGCTCACGCTCTCCAAGGCAAACTTCACTACCTGGTTTAAAAATACTGGTATTTCTCAATATGAAAATGGTAGTGTCGTTGTGTGTGTTCCTAATGCATTTACCAAAAGCTGGCTTGAAAAAAAGTATCACACCACGATCGTTAAAATCTTAGAGCGTGTCACCGGAAAGCCAGTCAAAAAAATTGATTATGTAGTCGACAATGTACGAAATATCAAAGAACAGGAATGTACTCCTAATTCTATGGAGGCTGCTAAAATCCCTTCGTTTCATTCTTCGATTGCACCACTTCCTAAAAAAGCGCTACTGGTTCAGCAATTTGGTCTTAACCCTAAGTATGTTTTTGAAACATTTGTTGTAGGTAAAGGCAATGAGCTCGCCCATGCTGCTTCTCAGGCAGTCGCGTCTCGCCCTGGGGAAGCTTATAACCCTCTGTTTATCTACGGTGGCGTAGGTTTAGGTAAAACTCACCTGATCCAGGCTATTGGCCACACCATGCTTGCTGCGAACCCTAATGTGAAAATTCTCTATGTAAGCTCTGAGAAGTTCACGAATGAATTTGTTGCTTCTATCAAAGAAGGTCGTGCTAAAGAATTCAAAGACCGTTATCGCAATGTTGATTTACTTCTCATTGACGATATTCAATTTATCGGCGGTAAAGAGCAGACTCAGGAAGAATTCTTCCACACGTTTAATGAGCTTCATCAGATGGGTAAGCAAGTGGTCATGACCAGTGATCGACCTCCTAAAGCCATTCCTGCCCTTGAAGATCGTCTTCGAAGTCGTTTTGAATGGGGAATGATTGCTGACGTTTCTCAACCTGACCTTGAAACACGTATTGCGATTATCCAAAAGAAGGCACAGGAACGCCAATTTCCTATTTCCACTGAAATCCAAGCTCTTATTGCAACCAATATTCAGAGCAATATCCGTGAACTCGAAGGCGCTCTTAATAAAATCATTGCATTCCATGAGTTAAAGAATACTCCACCGACTGAAGAATCGATTCGTCATATCCTTTCAAGCTTCCAGGAACAGAACATGCGCCGTTCTCTTACCCCTAAAGATTTGATCGAAGAGGTTAATAAATTTTATGATATTAAGATTGAGGACATTCTGGGGAAAAGTAGAGAAAAGCGTTTTGCTTTCCCAAGACAAGTCATTATGTATCTCATGCGTGAAGAGCTCAAGCTTTCTTACCCAAGCATTGGAGAAGAGCTTGGAGGACGTGATCATACGACTGCCATGCATGCTCACTCAAAAATAGTTCTACAAATTGAAAATGACCTCAAGTTGAGACAGGACATGGAGCTTATCAAGCAGCGGTTATACACAAACAAAATCTAGTTTCTGTGCATAACCTAGCTAAAAAGTGTATATAAGGCAGTGAACAAGGAGGGGAGAAATAAATCTTTTCCACAGATTGTATCCACCTCGAATATTCCATACACGTTTCATCACCTTTGATCCCACGGTATGTCCCCAACACAAAACAAAAATCTTGGCTGTACGTAGCTTTTAAAACGATTTATCCCCTCTATTCACAGCCTCTATTATTATCTACTAGATATATATTATATAAAGAGATACAAATATGAAATTAACATCCACACGTGAAAATTTATTATATAGTTTGGATATTGCAAGTACATTTGCGGGGAAGCATGCAAACCTACCAATATTACAGAACATACTTATTCGAGCACATGAATCTGGTGTAGAGATAAGCGCAACAAACCTAGAGGTTTCAATCAAAACACACATACGTGCAAAAGTAGAAGAACCTGGATCATTTACTGTTCCTGCTCGCACCGTGACTGAATATATTCGTCTTCTTACGAATGACCAGGTGGAATTAACACTTGAAGGGAACGAGCTTGTCATACGATCTTCTGGCTCTGAAACCAAGATAAAAGGATTTCCTGCAGAAGAATATCCTGTTATACCAGGAATTGAAGAAGGTCATACCTATCTTATCAATGCAAATATTCTCAAAGAGACTATTGCAAAAGTATCAATTTCCTGTGCTAAAAACGAGATACGTCCAGAATTTTCTGGTGTATTTTGTAGGTTTAAGAGTGAACGTTATGATGGATTGCTTATGGCAGCGACTGATTCTTATCGACTATCCGAAGCTCGTGTGCCAATAGCTCAGGGAGAAGATGGTGAAGTAACTTGTATTATACCTGGACGAGTAGCACATGAAATTGCACGTTTGATACAGTTTGGACGCCAGCATGAAGGTGAGGAAAATGTGAGAGTGACCGTAAGCGATAATCAAATTGCTATACGCTACGATATGTTTGAAATGGTAAGTCGTCTCATTGAAGGGCGATATCCAGATTACACACAAATTATCCCCACTGCTTTTAAAACACAAACAACATTTCCGGTTTCTGAGCTCATGAATAAAATTAAAGCTGCAAGTTTATTCTCAACTGTTGGGGTAAATGCTATTTCATTTGAATTAGACCCAACCAAGAAACATCTCGGAGTTTCTTCTATCAGTGCACAAACTGGGGCACACACCTCGTACATTGATACTGATGTTCAGGGTGAGCAAATGACTGTCCTCTTGAATCATCGATATGTGCTTGATGGGTTGCAGCAGATAGCTGAAGATGAGGCTCAAATGCAAATAAATTCTCCAGACGCACCCTGTCTTATCAAGGTGCCAGGAAATGAGACATTCCAGTATATCGTGATGCCGATACGCCAATAACAAAAAACCTCCCGATTAAGTCGGGAGGTTTTACATTCAATTATTTTTAACCACTGCCTGTATCTCATCACTTATCGTTGTGTTGTCGTTTCTAGACGTGATTTCAGCGGTCAGGCGATACGTTCCAGACGGAGGTGCTTCATACCAAACGATTGAAATTTTGTTGTTGAAGAATGTGGCATTTTCAAAATCAGTAATTTCAATAATTCTTTTTTTCTCACCACCACTTGATTGGTAGAATACGGCAACTTTTTTTAGATCATCAAGTTTGCGGTGAGAGAGTAATATTCCGACTGGAAAATTATTTTTTGACACTGATACTGATCGTTCAGTAAAGCTGACACCAGGAGGCAGAGGCTCTACGTCTAGGGTGAAAGGAATATTTTCTTCTACCTTATTTCCAATATCGTCTGTCACACTAATGGTGAGTGTATGGTTTCCTGACTCAAGATTTGCTGCAGTATAAGATGTATTAAATGGCATTGACCGTTCAACTGTAATAAATTCATTATCGATTTTGTATGTTACTTCTGACACTCCTCGAGGAGCAGAGACAGAAATGTTTGTAGAAAATGAACGAGAAGTAAGAATTGTTCCGGGCTTTGGATATAGAACTTCAAGCGTAGGAATGAGTTCGAGTGAATATGCATCGTCATATTCAGTAGGTGGCTCACCAAAATTTGGGGCCCATGTAGGATCTTCAGTTTGTTTTCTTACAATCCAGTCTTGTATTCCTTTTTCCCATGAGTAATATTGAGGATCATTTTCAGGGTGTTCGGGTACTGGTCCACGAGGGTTCGATTTGTCTACATAGTGTAGAATTTCATGAGGCTGCATAAATGTCCGCTCCTCGATTAGACCTTCAGGAGTCGAACTTGAGACACGTTTTCCAGTTATTTTATTTACCTTGAGTGTGATTCCACCGCCATTTCCTCCACGAAGCACTGGTTTTTCAGCAGTGTTTTGAGGAGCTCCAGGGAATTGTTCAACTGGCGATCCTTTTACTGCCGCACGCATAAATTGACTCCAGAGTCGTGCTGCAAGCATGCTGCCGCTCGAACCTGATTTCATGGGTGTATTGTCTGTGTTTCCGGTCCAAATACCCACTGCAAGACTTGGAGTATACCCAACGGTCCATGCATCAATATAATTGTTGGTAGTACCTGTTTTTGCAGCTACAGGCCGTCCTGGAATAGTGAGTACGCCTCCTGCACCAAAAATAAACGCTCGAGCATTGTCATCACTCAACACACTAGTAATTGTTGCTGCGATTTCTGGTTTTACTGCTTCTACTCCTTTTTCTTTTTTCCATTCTTCAAGCACTTTTCCTGTACTATCTTCTACTTTGAGAATGCTAACTGGATCATAGTGACTTCCACCATTCGCAAGTGTTGCATATGCATTGGTATGTTCCAATACTGAAACTCCTCCGCATCCAAGAACGAGAGCAAGTCCACAGTCTTCAGTGGTATCAAGTGTGGTGTATCCAAGACGCTTTGCAAAATCAATTCCATTTTTAGCTCCACCGATGAGATATAGAGTCTTGACTGCAGGGATATTCAAAGATCCTGCAAGTGCTTGGCGCATAGTCAGGGGGCCATATTCTTTGAGCGTATAGTTGGTTGGAGTATATGGTTTGGTTCCGCCAGGATTAAAATTCGTAAGTACGTCATAGAGAATGGTGTCTGGCGTATATCCTTTTTCAAATGCTGCTGTATAAATAATTGGTTTAAATGATGAACCTGGTTGGCGTTTTCCGAGAGTTGCCACATTGAATTGTCCATCAATTTCCTCATCATCAAAATCTTTTGAACCTATCATTGCAAGAATTTGTCCGGTTTTTGGATCCATTGCAACGAGGGATGCATTGTCAGCATCAGCATTTTTAAGAGTTTCAAGACCATCTTCGCCACTGATAACGTCTTCTGCAATTTTTTGTTTGTCCCAATCAAGTGTAGTAATTACTTTGAGACCGCCTTTATCCACGAGCGCTTCACCATATTTATCTACCAGTAATTGTTTTACATACATGACAAAATGTGGGGCCTCAAAATTTGATTTGGTTGTTTTGATATTCAATTCTTCTGCCTGTGCAGCATTTTTTTGTTCTTCAGTAATGTGTCCATCTCTAAACATTTCGTTTAATACCAGATTTCGTCGTTCTTTAAATGCTTCAGAGTTATTAAGAAATCGTGAAGGTGATTGCGGCATACCTGCGAGTGCTGCTGACTCAGCGAGCGTGAGGTCTTTCACATCTTTCCCAAAATAGCTTTGTGCTGCAGACTGGACTCCATAGTTGGTTGAGCCATACGGAATCTCATTGAAGTAAATTTGAAGAATTTGCTCTTTGCTATATTTTTGTTCCAGACGGATAGAAAGAATTGCTTCTTTGATTTTTCTTACATATGAACGCTCATCTGTAAGAATTGCGTTTTTCACTAATTGTTGAGTAATCGTTGATGCTCCTCGAGTACGTTCTTTACTAAAAATACCTTGGATCTGTGCCTTTAGAATACTTAGAGGTCGGATACCCTTATGCTCATAAAATGTTTTATCTTCAGTTGCAATAAGACCATTGACCAAATCTTTTGGAATGTCTTCAAGTGCTACCAATGTTCTTTTTTGATCCGCAAAAATTTCATAGAGTAGATGTGTGCCTGTGCGATCATAGATTTTGGTACTTTCTGCAACTTCTCGATCAGTGAGTCTGTTTGGGTCAGGTAAGTCTTTGCTTGCCCAGGCTACCAAAATGGTCGAACCTAAAAAACCAAATACACAGAGCGCAAATAAGGTTAAAAAGATGTTTTTCTTGCTGAAAATAGGGTTTTTTCTTTTTTTGGTGCCTCGAGGACCGCCATTATTAAAAGAAGCTTGTGACGGGGTCCGTCCAGTGAGGTATCCGTAGGAACGGGTCCGAAGACTCGGAATAGGCATATGAAATTTTGGCTAAAATAAGCTTTTTTTGGGGTCAAAGCCTTGACAAAACGGCTTCTTTATGGTACTATATGCCGTTACCAAGTGCAAGATACCAATACGGTATCTTTTTGATTCCTATCGTTTTGCCTTGGATAACCCTCACGAGCGTATGCTCTCGGGGTAATCAATATTGCGTCTATGACCACTATAACATATAGTCGAGTGCAGAAGGTAGCTTTTCTAGCTGTATTTGCCGCTATAGTCGCTATTTCTATTGCACTTCCCCGTACCGTACATGCAGAAGGTGGTGTTGTAAGCTCAGCACTTAAGAGTATTGCAAACTTGTTTTCTGATAAAGAAGTTGAGGCTCAGGTAGAGGAAAACGTATTTCCTGAGGTTGAAGACCGCAAACCAACTCGTACTGTCTTCTCAGTAATGACTGCATACTCTAGTGAAGCGGCTCAGACTGATGCGAGCCCTTGTATCCCAGCTGATTGGAAGTACAATCTTTGTGAACATTATGAGAAGTATGGAGAGCAGAATACTATTGCTGCAAACTTTCTTCCAATGGGCACCAAGGTACGTTTTCCTGACCTCTACGGAGATAAGGTATTCGTAGTCCGTGATCGTATGAATGCGCGCTATGGAGTAGGTAGGGCAGATATCTGGATGCCTACTAAAGCTGAAGCAAAGCAATTTGGTGTAAAGAAAGTCACCATGGAGATCTATTCAAAATAAATCAACTATTAAAAACTCTCCCCTGAATTGGGGAGAGTTTTTTGTTGAGGTACCGGTGGGAATCGAACCCACGAGTAAAGGTTTTGCAGACCTCCGCCTTACCACTTGGCTACGGTACCATTTTGCCTGTAACTGTGGCGAATATTAACATAACCCAGCTCTTTTTTCAAGCACGGTTTTTGCGGTTGAAAAATATCACTTTTTAGGGTATAGTGGGTAGTACTTTTCTATGAAAATTAATTGGTACACTATTGTCCTTAAATTGCTCCGATCCGTTATGTATATAAAACGGCTGATTTTTTGGATACTTGATTTTATATGGGACGCTATTCTTACGCTTAACCGGCTGTATTTGCGTACGATTGGATTTTATATCTATCGCATTATTGATCGAATAAAGAAAAAATTTCAAAAATTCTCTCTTACTAAGCAGCAAGGTGCTCTCGATTTTTTTGGTAGAAGGGGAGTGCTTCAGACATTGTTATTTATTGTGGCACTTTTTATCATGTTTCCTCATAGTAGATTATACACCCGTGCCTATGATGAGATTGCGGGCAGACACACCATTCTATATTCTCTGGTAGGTCCTGGAGATCAGGCATATGAACTGGATGAGCTTGTCGGTAATTCAGATTTTATTAGCACTCCTTCTTCAGAGAGTTGGAGGCAAGTGGCTGTATACAGTGGAGAAAGTTTGTATGCTGACACACAGCGCTCAACTGACTTTACAAGCGTAGCTGCTGGAGGGAATGCATTAACCAAACCCATTATCATGCCTGGGGTTGATATCGGTCTTATGGATCCAGACAGACCTTCTTCTAATGGTACACGAACCGAGGTAATAACGTATGAGGTAGAGCCAGGAGATGTAATCGGATCAATTGCGGAAAAGTTTGGATTAAAACCAGAGACGATTCTTTCTGCGAATAACTTAACTTCTCGATCATATATTCGTCCAGGCCAAAAAATGCTTATTTTACCTATTGATGGTGTTGTTCATACAGTGGTACGAGGTGATACGCTATCAAAAATCGCTCGCATATATACCGCGAATAGCGATAGTATTAGTGAGTTTAACGAGCTTGAAGAGAGTGCACTTAAAATTGGAGAACAAATTATTGTCCCTGGTGGTGTAAAACCAACACCAAAACCTATCGTAGCAGTTAATACTCCTGCACTTATTGGAAAACCTGATGCAATTGATAAAATAACTGCTCCTCCTCCTTCGATTGATGTGCCAGCAGGTGTTGGATATGTGTGGCCAACTGGCGCTACGATTATTACTCAATACTTCGGACTTCGACACACGGGTATTGATATTGCGGGACCAGTCGGTACACCAATTTACGCTGCAAAAGCAGGTACTGTAATTCTATCCCAGTGTGGGTATAACGGAGGATATGGCTGCTATATCAAGGTAGATCATGGCGGAGGTGTCGTAACCTGGTATGCACATGCTTCAAAAATGTTTGTTGAGGTAGGTGATACAGTGACTCAGGGACAGACCATTGCGCTTATTGGTCTTACGGGCCGCACCACAGGACCGCACATACACTTTGAGGTTCGTGTAAATAATAAATATCAGAATCCATTGTCGTACGTACGAAAATAATATAAGTAAAAATACAGAGACATCTTCTCTGTATTTTTTATTCTACTTTGGTGCGATATTGCAACGCTTCAGCAACATGCTCGGTTTCAATGTTATCTTTTGCCCCTAGATCTGCAATCGTTCGAGCCACTTTGAGAATGCGATGATATGTTCGAGCTGAAAGATTCATGTGTGTTACAGCTTGCTTCATCAATTCTGTGGATGCGTCATTGAGTTTGCAATATTCCTTTAGTTCTTTATTTTTCATTTCAGCATTTGTTTCGATTGGGATGTTTTTGAAACGTTTTGTTTGTCTGTTTCGCGCTTCTTCGACTCGAGCACGAATACTTTCTGATGACTCACCTGTGTCAGCGCCAGATAATTTTTCAAATTCTACACGAGGTACTTCAACATGCAAATCAATTCTGTCGAGCAGGGGACCACTTATTTTTTTACGGTACCGTTCTACTTGTATGGGAGAGCACGAGCATATTCGTCCAGGATCAGTCGCATAGCCGCAGGGGCATGGGTTCTGGCTTGCAACAAGAGTGAACCGTGCAGGGAATGCGATGGTGCCCTGAGCTCGAGAAATAGTAATTGTCCCGTCTTCCAGTGGCTGACGCAGATTTTCAAGCACGAGTCGTGGAAATTCAGGGAACTCATCTAAGAATAGTACACCGCGATGTGCGAGAGATATCTCTCCTGGTTTTGGAAATTTTCCTCCACCAACGAGCGCAACACCAGTGGTGTTTACAACAGCAAGGCAATTAAGTTTGAAATAATTGAGTATATAAATTAAAAGAATCTACATTTTATAAACTTACAAGGATTTATAGGTTTTAAGCCAAAATCTATAAAATAAAGCTTATTTTTATAGGTTTTAAGCCAAAATCTATAAAACACCCTTGACTTTTATAGATTTTTATGCTATTCTTAGTATATATGAATGGAAAAAAGGTAAAAATTGGAGAAGCTGCGCAGTTACTTAATGTAACAGTCCAAACTCTACGTAATTGGGAAAAGTCTGGTAAGCTGCGCGCTGAACGAAGTGAAGGTTCGCATCGACTTTATGATCTAAAAGATCTTAATAGTTTTGCTCTAGATTTAAAATTGTTAGCATTCGCATGGGCTACTAGTGCGATACCACCTGATTTACCAAATGAATATTATTGTGAAAGACCTGATCGTTTTACGAGTAGGGTTGCTAAGATGGGTGCTGAATTACAAAAAGCTGGAGATATAACCGAAGATTTAGCATCGTTACTTACGCTTGTAGCGGGAGAGATTGGCGACAACTCTTTTGCTCATAACGTAGGTAACTGGCCTGATACGCCCGGTATATTTTATGGCTACAGTATAGAAAAACGAGTAATAGTTCTTGCAGATCGAGGGCGTGGTGTTAAAACAACGCTTCAGCAAGTCAGGCCAAACTTAACAACCGATGTGGAAGCTCTCAATGTTGCTTTTACAGAAATCGTTTCAGGTAGGAATCCAGAAAAACGTGGCAACGGACTTAAGGTAGTTCGGGCTGTCGCTGAACAAAATACAATTAGTCTTTTGTTTCGTTCTGGATTGGGTCTAGTTACGATTCCCATGAATCCTGGTCCAATGAAAATTGTAATGTCAGATGGAAATATTCGGGGAACATTTACTGTAATACAATTTTAAAGTACACTATTAAATATGCAAACTATTCAACTTAAAAAATTTGGCTCCGTGCTTGTTTCCCGTCCAGCTGGATTGGAGGCATTTAATGCGATTCGGCCCCAACTTAGTCCAGAAACTCACATTCAGATTGATTTTGACCAAGTTTTAACAGTAACTCCGTCATGGCTTGATGAGTTCTTAACGAAACTTACTGATTATAATGCGGGAAAGGTTGAGCTACTTCCTACTAAAAATGCGTCTGTGTTAGCAGCGTTGCCGATACTAGCTGCTGCTAGAAAGGATTTTGTTGCCAGTACCGTTTTAAGAGCTCTCAAACAAATGCAAAAATAAAATTTTAAAGTAGATTAGGATTTTTATTATATTTGATCTAAAAACACTTCATAAACGGAAGTGTTTTTAGATTTTAGAAGGTTAGATTAAAACAAGTATTTTGCGTTATCCTTTAGCATAACAAAGTTCACAACGTTCACTCGTTCACATTTTTGGCTTGCATAGTTATCTATTTATAAAGCGTCTATGAGTTTAACAACGGCTATTATATAAAAAATAGAATTAAAGCCCATGTTAATATAGAATTTTATCTTATTATTTTTTATAAATTCTTGCGCCTCTTTTAGTTCCTGATCCTCCTCCTCTTTGGGGTTGTTAAAAGTTTGATCAATTACTTCTGACATGCTTGGAAAATCGGTTTTTTCATCGGAAGTTTTATTTATCATTTTTGTTATGTTTTTGTACCTGTTGTAGTCAATTAAACTTTTTTCAATGTGCATCCAAGCAAGAGAGGCAACTCCAGAAACAATCGATAGATAAATGATGATTAAAATTGAAATTATAATAGTTATATCTGAATCATAGATGCTACTATAAATCATTATTATCACTGCAAGAGTAATAATATTTATAACTATTCTCCAGAGGTAAGTACCTATTTTCATATTGATATAAATTTATTTCAAACTATATATAGAGTTCACAACACTTTTCTTGGTACTGCTCCGTTCGCAGGACCAATAACTCCTTCATCTTCAAGTTCATCCATGATTCTGGCTGCGTTGGCGTATCCAAGTTTTAACTCTCTCTGGAGTAATGATGTGCTTGCCTTTCTGGTTCTAAGAACTATCTCTTTTGCTTTCTTATACATTTCTTGATGGAGTGGTGGAATTCTTGTGTCGGTAATGTACCCTCGTTCGATAAAACTGTTCTTGAGAGATGTGACTTCCTCTAGTATTAAGTCAAGTTTTTTCTCGATATTTTTATCTGACATAGATTATTTACTTAAAAGATAACTAAAACATTACCACATCATATTCCTCGTCCTGCTCGATAATGCCTCCACACTTAGGACATTCAAAATCATTCCATGCGAGAAACTTATGTCCTCCGCATTCAGGACACGATCGAATATCTGCCCGCACGTCCACCGTCACATCCTTTGCACATCCTGTACAA
>DAORJA010000035.1:0-11286 GCA_035438805.1 Candidatus Magasanikiibacteriota bacterium
CGAAGAAGATGGTGAAGCCCATGATCGCAAAGAGTCCAATCAGGTTGAGGACACCCGGACCATCACTCTCTCGCTCGCCGCCACAAGTACATTCACACGTGCACTTTCTCATGTTTCCCTCCTCAGCTGGTTTGTTTTTCAGCTGTTTGTCTGATTTATAGCTTAACAAAGGTATTTTGTCAATAATGCTAATTTGCAAAAACAGAAACAAAGGGTATACTAAAAATTGTCAGATCTTTTTACTTTTACCTTTTTCCCTTTTACTTTCTCTTCATGTACATACTCTACATCATCCGCTGCAGCGACAAGTCTCTATACACCGGCATTGCAAAAGATCTAGAAAAACGTCTTGCTGCACATAGAAACGGTAAAGGCTCAGTATATGTCCGAGCTCGTCTCCCCTTCTCTCTTGTCTATACAGAAAAACATAGAGATAGATCACACGCGACCAAACGGGAAATGGAAATAAAAAAGATGACCAGACAAGAAAAAGAAAAAATAATACGTAATTAAATTGTATATGCCAGAAACATATGTGCCACACGAGCACGAGAAAAAAATACTCATAAGAATGATGACCGGATACGACCGATTCAAAAAACCCATCTTTGAAACACATGCCGCAACGCAAGAAGAAATCGATCAATTGAAAAAACAAGGAAGCGAATTTGAAATCATGATGAAACCAGAAGATCACGAAGATATAGATAAGATTGTTTAATACAATCTGCCTAACCTGTATTAATCTGTCTAAATCAATGCTATGGACACGTCTCATCTCACGCCACAACAATGTGGCATTCTCCTCGAAAAAGGAACCGAAGCACCATTCAGTGGCAAATACGTACACAACAAAGAAAAAGGTATGTATAATTGTGCACTTTGTGGATCACAGTTATTTTCGTCTGAAACCAAATTTGATTCTGGTACTGGCTGGCCAAGCTTCTCTGATCTTGCACATTCAGGTGCAGTAGAGCTTATCGAAGATAACAGCCACGGAATGCATCGAACTGAAGCAGTATGTGCTAAGTGCAAAGGGCATCTGGGTCATGTATTCGACGATGGTCCAGGACCTACTGGCAAGCGATACTGTATCAACTCACTTTCACTTGATTTTAAACCTGAAAACAACGACCCACGACAAACATAACACGACACACACCGCTTTTATTGAGTCGTGATACGTGTATCGTATGTCGTGCCTTACCCCCTTGCACAAATCCTCATAATCTACTAGACTAATCCCATATCGCATTATTCTTAAACAGACCAAAAATTATGCGTCTACGAATATTGCCTGTCATAGTAGCAGTATTACTCCTCGCCGGAGCCGGTTGCTCGCGCCAGAGTGAACCCACACCTTCAGGAGACACGGGTACAGACACAACGTCAACTGATAATGGTGCAGTAAATGGCGAAAAAATTGATGAGGATATCGCATTGACCGGAAGCGTTACCGGACCATACTCAGTGAATCTCGAGTGGGATCCATCTGATGAAGTTACAGAAACTGCACAAAAATGGATGATCGTTGTAGGAGACAATGAAAACCCAGAATACCCTGGTAACAATCGTTTCTGGTTCCAAACAAATGCTTCACATCGTGAGAAAGCATGGAAGAATCTTCCAGCAGGAAATCTACATTTCCGAGTATGCGCATGGACAGGTACTGCGTGCGGAGAATACAGTAATGATCTAGAACTCGAAATACCAGGACGAGTACGAGGAACCAAATAAGATGATACAAAAATACCCCGAGACTGGGGTATTTTTTATTCAGTTGGTTTTGTAATGTAAATTTCCAACACAGCTTTCACACGAGCTAATACTTCACGCAGTTGTGCTTTCCACATTCCTCGATAGTCTTTCAGGTCAGCTGAAAGCCCAATAGTTTCGATCCCCATATTATTGCATAAATAGAGAGTACGTGGTAAATGAAAGTTCTGTGTAATAACAAGTATTTTTTTCAATTCAAATTCATGTGCGCTGCGATAGCAGGTGAGATATGTTCGATAGGCATGCGGATCGATTTCAATCGCGCTTGTCGGAACTCCTTCTTCAATCGCACGCGCTCTCATATACGTTACTTCATCATGTCGGAGTGCACCATCATCACCGGACATAATAAGGCGGTCTGTTTTTCCGGCTTTGTATAAAGCAACTGCCTGAAGTACCCGATCAGTCTGCATTTCGCTCATAATACCAGGAGCCTTCATTCCCCCACCTAACACTACAGTCACGGTACTTGTTGGAGTTTCGGCAAGAGTGTTATAGATAGTTCTCGGATAATAGAGAACGATGATATTAGCTGCTAATACACTCGTGCAGAGGATGTCGATAGCAACGAGACATGCAACGAGTATATAGCGCCGTGATTTCATTGCAATAGGAAATAACATATTATTTCCTAAAATGTTTCTTCATCATTTGCTCAGCTCGATCAATATAGTCTTTGAAATCATTCAATATTCGATCCTCATCTCCAGAAAGTTCTTGATCTGCAAGTTTTTTCTCTACCTTAGTCTTTTCTACCAAAAGCGAGTATTCTTCAACCTTTGCTCGGAGTATGGTGAAGATTTTTCTGAGGTTATGTTCAAGCTCAATTACTGATTCAGGACTTTCATGTAAATGGCGTCTGAAATATCTATATTTGTGCCAGAGATATAGAATGAGTAATAAGAGAAGCAAAACAATGAGGATAAATAAGATAATAACACCAACCAAAATGACAATATCGTCAGTGAACAGGAAGCTTCGATATACGGGAACTTCTTTAATAACAGTCACTACCCCATCACCCAAAAACGACAGCTGAGCAGATGGGGAGATTTCAAATGCTACAAATTTTTCCAAAGAATTTCCTGCGCGATCAAATGCTTTGGCGCGAAGTACATGCACTCCAGGGCCGAGTACTGGTGCCACAAATACATGTGATCCATCATCTTTCCACATATACGGTTCACCTGTATCAATGGCTACTTCATACGTATCTACCCCTGATAGTTTATCTTCAGCAGTAAAGATAAACCGTGCGATTGGATCGGTTGTGGTAGTTCGGGGCAATTCAGTGATATAAAAACTTTGTGGTCCTTGTGTATCAATCTGATAACGATAATGGGTCGCAGGTCCCCAACCTCGTGCATTTTGAAGCTGTACATGGAAATACCACACTCCATCTGCAGTATCAACATAACTCACTGTATTGATCTTACCATCAGCTTTGCCTGTACTTGGATTAGTAGACGCTTCTTGATCAACATGAACATTAACATTAGTAGTATTATCACCAAGTGTCCAGTCAAATCGAGGGTCATTATTGTTATACCACTTTTCAGGATCAGGATGAGTTGGTGAAGTTACTGATGGAGCCTCAGGGAGAGGTGGAAGTGGTCCAGTTGGGGTAACAGGTTTGTCATCAGGTTGTTTTTGTCCTCCAATAGTAAATGTTGCGCGTCCAAGACCGGTAAGAATATTCGTACCTGAACCATCATTAGCAAGGACCGATCCCGATGAAAAACTTACCGACGCAGTTCCTGCTGCTTTAGCTCTAAAATTTACGGTTATTATTTTTCCAGCTTTTCCTGTGTAACCTGGATTAAATACAATACCCTCAAAGTTTACCCTTCCTGAAGTATTTGAAAAAGATGGCTCTTGAACCCATAAGCTAAGAATTGATCCAGATTTTGAAACAGAAGAAACTTCAAGCAAATCCGCAGGAAATGAAATCACTCCATCCGTAGCATTCATCGCCTGATCAGCACTGCCCACATATACAGAAACAGCAAATGATTGCCCTACTGAATAGGATCCTGAACTCGGTGACAGGGAAATGGTGGCTGCCTCAACGGTAGTCGGTGCCCAAAAAAATACAGCAACAAAAATTGCTACTGTAAAAGAAAGTACCCGTAATATATTTGGTTTTAATGTATCAATACTTTTTTTTCTTTCCCCCATACAGACGTATCACAATACTGGACACCAGGAGAATTAGTAAGCCAAGTATACACCAAATAGCATATTTTTCATACCATTGGATTCCTTGTGGGTATAATACACTTACGCGTTCATTACCGGAATAATCAAGCGCTTTCACGTATACCACGCTTCGAAGCTTTTGGTCATGTAGAAGATAGGGACTTTGTGCTGTGACCCATGATAATTTACTAACATCAGTAGAAAATTTCCAAAATGGACGATGGTACTCAGCTACCTGGTACCCTGAAACTCCTCCTCCTTTATCTTGTGTAGTAAAAACAATCGTATGTTTGCCATCAAACACATGGGAGTCAGTAACGAGAGTCACTGAAAACGATTCGGGTGGCTCAGTATCTCGTACGGAAAGAAATATTGCTTCAGTCGAAGAAGTGAGTGTTGCAGTCAAGGTAATTGGCGAGCGTGTGACTTCAGTCTTAGTCCCCTCTCCATCATTCAAATACACATTTTCATTTCTTGATTCAATCGTAAACGTTCCAAAATCAGTACTCTCAAATATAAGAGAGAATAGGTATCCTTGTGGACCACTAAATCCACCTGGCGTAATTCCCGAAAAAGAAACCACTCCTGGTGAAGTAAGGTGAGGTTTTTCCACCCATAGACTTACCATGGAGTTTCCATCTCTCACCTCTCCAAGAGTAACCATATCTGAAGGAAAGGTAATCTCACCTTCAAATGCATTAATAGTTTTATCATTAGTATTAAGAAATACTCCAACTTCAAAAAATTGACGTATTGGTACTTCGGTACCACGTGCACCAAAATAAAACTCAGCAGCATGAACCCTTGAATAAGAGAAAAAAGTTACAGAAATTATAAAAAAAATCAACATCGTCTGTTTGTTTAACATACTACGCATAATTTTGAACAATTTATTTGGATTTTGAACTTTGGATTTTGAACTTTTCATACTATCCTGTCCAATAATACGCCATAATACTAAAGTCAGCCAAAGTGACCGTACCATCGCCGTTCAAATACTTTCGTTCAAGTTCGATAAACGCTGCTGAAGGTGTACGTCGATACCAATACGCAAGAATAGAAAAATCTACGAGATTGACTCGTCCGTCACAGTTCAAATCTGCTCGACCACACACTGCATCAATAGGAGTAGTCTCAGTTCCCACAGCAAACGCGACTGATTTACCAAAAGTACTCACTTCAGTATTAAGTGTTGCGCGCGACTTGGTAGCGTGTTGTCCATATTCAAGGGGTGTGGTGTCAAAATTATATAAATACACACCATCTTCATCAGAGTTGGTTTGCACAAACATTTCCTCATTTGAATGGACAGAAATCGTAATTTGACTTTCAGGAGCACTCTGTCCAAAAATCGCAATCGTCTCACCTTTCTTTACTTGCCCCTTGTCTACCGCAATAGTTGGACTCAAAAAAATTCCGCTCACCGTAGCTGATGCCCCGGAAGTAAGCGCAATAGGAAAAGATAATAGACTAGACCGATTACCATGGAGATCGTCACTATAAAGTGAAAATATAAAACTTCCCGCAGAAATGTCAGTAAGGGTAATTTGAAATTTCGCATCCGGACCTGCAACAGTAGTTGCGGAAAATTGCGCATCTTTCAAAAGCGTTACCGTACTATTAGGATAAGCCCGTCCTAAGAATGTTACTGAAGTGCTGCCAGTTTGTCCCCCGCCTCCACCTCCTCCTCCACCTCCTCCTGGTGTCGTACCTACAGGAGTAGCAGAAACCTGAGTTGAAGTAGCAATTGAATTTCCAAAACTGTCTAGCGCACGTACAATAAAATAATACGGAGTATTGTTGGTCAAACCAGTACGAGTAGAGGCAAGCACCAATCCGACATTACTGAATGAATAAGGACCTCCGGAAACAGTTGACTGTCCAATCTGATACCCTGCAACAGTAAATCCAAGATCATCTGCAACTGCTGGTGTCCACGACAAAATAACCTGAGCATTGCCTGGATTGCTAAATATAACTGGTGTAGTGATTGAAGGGAAATATAAAAATCCAGATCGATATACAAATGAGCCTGTTGAGGACTCCCCAATCGCTGTTTGCCCAGTACTCGAGTAATATTCAAAGCTTGCCGAGGATGATCGACCAGCTTCGACAACAATAACTGGATCAAGTAATGTAAAATTAGACGAAGTAAATGCTTCGGCTAAACACATTACGGGTAGTAGTGTGATGATTAGGACGGAAAAAAAACGGAAACGCATACAAAAACTCAAAGAAAAAAGAGTATAGGAGGATGTTTTGCCAGGAAGTCTCTCAGGTCACCACCTCTCTATACTCTCTTTTAGTTATGGAACAAGTTACTGTGCAACAGGAGTACCAGTAGCTGGAGTTTCTGGCGCAGTAGTGTTAGTCGTTGGCACTTCTCCGATAATCAATGGGGCAACTTCCACAATTTTTTTCTCAGATGGAGAATAGAGAACTGCTTTTCGTGCTGCAGCGTAGATCAAAACCTTGTCTCCTGTTTTAGCATTTACAAAGAAAGGTTGGCCTTGGAGCTGTGCAGGATCAGTAACCGTTGCAACAGTTGGAGCTTCATCTGGAAGTAGCATAAGTTTACCTACTTCACTAACGAGCGATTGTACATCTTCCTGTGCCTGTATTTGTGGATTCTTGGCACTATTCAATTTTCGATAAAAAAATACATTAGTAGCTACCAACACCACAGAAACGAGTGCGAGAACCACAATGAGTAACTTTTGCTTTGATTCATCCATAGAAAATTACAGTTATTAATTTAAGATTATACTATAGGCATCGAATGACTGACGACCTTTGTAGTAATGCCCATAGTATATCAAATGGCATAAAAATGAAAAGTGCATATCCCTCAATAGACTGAGAACAAATTTCTATAAGCTTAAGGCGTTCCTTCGCTTGGAGGAGGGCTCTCAGCTGGAGGCACATCTGGTGCCCCACCATCAGGAGGCAACTGCTCTTCTGGTGGAGATTCAGCAGGTGGTGTTTCCTCAGGTGGAACTTCTACTATTGGCTCTTCAGGAGGAGGTTCACCCTCTCCTGGATCTTCTGATGGAGGTAGAGCCGGTTCTAGAGCTGTGGTCGTAGTAACTGATTCGAATAATTTAGGATTTTGTATTGCGAATGCGAGCCAATTGAATGTCACATCGACTGAAGCCGCATGATTGAGGCGGATCACAAATCCTTTGCTCGAAACATTGAGGATTACGTAGCGAATATCCCCACCGAAGATATATTCTTCAAGAGTAGAAGTACTCATTGCTCCAGTAGAAGTGGTATCGAAGGTAATTGAAGCCTGTACAATCGGTGTACCTAGATACTCTCGATCAAAGGTGATCTCCACTTCCCTATCTCCGGAAGAGATTACAGCAAACCCTCCAGTGTCTGAAGTAAAGTATGGTCTACCAAAGAAGATTGTATCATCAGTAAAGCTAAGTGAATCAGCACCTTCAAGAGCAGAGATCGTAGACACTCGTAGACCTTGTGCTGCAGTGACCGGCGCATCAAATAATAGTCCGGTTCCAAATAATCCTGCAAGTTGGCTCAAACGTTCAGTTGAAGAAACAAGTGATTCTTCAAGAGCAGAAATACGCAATGCCTGACTGTCAGTACTACTCGTGAATTCTCCAAATGCAAATTGTGTCGTAGTGGATAGGCTTTCAATCATGGATCGCAAATCATTAATAACTGGACTCTGGATATCAGTCGTACTCACTGTGCCTGCAAAAATACCTGTGAAGGTGGAGGTCATACTAACTGAAAGCCCTCCGATAATTGAAACATCTCCTACGCTTGACAGTCCTGCAAAAGCAGGTGAAGTAGAAGCAAAATTTGCAACAATCTCTTCAAAAGTAAGTGTGTCAGGCAAGGTACTGCTTGGAACTTCCAATCCAATGATCTGGTTTGCGCTAATGCGGTCAGCTGTAAGAAGGCCCGCAAAAAATGCATTTCCTTCATGATCAAGTGAAAAAATTGTGGAAGACGTTCCTGCTACATTACCTGAGACCACTAATCGTGAATCTCCATCAAGAACTACATTGATATCCTCATCCGGGAAAGAAATTAATTTCTTAGTAAATATTTCATCAGCAATTACTCGTGGAGTAATGATTTCTCTCATTGCAATAAAACGGTCTGCAAATAATTGTGTCTCTTCAGTCATTGCAAGTCCAGCTGGAAGTCCCGCCTGTTGGCTCAAGAGCATACCGAGTAATTCTTCGCCACTAACCGTCGATGACACAGTACCTTCAAATGTACCGCCGTAAGTAGAAGGTGAAAGCGCCACCAAAATCTGTCCACCAAAATCTCCACGAGTTGCAGTCGATGTGTTTGAGGCACCTTCTACAGCATACCCGACAATTTTTGAAGCCTTGGTAGCTTTCATTGCATATCCAGGAATTGATGCAGCAGTCAATGGGTCACCAGGCAAAATAGGACCATTTTCAAATGAAACTTTGACTGGAACTCGGCCAGTGAGTGCGACTCGTACCGTACTCGATGTTTCAGAACCAAGTACCATGTGTGGCGAATACGTAATAACACCCATCACCTTATCATCATATCGTCTATTTGTTTTTCTAACAGCAATATTGTCACCGCTGTTCCCTTCATCAAATGCAACCAAGTCACCGGGTTCATAAGAGCCATCACCAATCTTCATATACGTCTCTGCAATGTCAGCACTCGTTACCGGGTCAAATACCCGAGTATCGACTTCCGCACTTTGATTTTGTTCGGTGTTTACCGGTCCTGCAGTAACAGGATCATCACTCCACACACGGACATAATCGACTTCAAGATTCATTTGACTCGTTGATGAAGCCATCATGACAGCAGCAACTCCGAGATTACTGGTAACCAGTGTACTACTGGACGACCCACAATCCGTAAAATTAATACCATTAGACATGCCAGGGTCGACATAAAAACGCACCGTTGAAGTCGATTCAACTACAATTTTCAATAATGCCCAATCAGTATTACTAATAGTCGCACCTGAACACGCAAGCGTAGTCGGTGCAACCGAACCTGCAGGATCAACACGTCCAGACCAAGTGGTGCCTGAGGCATTGGTAAAATAAATACCTTCAGTAGTAGGACTCTGAGCGGCAGAAGTAGTTGCACCAGCGCCTGTTACCAACGCTGTTGCATCAATCATAAACCCTACCCACGTATGGAATAGTGCAGTAGAGGTGCTCGGACGAACTTTCGCAAGAAATGTAGGGAGACTATTTACTTTAGTAAAAGTAGTCAAATCACCCGCACCAAGGCCCATACCCAAATAACACTGCGATCCCGCTGACACATTGTTTGAACGATGATACCCTCCATATTCACCCGTAGCATTATCAAGCACATTAAATGCACAAACACCCTCATCTACAAACCAACTTGCGTTGTCACCCCAGGTAGCAGCATCAGCAGTTGTATTCGCAATCTCAGCATTAAATTCCTGCCCCATGTACGTATCATATGAAATAAACCCACGATACGATTGTGCAAAACCAAGTTTGTCGATGCTGAATATCGGCTCAATATTTGAAGTAGTACTAGTAACAATCGTAAACAATTTTGCACTTGAAGTTATGGTTCCATTTGATCCATAAGGCATTCCCGTGACAATTCGGAGCGCTGATCCACGGAATGCTCCCGCATCAGTTGACGTGGACAATCTGATATCCACCAAAGCTTCAGTGCTCGTAGCACCAGAACCAAGAAAATGATCAGTCACGGTTAATCCACCGTCTGATCGAATACCACCATCTCCTACAGAAAGACCTCTGCCAACCATTAAATCATTTGCAATAACCACATTATCAGTGACACTCAATGTATTAACCTGCAACGCGCCTATATTTGCGGAAACAGCATCAATACCAGGAATATCAAGAATGCGTAATGCATTATACGCAGTAACATACGCATATTTTCCTGCAATAAATACATCGCCCGTACCTAATACACTGGTAAGTCCCGTTACCATAACAGGTAAAGTTGAGCTGGATATGTCAATAATACGGAGACTATCCTCAGCAGTTACAAATGCATACTTACCAGAAACATACACCGAACTAGGTAGATTGAGATTGGTAGAATCCTGTAAACCACCCACAATTGTAGGTGCAGTGGAGCTGGATATGTCAATAATACGGAGACTATCATCTGTCTTTGCAGTTACATAAGCATAGCGTCCAGATACATAGACATCTTGTGCACCAGCAAGTGATGTACTCGATACAGCGCCCTTTACCACAGGTACCTGAGGATTCGAAATATCCACAATTCGAAGCCCACCTACACTGCTCAAAAATCCACCATTGGTGATGTATGCATACTTGCCAGATATATAAATAGATTGCGCAACATTAAACGCTGTACTCGAAACAGTATTACTTAGTAATACTGGATTTTTTGGATTGGAAATATCAACAGTTGACAAGTTTGCATTAGAAACTAAGTATGCATACTTACCTGAAACAGCGATTGACTCCGCACCTATTGGAAGTGACTGCGATACAATAGTCGGCCGTGCAGGGTCTGACACATCGATCACATTCAATACACTGGTGAAGCTACCGGGGATATATACATAATCACCAGAAATCACGAGTGAACTTGCTTCAAAAATATTAACATTATCAGTAATTGAACCAACCACTGCAGGATACTGAGGATTAGAAATATCAATAACAAAAAGTGTTGAGTCAGCAAGGACATATGCATACTTACCTTTCACTGTGACCGCAATAGCACCACTCAAATCAGTAGTACTAACTGAACCAATAATAGTAGGACTTTGTACAATAGATTGTACAAGATTGCCCGATAAAGTTGAGGTGCCAAACACACGAAGAGTTCCTGAAACGCTCATGCTGCCAGTACTATCCACATTGAATAATCCACTCATATTTGAAGTTGAGGTGGCAATAAACAATCCATCAGCACGAAGACTTGAGGTCGTAATTCCATCAGTAACTGTAGCAGCCGTAGTGAATGCGGTTGTCCCCACTCCACCCGAGTCATCATCTCCACATTCAAACTTACCAGTCGTCGCATTGTATGCGAGTGTCTGATTATCAGCGTTACAAGTAGAAAGTCCTGTCTGGAAGAAACCACCAGAAATAGTCGTAGTATTTGCAAAGAAATTAGTGGTACTAGCATTAATAAATAATGTTGAAGTAGCAAAAAGATTTGTCGAGGTAACTGAATTTACCAATAATCCCCCAGCAAAATACGAGGTCGAAGTCCCAGATACAGAAAGAACACCATCAGTTTTAAGTCCACCAGCACCCACCACTAATCCATTTGTAACAT
>DAORJA010000036.1:0-11037 GCA_035438805.1 Candidatus Magasanikiibacteriota bacterium
AAAATAAGGACAATAATTGTAGATTGTCTGCGAAAAGCGGTGTAGAGATCCTTTTTAAATCCACTCTTTTTGTTTGTGTAAATGTAAAAAAATATAAATCGGATTGTTTCTAAAATAAGTATACAAAATCCTAGTATAGCTATTGAAGTTGCCTCTGAAATAAGTAAACCTAAACTACTTGAAAACGATTCTGACTCAGTTATAGCGTATCCAATACCACCCGAGGCTAATATTAAGATAACAAATAGAAATATGTGCGAACCAAAAAAAACAAGATTCAATATTCTATGCCACCACATATCCCCGAAAGAATTTTCTTTATTGTCCATAATTTATTAATTAAAATCTTGTACGACATAAGCATACCATAATTTTTAACATATGCTAAAATATCTATGTTGACCCAATTTTTAAGTAAAGTAGAGACTTTAGGTTGGAATTTGGGTGAAGCACGGGTTGCCATTTATGTTCTAATAATATTGATATGAAAAAAGTAGCATATTATGCACGTGTTAGTACGAGTCTCCAAGAAGAAAAAGGTACTATTGATAGTCAAAAGCACGAGTTGATTCAGCAAATAAAAAAAGATGGGAATGTTCTTGTGAAGGAATATATTGATAATGGTTGGAGTGGGGCTAGGTTAGACAGACCTGCATTAGATCAACTCCGAAATGATATAAAGACTGATGAATTTGAAGTGGTTTATTTTTATGATACTGATCGTATTGCAAGAGATGTTACCTACCAGCGTTTGATTATCAGCGAACTTTTAAAATATAACAAGGAAATAATAATCAAAGGAAAGAATTACAAACATAATCCTGAAAATAATTTTACGCTTACTGTATTTGGTGCGGTTAGTGAGTTAGAGAAAGCAAAGATACTTGAGCGATTTATGAGAGGAAGAAGAGAGAAAGCACGGAAAGGGGCTATTGTAGATAACGCTAATATGTATGGATATAGACATATTACAAAAACAGAAACGAAAGACGGTTGCTATGAGGTAGATGAAAAACAGGCGGAGACTGTGCGCCTATTATTTGAAACTTATGCCTATACTGACACTAGTTTGAATGGTCTTGTAAAAATACTGGAAGGAAAGGGGGTTAAAACTGCAACAGGTAAAAGCTATTGGAAAGCAGCGACTATTCGGGGAATTTTGAAGAATAGTACCTACTATGGCGAACATTACTTCAATAAATCTGAGAAGATAGAATCAGAAATTGAAAAGGAAAGATACAGTAAGACGACTAAAACAAAGACGCAGTTGAAAGACAGGGAAGAGTGGATTTCTGTGGCTGTACCCCCTATTATCTCTAAAGAATTATTTGAAGCCGTGCAGATACGTTTGTCGCGGAATAAGAAGAATAAGCGTAGTGGGGGCGATAAATACCTGTTAAGTGGAGTTATTGAGTGTGGGGAGTGTAAGCATATTTATTCTGGTACGCAATGGAAGGGTGTTAAATATTACAAATGCAATCATCGAGATAAGAGACATAATCATATAAACAAGGAAGAAATTTTCGATTGTAAAAATCAAGCAATAAATGGAGAGTATATCGAAAACCTGATAAATCAGTCAGTTTTAGAAAAGATACTCAAGCCACAGGTTATTAAGCGATATGTCGACATACTTCAAAGATCAAAATCAGAGAATATAGATAGGTTGAATAAAAGAAAAAGTTCTATTCAGTCTTTAGAGGTGAGTGTAGAGAATAAAAAGCGTAAAATATTAGACCTCTACGCAGATAATTTCCTCAGTAAACAGGATTACATGGAAAAGATACAAGGTTTAGATAGAGAGCTTGTAGATTATTCTAATGAATTAGTAGAAATAACCAATAAGATTGAGCTATTGGAAAAAAGGAAAGAGATATCACATTCAATTAACGTATTTTGTGATGAAGTAAGGAATAGATTTGTAAAACTTAATGTTATGGGTAGAAAGTTGATTATTCAAAATCTCTTGAGTCAGGTAATACTCCATAAAAATGATAAACAAAATAAGGTAATAATTCGTGGATTTTTACCTCTAGGAGAGCAAAATGTTTTAGTGTCACCTAACTATTGTATAAGCAACACCTGATGCAGAATGGTGCGGAGAACGGAATGGACGTGTAGCAATAATCGGACGGTCGCTCGGAAGTAATCCTGCGACTGAATAAATTTTGGTAACCTCAATCATTTCGTCGCTTGTCATTTTTGGTAAAATTGATGGCACTGTTCGTGCTAGTAATGTTTTTCCTGAACCTGGCGGACCATTGAGTAAAATATTGTGCGCGCCACTTGCTGCAATTTCAAGTCCTCGTTTTACAAACTCCTGTCCTTTCACAAAAGACATATCCATGTCTGAAGCATAGTCTCGTGCCCATGTAGAAATGTCTACTTGTGGCTGGGGCTCTATTAATTTTTCTCCTTTGAGATGACTAAGTAGTGCAGAGAATGACTGCACAGGATAAATGCGCACCGTATCAATTATTGATGCTTCCGGAGCATTCACACTTGGTATAAACAATGATTGTATACCGCGTTCTTTTGCAAATATAGCAAGAGGAAGAATTCCTGTTGTGTGACGAAGTGTTCCATCAAGCGCCAGCTCTCCAACAAATAAGCTATTTGTAAGATCAAGCGTAATTTTTTCAGCTGAGATGTACATGCCCAGTGCAATTGGCAGATCATATGCTGATCCTTCTTTTCGCACATCAGCTGGTGCTAGATTTACGATAATTCTGCTGTTGTTTGGAAAATTAATATTACTATTTTTCCATGCGGTGCGTATTCTCTCTTTTGCTTCTTGGATTGCGGTATCAGGAAGTCCGACAATCATAAAACCAGGCCAGGTACCTGAAATATCCACCTCAATCGTGATGGGTGTGCAATCAAGTCCTAAGACTGCGGCTGATGGAACCGACGTAAACATATTCCCTCCTTAGAAATAGTATTATCAGTATATCAAACTTTTGTGTGCAGTGAACAGTTTTTATTCTTTTGAACGCTTTAGTAGCATTAGTGCACCCACGATAATCAGAATATCTGCGAGATTGAGAATTGAAGTTACAATGCGTATATAATCAATCGTGAAGCCGTAGATGAATCGATCAATCAGATTTGAAAGCGCGCCTGCGATTACGCACATTGCACCAATTACTTTATACCTGGTATATGTGGCTTTGCTCAGATAATAAACCCCTACGCAAATAATGAGCACACTAAGTGGAATAACAATGATCTGTGGCAAGGGTATTCCAAATGCAATTCCTAGATTTTCAAAATACTCCCACCCTATTATTTGAGGAATGAGATACTGAGGCTCATCTGAACCCCGGGCAATTTGTTTTAGAATTTGATCAATTACAATACAAAAAACGCCACTGAGTAGTATCATCCCATGGCGTTTTATAAAATCTTTGATAGTAAGGAAAATGTTAGGCTTCATCGGTAAGGAATTTTTTTGCTTCTACGGTCGTGCTCGACGTAGGTCTTGCTCGAAGGCGTTTTTCACCAATCGCTTTCCCGGTAAATTTACAGATACCATAGGTACCATCAATAATACGCTTAAGAGATGAGTCAATGTCACGTAATTGCTTTTCCAATACTTCTTCGAGTGACTTATTGGTGATAAAGTCCTCTACTTCGTGCGCATTATCCTCAGGTTCAGTACCGTATTTGGGAAAAATAGTATTCGTGTTTCCTGGAACATGGGGGTCTTTTTTGGTAAATACGCTTAAGTCTTCTTCAAGCTTCTTTTTTTCTTCAAGTAAAAGATTTTTCATCTCGAGGATGAATTCAGCTGTGAGTCCGGAGTCTGGGTGTACTTTGATGGTATCGTTCTTATTCATATGTTCTCTTAATTAGCGCTGCGCTCGGGCTGCGGGAATGAGTAACACTGTGAAGACAAGTATAGCAGGATTAGCACCCTCTGTGCAAGTTTTGGTAAAAATAAAAATCGGCCATCCGAGGCCCTGTAGTTAATAACTATGTGGCTGGAGGCCGATAGTTTTCTGGGGTTTGGGTTTTTCCCAAGCACTCTCAATCGTTATACATGTTAACGACTTAGATCGCTTGAGAAAAGCCAGACATTTCCCTAGAAAATATACCTGATTTGACCACTCAAAGGGTGTTGAATCGGCAAAAGCCATATTCAGACCGTATTTGTTTTTTGTGTTTGTGTTTATTCCGGCGAACCGGAACGGTGAGTAGTCTAATCGGTGTAGGAGATTCCTTTCCCATAAGGGGAGAATCTCACGTTTTCAAAGATCAACAAAGATAGTATAGCATTTTTCGGGAATAGCGTCAAGGGTTTAGGGAAAAACGTATTTATTTGGCTTATTTGAGCTAAAAAACTGTTGTTTTTGTGATTTTTATTTGTGTATACCAGTGTATACAAATAGGCACTTATCCACAAATAGGGTATGTTCTCCACACATTTATCCACAATGTATAGAATATTGTATACAAAATAGGGGTTTTGGTAGGGGATAAGTAGTTCATTGCCAATAGCCAATAGTTCATAGAAAAATTTAACCCCTCTTTTTCTATTGACTATGAGCTATTTTGCTACACTAAGCCAAAATACTGCCCAATTACCTTGACAAAATTGTCTATATATGCTATACTGGTTCGTTAAAATAATAGCTCTTTCCAATTGGTTTTCACTAACGTGACTACGTACTGGTCTGCTAAATGCTTGGCATACCACTGGGTAGTCGCGTTGACTAGTACTAATCACTGTCCTTTCGGCCTGGCCGGCTGACTGGATTGAACTCATATACCTATGGAGGTGTATCATGGCCACGATTCGTTTCATTGTCTTCATCCTGATCTTCGGCAACCTCGTCGCGTGCGACACCACGGTCGTCGTCGAGGAGGTGTGTCCTGGTCACAAGGGGGACCCGGGCGAGAACGGGATCGATGGTGAGGATGGTCTCACCGGCCCCGCAGGACCCCAGGGTCCGCAGGGGGACCCGGGCGAGAACGGAGGATCCTGCACCGTCGTCGATAACGGCGATGGTACGGGTACCATGACGTGCCCCGATGGTTCGTCGGTGACTGTCCTGATCGCGGATGAGGGAGATGACGATGAGCAGGAGGAAAATTCCTGCAAACCGGTGGTTCATGCTATGAATAGTTGGTTCGATGTGGAACCGTTCGTGGCACAGAGTTCATACTTCTCTACGCTCGTATACCTTAGTTTTCAGGGTGAGTGTGGGAAGGGTCAGATCCTTAGTGCCATCTACATGGAGTGGCACGGTATTCCTGGTCTTGTTGCAGGTGAACAGTTGCCGTGGGCTTATTCGAACTACAACGTCGATGAGGACCGCTGCGTCGTTCGGCCCCAGGATCCGAATGAGCCTTCTATCTACTGGGCGTTTTGTCCGGGCGCTGGAGAGATTATTTCTCCGACGGATTCGGTGGTGATCCAAGCGTTCATTCAGGAGATTCCGTACACGACCACTGAACAGGCGGCGAATGTGTGGATGAACCTGTACGTCGAACTTCAGGATCTCGAAACTGGGACTCAACATATGGTCAGTTTCAACTTTCCGAGTCAGAACGATCGCAACTGACACTTACTTCGGCCTCACGACTTAGTTCTTTCAACCGGAGCTAGACTCGACACTACGTCGAGCTGGCTCCAAAGGATTTTCACGTGTAACGTGAACTAATGAGTCCTGAAAATTAGGACGAAATCCGAAAAAGAAAACCGCCGAAAGGTGTGTTTTTGTTTTACCTGTATTTTTTTAAGATTAACCTTTCTTCAAAATGACTGACGTGCTATAGTATATTTATTAACAATTTATTTCTAACATACGGAGGGGTATGAAAGAACAATGGAGGGACATAGTACTTATTGTATTTGTGATTGCATTAAGTATTTTTTTATTTTCACAAAACGCTCGGTCTTTTTCAGAGACAATTATCATTACTGAAATATGCCCGAGTGGGTGTGCTGCGACAGATCATCAGTGGGTTGAGGTTTATAATAAAAGCACTGAACCAATCGATTTACGGAATTGGAAGTTCTGGGAAGGTAGTGTGAATCATGGGCTTATCTTGAGCCCTAGTAGTACGGTTACTTCGACCATTCTTCTTCCACATGCGTATGCGATTATTGCACAAAACGATAAAGTATTCTTGGGAGATCATCCAGAAACTACTTCAACAGTATTTGATAGCGTGTGGACTACACTTAATAAAACAGGTGAAGAAATTGGAATTAAGAAGGGCGGTGGTACTGATGATTTTATAGAAAAATTTGTATACGCTGGCGTAAACAACAACTCACTTGAACGTATTGGCTCTACGGGTGATCCTGGAAGTGCGCTTGAGTGGAAAGAGCATCCGAGTGCCTCGACTCCAGGAATACAAAATTATTGGTGGGTAGAGCAAGGAGAAGAAGGGGAAAATAATCACATTCCTCAGGCGCAGGTGAGTGCGCCAACAACGACCGTTATTAATGAGATAGTTGTTTTTGATGCTAGTGCTTCGAGTGATCAAGAAGGGTTTGTTGAACGGTATGTTTGGACGATTGAAAATATTGAATACGAGGGAGTAAATGTGGAATATATTTTTACTACAACTGGGACAAAACAGGTACTTTTGACTGTGTATGATACGGAAGGTGCTACCAGTTCCGTATCTCGGGATATTGAAGTTATTTCAGAAGAGAGCAAGGAAGTTCCGCATTTTCAAGCCAGAATTTTGATTAACGAATTTTTGAGTGATCCAAACTTACCTGAAAAAGAATGGATTGAATTGTATAATGCAGAAGATGAAGATGTGTCGCTCGACGGCTATACACTCTATGATGGGGTCGGGAAAATTGCCATAGTGACAGGCACTATTAATTCTCTGGATTTTCGAGTGATCTATTTAAACTCAAGCAAACTTAATCAGTCAGGAGATCGTGTTATTCTCAATGATTCTACCGGCGACGTGATTGATATGGTTTCCTATGGTGAATGGGATGATGGGGATATAGATGACAATGCAGCGGCTCCTGGTAAGGCACATTCTGTTGCACGGATTAGCGATGGAGAAGATGGTGATCTCGATCATCACGATTTTTCCTACACTATTACTCCAACTCCGAATTTTCCAAATAACATAACACCTAAAGAAACAGCTTCCGTACCAACGAACAGCGGATCATCTAATTCGAACACTTCTAATGAAATACCAAATGTATCTTTTCTTGAAGGAAGTGTGGTTATAAATGAATTTGTATCATCACCTGCTGAAGGTACGAGTGAATTTATTGAGCTTTATAATACTACTGGGAATACTATTTCTCTTGAAGGATGGGTTACTCAGGACGGAAGTCTCACAAAAACAAACCTTTCTGGGACGATTGTTCCTAAAGGATTTTTTATTATAGAAAAACCAAAAGGATCTTTAAATAATTCAGGTGACTTGATACTTCTCACTGATCCGACTGGTAAAGAAATCGATCGTGTAGTGTATGGAGAATGGAATGGGGAAGATGTATCAGTTTCTGCACCTGTGAAAGCACAGTCTGCAGCTCGAGTGCTAGAAGGTGCAAAAGATTTTTCAGTGACTGATGTGATTACTAAAAATAATCCAAACGTAATTAGTTTGAAGCAACCTACTGATACAAAGGTTATTACATCAACACTTGTAATTGGAAATTTTGTTACGGGCACTATATTACTTAATGAAATTTTCCCAAATCCAAGTGGTGTTGATGATGAAAAAGAATTTATTGAATTGTTTAATTCAGGGAGTAGTACGATTGATCTCATGGGTTGGAAAATTGGAGACTCAAGTAAAAAGTACATGATTGATGAGATATC
This sequence comes from Candidatus Magasanikiibacteriota bacterium, assembly GCA_035438805.1. Lineage (GTDB taxonomy): Bacteria > Patescibacteriota > Patescibacteriia > Magasanikbacterales > UBA922 > UBA922. The sequence goes on from DAORJA010000036.1 coordinate 7,815, forward strand.
TATTTTAGCCGGAGCATATCTCTCATTGTATCGAAGTGATACAGGAATATCGTTGAACAATTCTGGAAGCGAGACAGTAAGTCTGTGGTCCCCGAATGGTCTACTTGCTGATTCTGTTACGTATAATAAAACGGTTTCAAACGATGAAAGTTTTTCCAAATTTGGGAAAATGTGGACATGGACTCCCTCGTCAACATCAGGATTTGAAAATACAAAGATATTTGATTTAAGTAGCACTACTTCTGAGTCTGGAGTAGATGCTGTATTGTCTTCGGAATTTGCGCCGACTATTGTAGAGATTCTTCCAAATCCTCTTGGTATCGACACTCAAAATGAATACATTGAATTGTATAATCCTTATGATGTTGATATCTCACTTACTGGTCTATTTCTTGATGATGGAGAAGGTGGTTCAAAACCATTCGAATTCCCTGTTAATACAACGCTTCGATCTCATGAGTATCGAGCATGGTATTCAAAAGAAACAAAATTATCGCTCACTAATACGAGCGAGAGTGCGCGTATTCTTGATCAGGAGGAAATGATACTAGAAGAAATTGAATATTCTGGTGCAAAGGAAAATAAATCATATACTCTTGGAAATAATGTATGGTTTTGGACAAGTGAACTTACACCAAACGTGGAAAATCCTGTAGCACCTGCAGCTAATGCCAAAGAAACGAATAAAACAAAAACTACATCGGTAAAACCAATAATCAAAACTACACTTGGGCAAGTTCGGAATTTTGATGTGGGAGTAGTTGCAAGTATTCAGGGCACCGTACTTGTGCCACCGGGAATTTTGAGCTCTCAGTATATGTATGTAGGGGATACAAAGGGTATTGGAATCCAAGTGTATTCGTATAAAAAAGATTTTCCTGAGGTTGCTGTGGGAGATCAAGTTACTCTCTCGGGGGAGATTGCGGAAGTGTCTGGCGAAATGAGATTAAAAGTGGCGAGTGCAACTGATATTTACACTTCTTCCTCTACACTGCCTATAGTGCCTCAAAAACTTGAAGCAGTTGATGTTGGTGAATTGTATGAGGGGGGATTGATTGAAATAGCAGGAGAAGTGACAGGGGTTAAAGGTTCATATGTATATCTGGATGATGGAACTGACGAAGTAAAGGTGTATATTCGAGGTGGATCTGGTATTGATAAGAAATTGTTTAACGAAGGTTCTCATGCTCTTATTGCAGGGATTGTGCAAGAGACTAAGAGTGGATACCATCTGTCACCTCGAAATGTGAGTGATGTAAAAATAGAGGGAGTGGTAAAAGGTGATAAGATTGAGGCTATAAGTGAAGAGAGGCACTATTCTCGAAATGAAATTATTCGCGCTATTGTCCTGGGGCTTTTTGGTCTCGCAATTGTATTGGGAAGCAAATTGTATGGCGCGAAGATTGTAGAATTTTTTAAGAGTAAGTTGAAAAAATAAACTCCTTGGTTAGTTTTATATTTCATACAATCTAAAGATACATTAAAAATGTGATATAATTTGTCATATCTTTAGATTTTGTATGTCGCATAATATTTTTTTTGAAATTTCTATTCTTCTGGGAATTACGGTAACGATTGCCTGTGTTGTCCGATTCTTGCGACAACCCATGCTTATTGCGTACATCATGGCAGGAATTATTGCTGGTCCATTATTTTTAGGTTTAGTTGGTAAGAATAATTCTACATTTGAAACATTTGCACAGTTTGGTGTAATTCTGCTTTTGTTTATGGTAGGACTTAGTCTTAATATGAACCATATTAAGACTATTGGAAAAACCGCAGCAATTGTGGGGCTTATCCAAATTGTGTTTACCGCTGGAATTGGAACGCTCATTGCCGCGGCATTCAAACTATCATTACTCTCGTCGCTATACGTAGGAATTGCGCTTACATTTTCTAGCACTATTGTAATTGTTAAATTGCTTAATGATAAAAAGGATAGTGATACGGTCTATGGTCGATATACACTTGGTCTCATGATTGTGCAGGATGTAGTCGCAATTCTTATCATGATTGCACTTACTAGTGTGATAGGAGATTCAACAGAAATTGGAAAACATATCGGAATCCTTATGCTTAAAGGGTTGGCGCTTATGGCATTTGTATACCTTATGAGCAGGTATGCACTGTCATGGATTTTGGATCAGGTAGCCAGGTCTGCTGAGTTTCTTTTTATCTTCACCTTGTCCTGGTGCTTTTGGCTTGCAACTCTCCTGCATTGGGTAGGTTTTTCTTTGGAAATTGGTGCGATTATTGCAGGTCTTACGCTAGGTTCATCAAAGTATCAAGCAGAAATCGCAAGCCGTGTGAAGCCACTGCGGGATTTTTTTATTGTGGTGTTTTTTATTATCCTTGGGAGTCAAATGGTGATTTCTGATATTTCTGCAGTATTATTCCCCTCAATTATTTTTTCAGTGTTTATTCTTTTTGGAAAACCGTTTATTCTATATTACGCATTTCGTATGCGTAAATTCACAAGACGAAATAGTTTTCTTGCAGCAGTAACCTCGGCGCAAGTAAGTGAATTTGGTTTTATTTTGTTACTTGGAGGAATTGGGTTGGGTCAGGTAGGTTCAACTGAACTTCAAATATTCACGATTGTAGCTCTGATTACGATTTTTGTTTCTTCTTACATGATTACCTATAATGAACAGCTGTATCGATTCCTTATTCCTATCTTTACATTATTTGGGCATGATAAGCATCAACAGAAAGAAGCTCTAGAGCACAAAATCGAAGCATGGGTATTTGGATACCATAGAATTGGATGGAAAATAGCCCAAGTGTTAAAAGATAGTGGAATTCCATTTGCGGTCGTAGATTATAATCCTGAGACTATTGCAAAATTACGGAGGCAAAAAATTACTGCATATTTTGGAGATGCTGCTGATGTGGAATTTTTGGAGAGCCTTCACCTTGAAAAATCGAAAATCATTATTTCTACTATTCCTAGTTTTGATGATCAAATTTCTCTTATTTCCTATGTAAGACGGTGCAGTGAGAAAATAAGTATCATTGGAAACCTGTATGATATGGATCGTGCCCGAGAGATGTACAAGGCGGGTGCAAGCTTTGTTATGATGCCACACCTTCTTGGAGGGCAGTGGATTTCTGAAGTACTCTTGAAGAAACCGTGGACCGCTCGCACATTCAATCATTTACGCAAAGATCAGGACAGCGAGCTTAATATGCGCCACAAAAGCCATGGGATCTAGGTTTAAAG
>DAORJA010000037.1:0-10517 GCA_035438805.1 Candidatus Magasanikiibacteriota bacterium
AATAGTTGCAAATGCGCTATCAGTAAAGGGATTGATTCCTGTAATTTGGTAACTTATGTTTCCTGGAAGGGTTGAGTCTTTTGCTACTACAATGTTACTCGTAAACACTGGCCCTTCAATCACAGGTGCAATTCGTGAGTCGCGTTTTGGAAATTGTTTTTTTAGCTCTTCTATTTTTTCAGGGGCATCGATGATTGTGGTACCACTTCCGGTGTGCGAGTGATTGAATTGAAGTACAAACGGTGTGTCTAACCATTGGATTTCTTCAATTCTCTTTTTTTCATACCGTGGCATGAGCTCACGCAATTCTTTGAGTGTTTCGAGTTGCGTGATTTTTTCTTCGAGTGAACTTGCTAGTTTTGGTGCAGGGTTCAGAAGTTCATATCCCTTTTCTTTGCACCATTTTTCAATTAATGATGTGTTTTTGAATACAAGAATTTTTGGAGAATCAAGTGTGGCTAAAAATTTCTCTGTTTCTTCGTGCGCTACAAGCTCGTGAGTATCAAGTGTATTCAGGTTATCTCCTATAAGGTGTATGCGATCTGGATACGAATTTTTTACTGACTTGGCAAAGAGGGAATCATTTGAGATAATGAAAATAGACGGAATGGTAAGGCATCCGAGTGCGCGTTCGATGTCACGTGTGATATAGACGATTGGATTGTTGCCAACTTTTTTCATAAATTTGACTTCAGCATACTCTTTTTTCCTGCTAATTGCAACGTATGGATGAACTATTACTCAAACTGAAACAGTACGGAAAAGTGAAGATAGGCGAACCGTTATCAAAACATACGTCATTTAAAATTGGTGGTGGAGCTCGGTTTTTTGTGTCACCTGAAACCTTGCAAGCGCATGTGGAACTCATGCAGTATCTCGATGGTATGGGAGTTTCCTATATGATTCTTGGCGGGGGGAGTAATATGCTTGCTCCTGACACTGGTTTTGATGGTGTCGTCATCCACCCTGAATATCAAGAAATTAAACGCGAAGGATCAAAAATTATTGCAGATGCTGGAGCATTAACCGTATCAGTCGCTCGCTTTTCGATGAAAGAACAATTGACTGGATTTGAATGGGGTGTAGGAGTGCCGGGCACTATTGGCGGAGCTGTGCGTGGAAATGCAGGGGCCATGGGATTTGAAATGAAAGATTCAGTAACGAATGTGATGGCATATATTGATGGAGAAGTCGTGGAGCTTAATATTGAACAGTGTGATTTTGGGTATCGTTCAAGCGTGTTTAAGTCTAAAGGCGGTGTGGTGCTTCAAGTTACGCTTGGACTGGAACAAACTGAGAACAAAGAGCTTATCAAGCAGGCAATTGAATATTTGAATTATCGAAATTCTACTCAACCACAAGGTCATGCATCGACTGGATGTATTTTTCAGAATCCTGATGTCGGCAAATACCGTCCACAGTTGATTGAGCATTTTGATAAATATAGCGAACATGTACAAAAGTTTTTATCACTGGGAAAAATATCTGCAGGATGGCTGATTGAGCAGGCAGGGCTCAAGGGGGAACAGGTGGGGCAAGCACTGGTTTCTCAACAGCATGGGAATTTTATCGTTAATGTAGGAGGGGCAACAGCTGCTGATGTCCAGACACTTATTGATCGAATCAAAGAAACGGTTTATACTAAATTTGGGATCACACTTGAAGAGGAAATTTACACTTTTAAGTAGGTAATATTTTATTCTTAATCCGAATCGTATGAACATCAGCATTCATGCAAATAGTACAGAGCTTACTGAAGCGCTCCGTGAGTATGCCGAGAAGAAAATGGAAGGTTTGGTGAAATATTTTGATGGTATCACTCGAGTGGCTGTGGATATTGGACTTATTTCGACTCATCACCAGAAAGGTAAAATATTTTTTGCTGAGGCAAATGTACACCTTCCTCAAGGTAAGATGATTCGTGTGAGAAAAGAAGCTGACGATTTATACAAAGCGATTGATAAAGTGAAGGATCATTTGAAAGTAGAGCTTGATGAATTCAAGAGTAAGTTGCGTTCAAAGGATCGTGAAGTACTCCGGAGTGCAAAAGGGTATCAAGAGTAGGTGGTTTTATGGCTAATGATGAATTATGAAAGGTGAAGGTGGAGAAAATACTGGTATAGGGTTTGAATCAAAATTTAGAGAAGGTGAAACAGAATTTCAGAAAGTTCTTCTTGATGTTGCGCGAAGTGCATATTATCCAGTCGAAATACGGAAAATAGCAATGGCGATGCGTAATACGATTGATGCACTTTCGAAAAACACAATACCTCTCGATGAGGCTGTGGAGAGACTACATACTCAAATTTCTGATTGTCAACGTCTGCTTTTGGCAGAACAGCGTAGTAAACTAGAAATTTCAACTCATTTTTCCGTTTTTTTGGAATCAATTCAAGAAAAAATTAGGGCTGGAAATTACGATTTTCTAGGGTAGACACAGATATTATTTTGTGGTATGATCAGTTAGCTTATTTTAAGAGCTAACTGATTGTTTTTAGCCCTACTCAAAATACAAAATATTTTATGTCATTTCTACACAAATTTTTTCCAGATCAAAATAAAAAGACAGTAAAAGCTTTGCAACCTTTGGTTGAACGTATTAATAGTTTTGAACCTGAGTTTGAAAAATTATCGAATGATGAAGTAAAAGCAAAAACTGCAGAGTTTAAATCTAGACTTGAAAAAGGAGAAACACTTGATGATATATTACCTGAAGCATTTGCGACAGTGCGTGAAGCTGCAAAAAGAACGCTCGGCATGCGACATTATGATGTGCAGCTGATCGGAGGAATCACTCTTCATCGCGGACGAATTGCGGAAATGCGCACGGGAGAAGGAAAAACACTTACAGCGACTCTTGCAGTATATCTCAATGCACTTTCTGGAAAAGGTGTGCATTTGGTCACCGTGAATGATTATTTGGCAAAACGTGATGCTGTGTGGATGGGTCAGATCTATGATTTCCTAGGACTTACGATTGGAATCGTGCAGAATCAGCGCGTGAGCTTTGCATATGACGCTACGGCAAAAGCAACTGCAGAAGGCAGTGAGCTTGATCATGAACGAGATGAGGTGGGAAGTTTTAAAGTTGAGAATGAATATCTTCGTCCAATATCACGCCAAGAAGCCTATCGTTGTGATATCACCTATGGAACCAATAATGAATTTGGTTTTGATTACTTACGTGACAACATGGTGCAGCGCATTGAAGACATGGTAATGCGACCAGGAACTGAAATGAATTATGCGATTGTCGATGAAATCGATTCGATTCTTATTGATGAAGCGCGCACTCCTCTTATTATTTCAGCCCCTGCTGAAGAAGCGACAGACCAGTATTATCGATTTGCGGATTTGGTGAAAATGCTTGTCGTGAATGAAGATTATAATATTGATGAGAAACTTCGAAGTGCCACTCTTACTGATTTGGGTATTGCTAAATTTGAAAAATGGCTCAATGTCGACAATCTATATGTCGAAGGCGGAATCAGAACAGTGCATCATATTGAACAGGCACTCAAAGCTGAATTTTTATTCAAAAAAGACAAGGACTATATCGTTGATGGACAAGAAATTATCATTATTGATGAATTCACTGGACGTAAAATGCCAGGACGAAGATATTCTGAAGGATTACATCAGGCAATTGAGGCAAAAGAAAAAATGCCTATTCAGAAAGAGAGCCGCACGCTTGCAACCATTACCTTCCAGAATTTATTCCGCATGTACGATAAGCTTGGCGGAATGACGGGAACTGCAAAAACTGAAGAAGAAGAATTCTTTAAGATTTATGGACTTGAAGTCACCACCATCCCGACAAACAAGCCAGATAATCGAGTGGATCACTCTGACCGAATTTACAAGAATAACAAAGGAAAATATAAAGCAATTGTAGAAAAGGTAAAAGAAGCTCGAGCAAAAGGACAGCCAGTACTTATTGGTACGATTTCGGTAGAAAAAAATGAAGAGCTTAGTGCGTATTTATTTTCACAAGGAATTGAGCATGAAGTTTTGAATGCAAAAAATCATGAACGTGAAGGAGAAATCATTGCGCAAGCTGGTCGTCCAGGTGCCGTGACTCTTGCGACAAATATGGCAGGACGTGGAGTCGATATCAAACTCGGTGGAGTTCCTGCAGTTGAGGAAGATGTGAAGAAAGTGGTAGAGGCTGGGGGATTGTTTGTTCTTGGTACTGAACGCCATGAATCACGTCGTATTGATAATCAGCTTCGTGGACGAAGTGCTCGTCAGGGAGATCCGGGAGAAACACAGTTTTTTGTTTCTTCTGAGGATGATCTGATGCGTGTATTTGCGGGGGATCGATTGAAGAGTGTGATGACACGATTCAATATCCCAGATGACATGCCGATTGAACAGAAAATGATTACTCGAATTCTTGAAGGTGCACAGAAAAAAGTAGAATCACACCATTTTGATACTCGAAAACATTTGCTTTCATATGATGATGTATTGAATAAACAGCGTGATGTAATCTATAAGAAACGCCGTGAAATTCTCGATTCTGCAAAACGAGAGATTGATATGGTACATGCTGACTCAGTTGCTCCAACTGAAGAAGCAGTACAGAGAAAATTACGAGAAATCATTCTTGAAATGGTAGATCAGGAAATTGAAACAGTAGTATCAATCCATACCAATTCTGATGATGAAACAACGTGGAATATAAAAGAGATTAATGAGAGCATGGCTGCAATGATGCCTCTTGAATCTAGTGATAAGTCGGCGATTGAGTCAATTATTGAATCAGCTACCAAAGAGAACAAGAACCAGATTGAAGTTCGGAATGAAATAGTTGAAAAATTGGCTGCAAAAGCACGATCAGTATATGACGCATTTGTTGCATCACTTGAAAAAATGCAATCTGATCCTAAAGCTCGTACACAGATGATGATTGAGCTTGAGCGAGGAGTGTTGCTCCGCACGATTGATATGATGTGGGTAGATTATCTCATCACCATTGATCATTTGCGTGCAGGAATTGGACTCCAGGGGTATGGTCAGAGAGATCCGTTGGTAGAATACAAACAAGAAAGTTTCCATCTCTTCAATCGATTACTCTCAGGAATTCAGCGTGAAGTTGCAAATACTATTTTCAAAATTCATGCAGGAATCCAGCTAGCACCATCAGTCATGGCTACTGACAAAATGTCATTAGACGGTGCTAAGAAAACATCTGAATCAGAAGCTGCTGTTGTACCATCGGGCGCAGGAAAAGCAGTAGAAGGAAAAATTGGACGAAATGATCCCTGTCCTTGTGGAAGTGGAAAGAAGTATAAGAAATGTCATGGAGTATAATTAATTTTATATAAAAAAATCCCTCTACTATAGAGGGATTTTTATTTTAGACTTCATGTATTTTTTCTAGTAATTTCTGATGCAGATTTTCGTGGGTGAAATTGCCTGGAATATATAGTATCGCTACTTTGGGTAGCGTGAGTTCCTCCAATAGTAGATTTTTTAGATTTTCTGGAGCAGCTACAACCACTGTGTGATACTCAGCTGCGCCATATAATTCTCTAGTGATACGTACAGCTTTATCTAGGTGTTTCCTCGTTTCCTCATCCCAAATTTCATTGGTTTTTAGATTCCCACCGCTTGCTCCACCGCCCCGTGAATGGCCTTCATTATCGCTAAAATGTGTCTTTTCCTCGACCACACTCTCGAGTTCCATCATGCGATTTTGACTTTCAACTCGGTACCATTGCGATTCGTGTGAATTAGTGATAAGGAGTAAAAATGGGTGCACGATTTGCTGACGCATATGCGTAGTATTAAGAATAAACTAGCTATATTTACTGTACTCCTGTACGTAATATTCGGCAAATTTGCATATATTTATTCTCCAAGGTACCATAATTAGCGCACTCTAAATTTAAATATGGTTAAACGTCTTAGTATTATATTAGTAATTGGAGTGACTGTACTTGCTATCAGTTTTATTGCTGGTAATTATTTTTTTTCACACAGTCGTCCACCAGTTATTTCAGTTGTACATAACACTCCAACGACAACTCCTACTTCAACACCTGTAGATCCGGTTGAAGAAGATATTGAAACGTACGTAAAACCTACAAGTACTCCGCAGGTAACTGAATTACCATCTAAAGTATTGCACGACGTTTCATTTAGTCCTCAAGCACCATTTGGTGATTGGTCTGATCAGCGCCAACAAGATGGATGTGAAGAAGCGTCAGTTGTCATGGCATGGAAATGGGCGAATGGACAAGGACTGACTCGACAAGAAGCACTTGAAGAAATAACAAACATATCTAATTGGGAAGAAAATCAGTATGGTGGGTACCGTGATACTTCAGCAGAAGACACATACAAACGCCTTCTTCAAGAATTCTATGGATATAAAGGTGGACGAGTTGAATATGATATTACCCTTGACGATGTAAAACGCGAACTTGCGGCAGGTAATATACTTATCATTCCATTTGATGGGCAAATTCTTAATAATCCTAATTTTTTGAATGGCGGACCTGAACGACACATGCTTGTAGCAATTGGGTATGATGATAACAAGAAGCAGATCATCACGAATGATCCAGGAACAAGATTGGGGCAAGGTTTTGTATACTCGTATGACAATTTTGAAGCATCATTTAGGAATTATGAGACTGGAAACCATGAGCCGATCGTAGGAAGACGAAGTGCTATGATTATAGTTCAAAAAGTTGGCAGTCCTTAGAGTATTGCTTCGAATTCCCTATAGACTATGCGGCCTGAATCAGGGTGCATATCTTAACTTGACTCTATAGGCAATCTATCGTAAAATACTGCTCATTCTAATTGATAGTGAACACTAGCTTATGAGTCATAGACAAACTGACATTCGATCGAAAATTAAGTGGGGAATTGCCGGCATATTCATACTTATGGTTGCTTCGGCTGTTTTTGTGTATCCGCAGCCAGTAAATAAAATGATTGCGTGGATTAATAGTTCTGCGAAATTGGGAATTCCTCAGGTTTCTGAGAAGCCGTTTCAGCTTGGACTTGATCTGCAGGGTGGAGCACACCTTGTGTATGAGGCAGACATGAGTGCTATTGCTGAAGGTGAAAGAAGTGGAGCACTCGAAGGTGTGAGAGACGTAATTGAGAGACGTGTCGGAGGAATCGGGGTATCTGAGCCTCAGGTTCAGACCAGTAAGGTAGGTGATTCATATCGTCTTACGGTGGATTTGCCAGGTATGCAGGATATTGAAGAAGCAACCAATCTTATTGGACAAACTCCAATTCTTGAATTTAAAGAACAAAATACTGAACCAGCTCGTGAGCTTACTGCTGAAGAAGAAAAATCAATGAAGGCATATAATGCTGATGCAAAAAAACGAGCTGATGCAATTCTTGCCCGTGTAAAGAAAGGTGAACAGTTGGAAGACATTGCAAAAGAACTTTCTGAAGATGAACAAAGCAAAGTAAACGGAGGATACCTCTCATATGTAAATACAACTAATATTTATCCTGAGATTTATTCGTGGGCTGCAAGTTCAACTGATGGTGCGATTTCTCAAAAATTAGTTGAAACTGCTGATGGATACAATATCCTTAGACGCGGGCGTGAACGTGAAGAAGGAAAAGAAGCTCTTGCAAGCCACATCCTGATTTGTTATCTCGGAGCTACTAATTGTGATGCTCCACAGTATAATAAAGAAGAAGCTCGAGCAAAAGCGCAGGAGTTATATGCTCAGGCAACAGGCGAAAATTTTTCTGAACTTGCTGTAGCAAATTCAACTGATCCAACAGTATCTGTGAACAAAGGAAATTTAGGCTGGGTTCCTATGGGGCTTACGGTACCTGAATTTGAAAACGCATTATTTAGCGCGCAAAATGGTCAGATTATCGGGCCGGTAGAAACTCAATTTGGTTTCCATATTATCTTCAAGCAAGATGAACGACCCGCAAAAGAATATGAAGTCTGGAGAATTCTTGTTGAGACTCAGGTAGAAGAAGATATTGTTCCACCAGCAGATGCGTGGAAAGAGACTGGATTATCAGGAAAACAACTTTCACGATCAGAAGTAGTGACTGATCAGCAAACTGGGGCAGTACAAGTAGCGCTTAATTTCAATGACGAGGGAACTAAACTATTTTCTGAGATTACTGAACGGAATTTGGGTAAACAAGTAGCAATATTCCTTGATGGACAAATAATCAGCGCACCAACAGTACAGACCGTTATCAGAGATGGACGGGCTGTAATTACGGGTAGCGGCAATGTACAGGAAGCACGGACGCTTACTCAGCGATTGAATGCGGGAGCTCTACCGGTTCCTGTAGAACTTGCGAGTCAGCAGACCGTGGGGGCGTCACTTGGACAGGAATCTGTTGCTATGAGTGTAAAAGCCGGAATAATTGGTGTACTTGCAATTATGTTATTCATGTTGCTCTACTACCGATTGCCTGGGCTTCTCTCTGTTATCTCCCTTACTCTCTACATCGTACTTACTCTCGCAATATTCAAATTTGTTGGGGTTACCTTGACTCTTGCAGGAATCGCTGGATTTATCCTTTCTATTGGAATGGCAGTTGATGCAAACGTCCTTATCTTTGAGCGTATGAAAGAAGAATTGCAGCGAGGAAAGAGTCTCAAGGTTGGGGTTGAAGAAGGATTCAAGCGTGCGTGGACATCTATTCGTGATGGAAACGTATCAACATTGATTACCTGTGCATTGCTGATTTGGCTTGGAACCAACTTTGTGAAAGGTTTTGCTGTCGCACTTATCATTGGTATTTTGGTAAGTCTCTTCAGTGCGATTACTGCTACTCGTGTAATGTTACGATTTGTCGTACCTTGGTTCAAAAAACGAAATGGCGGATTCTTATTTCATGGCACTGATCATTCAGAAGAACAATCGTAATATATGAATATCTCATTTGTTTCAAAACAAAAATATTTCTTCCTTGTTTCATCTCTCTTTGTCGTAGTAAGTATTGTAAGTTTGATTATCTACGGACTCAAGCCGAGCATTGATTTCACGGGAGGAACATTGATTGAACTTCGCTTTACTGGCGAGAGACCTGAACTCACGGAAATGCAGTCTATTACTCCACCCGAAACATACGGAGAGACCATCGTGCAACCAGTAGGGGATGAAGGATATCTCATTCGCCTTCGTTTTATTACGGAAGATGAACATCAAAGTATTCTTGCAGCAGCCCGTGAGAAGTTTGAAACTCCGGCTACTGAAACAGCACCTGAAAACAAAGTACTGGAAGAAAGTATTGAAACTATTGGTCCAGCGATCAGTGAATCTCTGAAGCAGCGATCAGTGCAGGCGGTAGTCGTAGTACTTCTCGCAATCGGTAGCTATATTGCATACACATTCAGAAAAGTATCACGACCAGTTACCTCATGGAAATATGGACTCGCAGCTATCATCGCATTGTTTCACAATATTATCATCACTATCGGAGTATTCTCTCTTCTCGGTCATTTCATGGGTGTTGAAGTAGGTATCTCATTCGTATTGGCACTTCTCACGATTCTTGGTTTTTCAGTACATGATACGATTGTCGTATTTGACCGTATTCGAGAAAACTTGGGTAAATATGGGGCGCATGAATTTGAGAGCACTGTAAATCGTGCATTGAATGAAACGTTTGTTCGTTCTATTAATACCTCGGTTACTGTTCTGGTAGTGCTTCTTTCTCTCTTCATATTTGGTGGAGAGTCAATCAAATACTTTGTGTTGGCACTTATTATCGGTATTTTCTTCGGAACTTATTCATCGATTTTCATTGCTTCACCATTATTGATCGTGTCACATCGAATGTCGAAGAAATCAAAGTAAGCTAATTTACGTTAATTTCATTAAAACAATTTCCGTTTAGGAAATTGTTTTTTTATTGAAACTTATGCTATACTTTTCGCATAACTTTACCTTCTATGACTGATACTTCTACTCGCCACATTATCGCGTTTTTAGCTACGATTGCATTTGTGGTTGTATTTCTGGCAGGATATGTGGCAGGAACTCTCGGTTGGTGGCTCGCAGCTGTCGTTGTGATTATTATATATCCGATTGTCTTCAAAATGGTTGACCCTAATGGAGGCGGACATCACTAGGATTAGCTTTTTATGGAATTTGGTTTGTTTACATTCAATTTTTCATCGATTCTTGATTTTATCAATCAGCCACCACTGCTGATTCTTATTCAATTATTTGCGATTTTCCTGTGGATTCCAATTGTTAATTTTTTATTGAAAGAAATCCTTGATACGTACCATCATATGAAAGTACATCAGACTACGCATCATTGGAAATACGTGGTGCTTGCAATTGATATCCCTCTTCTCAATGTTCAGACACCAAAAGCAGTAGAACAGCTTTTTTCCCACTTGGCAGGTGTGTTTAGTAAGCCGGATTTGAAAGGAAAATTTTATGATGGATATAAACAAAAATGGTTTAGTTTTGAAGTCATCAGTATTGAAGGATATATTCAATTTTTAATATGGACGGAAGAGCAGTATCGAGATTTAATTGAAACCG
>DAORJA010000038.1:0-10499 GCA_035438805.1 Candidatus Magasanikiibacteriota bacterium
TTCTCTCCAATACTTGCGTCGATCCCTTTATCTGCAAATAACTTCTGCCATAACTGTGCTGCTTCAGTATCTCGTGGAATTCCAAGCTCTTCATTTCCTTTGAAACATGTGAAATACAGCCTATGTGGATCAAGGCCGATTTCCGTAGTCAAAAATTCCCACATCCAGCCTATTTGTTCTTGTTTGAAATAGTCACCCAAAGACCAATTACCAAGCATTTCAAAGAAGGTGGTATGGCGATTGTCCCCCACTTCTTCAATATCTTGTGAACGGAAACACTTTTGTGAATCTACAATTCGAGTTCCTGTCGGGTGTTTTTGCCCGAGCAAATATGGAACCATCGGCTGCATTCCTGAGCCGGTAAAAAGAGTGGTTGGGTCATTTTCTGGTATAAGCGAAGACGATGGGATAATGGCGTGGCCTTTCGCAGCAAAAAACTCCAAATATTTTTTTCGTAAGTCTGTTGTACGCATACCTGTGCAATCGTACCGTAAATTTTGGTTTAGCGCAAGTATTTGAGGGCGACAAATATAATGATGCCCACAAGGATAATATATGGCCACGTAGCGAGGAGAAAGCTAGTCATGTTGATTACTTCTGGTTCCATATTTAATTATTAGTAAAATTAAATGTACACACCTCACTCATGATAAAAAGTATATCATAGTCATATTGACAGGGGCAAAAATATATGATATTCTCTGCTAGTTTTGTGCATACATAGTGTTACACACCAAACAAAGGAAGAAAATCTCCATGCTCAGTCTGACTGATCTGCACCAAGTCACGCAGATTTACTATGATCCCGAATACGGCAACGCCCGGTTATGGACCGGACACTCGGCCGAGCATCGCAAACCCCTCAACCTCGAGAACAACACTGCCCTGAACGGCCTCCCTCTGGTACTCGAAATCATGTCGGCGGTGACAGGCAACATGTTCATCGAAAGCCCTGACGGGGTCTTCTACCGTGCCGACACCCCCGAAGGCCGCCGTCTCAGACAGGCAAAGCTGGAAACCCAACGCCAGATCGCCTGACCGCTGCCCCGTGTTTGTTCCGTCCCTCTGGACGAATGCGACAAACACGGGCGGCACAAACACATTCACCGACATACGGTGCTTTTTTATTTTAAGAAATAACTCCTCCACCCAGACACACGCCTTTTTTATACAGCACTGCAAATTGTCCAGCAGTAATTGCACGCTGAGGATTGGTGCAGGTAATCGTAATATTCTGAGGGTCAGACACATGGACCGTACATTTTTCTAATTTCTGTCGGTGACGAAAACGCACCGTGCAGTCAAATGACGAGCTCACGGGCTCACCTGATATCCAGTGCATACCAGACACTTCAATTTTTGTTGTAAATAACAATGGATCATTTTCATTGCCCACAATAATTTCATTTTTTTCTATATCTTTACCTACAATATACAAAGGTCTCTCTCCCCCGGTTTGTGCAAATCCATGACGCTGCCCAATAGTATAAAATGGAAGTCCAACGTGCTCGCCAATCACCTCTCCATCCTGTTTCCTCACTTTTCCTTTTCTTCCTTTGATACGTTTACCCAAAAATTCTTTCATTGATACTTCGCCTATGAAGCAGATTCCCATACTCTCTTCTTTTTGTGCAGTCGGCAAATCAAATTTTTCAGCTAATTTTCGTACTTCGCTTTTTTTGTATTTCCCAATGGGAAACAGTGCATGGGACAATTGCTCTTGGTTCAACTGGTGCAAAAAATATGTCTGATCTTTTTCTGTATCAACTGACTCTCGCAACTGATATATACTCCCCTTTTTTTTCACTTCCGCATAGTGTCCAGTAGCGAGGATATCAAATCCTTTTTTCTTTACAACTTCAAGCCATGCACCATATTTGATCAGACTATTGCATAGCACATCTGGATTAGGCGTCCTACCTGCTTCGTATTCTCTATATACATATTCCAACACTTTTTCTTTATATTCTTTTCTAAAATCGAGCTTGATCAATGGAATGTCCAATCGCGCGGCCACACGAAGCGCATCTCGATATTCGGGAATCCAACATGACTCTCCATCAGTCGTTACCGCTTCATCCGCAGTATCATAATTGATCATGAATGCTCCCGTAACATCATACCCTGCTCTAACCAAAAGAGCGGCAGCAACTGATGAGTCGACGCCGCCAGACATGGCAATGAGGATTTTCTTAGATTTTTTTGGTTTGAAAAACATATAATTTTAAGTAAACGACACACGACACATGGAACACGACTCAAAATATTAATCATCCATTCTTTTTTCAATATTATCTATCGTAGACCATAGCATTCTCGAGATTTCTTCTGCATCTCTAATAATTTTGCGATATGGTACATCTTCGATCCACTTTTGGCAATATGCGAAGTATAAAAGATACTTAGACTCTTTTAAAGATCCATGACTAATTTCATAAAATTGAAGTTTAACTTTTTCCTTCCTTCGTGCAAAACCTTCAATATAATTTAACATTATCGATAAAGAAGCACGATTAATCTGTGAAATAGCCCCGTATTTTTCTTCTTTTGGAAACGATTTGCTAGTAGCATAAACTGACATCACAAATTTGTGAATTTTTAATTTCAAAATAGCATGAAATGTCCCCTCCATATTTTACCAATTGTCGTGTTATGTGCGTCGTGAGTCGTCTAACAAAACGAACATCGGCATTTCTACCGATGTTTTTTAGTTTAATTTTTCTTGCGCAAAGCCCCTTCTTCAAACGTATACGTCCGATCAAATTCGAATCCAGCATATGCACTCGTACCCACAAGTATCACAATAGTCGCAAAAAATTTCCAATCAGTATAGAGACTTCCCAACATTTCTATTCCTCCCCCGTCTGGCATACTTGTGGTAACCAACACGAGATCAAAGACACACGAAACAATAAGCGCAACAATTCCTAACAAAACTCCCCTTTGAGTAGAAGGTTGGAATTTTCTGAAGTACCATTTTGCGCACACGAGTATTGCAGGAATCAAAGACAGAAGATATACGATACATTGTAGCAATGGAATTTCATTAGGTTTAGTATCAATGCTCGTCCCAAAAACCACGGACATGAGTGCGAATAGAATAAAACTTACGATATAAAACAATACAGAAAAACCGATAGCACGTTTGAGATTCAGATCTTTCATAGAATTATGTTTATTATACTAAGTCATCAAAACTAATTTCTTCATTCTCATTCAATTTTTTTGGCTTTGGCTCATCTACCTGCTTCGGTGGCTGTGGAGGAGGTACGGGTGCTGCAGGTTTTGGAGCAGGCGGAACAATCACGCCTTCCACCACTTGGCGAGCCTGATGCAACTCAGTATGATTCTCTTGAACCTGAGGCTGTCTTGGCTGATTGTCTCCTCTATTACCCATTTGAGGGCTTCCACCTAGTGGATTCCCTTGCGCATCCCGATTTCCTCTTTTTCTTCTTCGTCTTCGCTTTTTTCCTGTACCTGGTTCACCCTGAACTTGAGTTTGGGGCTGTGATTGAGATTGTCCTTGCTGTGTAGGAAGAGGACGAGGTGGACGATTTTCAAACACGCTCACCGGAGGAGTAGATACATGCGGCTTATCACGCCGAGTATCAGTACGCGGTGGAAGACTGGAGAGTGAAATTACTTTTTCTTGCACTACATCAACTTTTTTTTCTCCCGGCTCTTCTCTTTTTTTCTGCTCTTGCTTTCCTTCTTCTCTTTTAGGCTGAGGTTTTGGTAGTTGAGCAATTGGATCAGCTGAAGGTAATTTTTTTAATTCTTTATTTTCTGGCAACAATACAGTCTCTTCTTCTGCACCAGCATCTTCCGCATCGTTTGTCGAGCTGCTCCAGCGCGCAATTTTCTCTTCTACCAATTCACGCTTTTTAGCATATCGTTCACGTGATACACGTATTACTTTTTCTGCAGAACCAGTAGGGCTCGCAAGCGGCGGAAGTGTTGCAGCACTAAATGGTTGCGATGCAACACCATCGATCATGAGCTTCAAAATAATCTGGTACTTTGTGAGATTTACAATATCTTCTTCAGTAAATGTAGGGGTAAATTCTTTTACGAGCATTTCAGCGTCAGCTCCTCCCACACGAAAGGTCACAATGGTTCCCACGTTTCCAAATACTGCATCAGCGACCACTTCGTCGAGCTGTGCCACATATTGGTGTGCCATGATAAGACTCAAACGATATTTGCGTGCTTCAGATAAAATATTGGCAAAAGACGGAGTTGCGAAGTTTTGAAACTCGTCAACATACAGAAAAAAGTCTTTTCGATCAGGCTCTGGCGTGTCTACACGCTCCATAGCTGCCAATTGCAATTTGGTAATAAGCATTCCTCCAAGGAGACGGCTATTATCCTCACCAATACGTCCCTTTGACAAGTTCATGATGAAAATTTTCTGAGAATCCATGAGTTCACGAACATTGATCGTAGATTTCACTTGTGCGACCATGTTTCTAATGACTGAAGCTGACAAAAATTGACCAATCTTATTCTGGATCGGAGCGACAGCCTCTTTTGCATAGCGATCATCGTAATTGGCGAATTCATCGCGCCAAAATGCTTTGATAACCGGATCTTTCAAGTGTCTTACTACACGCTTTCTATATTCTTTGTCAGATAATAAACGATTTACACCGAGCAAGGTCGAACCCGGATAATCCAGCAATGCGAGCAGTGTATTATTTAAAATGTATTCCATTCTCGAACTCCACACATCTGGCCAGATTTTTTTGAATGTTCCCATGAGTCCACCAGCAATAAGATGCGCCTGCTCTTCATTTTTTACTTCAAGAATATTAAAGCCAATTGGGTTATCAGTATCTGCCGGATTGAGGTACACCACGTCATTCAATCGCCATGAGGGAATATGGTTGATAATTTTTTCAGCAAAGTCTCCGTGCGGATCCACGAGTCCTACTCCATGTCCAGCATAAATATCTGACAAGACCATGTTTTCCATGATCGTAGTTTTCCCCATACCTGTTTTCCCGATCACATACATGTGACGACGGCGATCATCAGTTTTGATACCAAAACGACGCATTTGATTGCGGTAATTGGTTTGACCAAACAAACAAATGTCTTCAGCTTTTTTTGGAGCTGCTCCCGGAGCCCGGAGCTGTGGAGTTGGCATGGGACGAATTCAATTAAATCTAACGCTTACAGTATAGCACAAACGTTGTCTATGGGGCTATGCCAAGTACTCGATTGTATATTTCAAGAATGTCCTTTGATTCTGCGGTTTTGAGCGTATGATGCATGGATGTAGCCAGAGATTTTGCGTAGTCTGGATTCCCGAGTATTTCCCGAATTTTTTTGGCAAGAAATAGTCCATCAGCAGTAAGCTCATTTACCAAGACTGCAGCACCTGCACGCTCAAGAAATCGAACGTTTTCCACCTGATGTCCTGGCTTTGGAATGATAATGCATGGTTTTCCCAATGCTGCAGCTTCGGTCAAGGTTCCAAATCCGCCTCGGCAGACAATAATATCTGCGACAGCATACGCATCTTTCATTTCGCGTCCGAGAAATTGGTACACGCGATAATTAGGGAACAATTCAGCTGTTTTTACGACTGATTCTTGCGGACGCTCTTTACCTGATAAATGAATAATTTCTGCATGACTCCCGAGATGCGGTGTTGCCTCTGCAATCAATTGATTCACTTTGAGAGATCCTGTTCCTCCACCAAGAACCAATACCACAGGCAAGCGAGAGGTAAGATTAAACATTTTTCGCGCATGAGCACGATTTCCTTCAAAAATTTCTTTGCGCACTGGATTTCCCAGCCACACTGTTTTTTTTGCTGGAAACTCTTTGGTAATACCCTCAAGTGAGGTAGTGATCATTTTTGCAAGCGGTGTCATGAGTTTATTTGCGAGCCCTACTTCGACATCTTGCTGATGCACCCACGTAGGAATACCGAGAAGCCATGCAGCACTGTGCACCGGAACAGATACGAATCCCCCAGCAGTAATACAGATATCGGGATTTTCTTTAAGTAAAATTCTAATTGATTGAAAAAAACCTACTACCACGCGTACTACATCAAATATATTCAGAAACGAAAAATACCTGCGAAATTTACCTGCTGTAATCGGATAAAATGGAAGACGATGTTCTTCTATCAATTGGCGTTCAGGACCACCAGATGTTCCTATCCATACAAATGAAGACTCCGCATCTTTTTCTAGAACTACGTCTTTGATGGCGAGCAAGGGAGTCACTGGACCCAATGTTCCACCACCGGAAAATAATATCTTCATAATATATGATTTTAATTTTTTGCGTATCTACTTACATTGACCACAATACCTAATGCTGCCATACCGATCATGAGCGCAGTCCCCCCATGACTTACAAATGGCAAGGGGACCCCCGTCAAAGGCATAATTCCAACCATTGCTCCCACATTCATAAACGTCTGAATACCAATCCAGCTCATAATTCCCAGAACTAAATATTGTCCAAAATCATCTGGTGAACTACGTGCAATCGTAAATCCTCGATAAATCAACAACAAATACGCAACGAGGCAACCGACCATTACCACAAACCCAAGCTCTTCTGCAGCAACAGCAAAAATACTATCCGCATGAACTTCGGGCAAATACTGAAATTTCTGTCGCGAATGCCCAAGTCCCAAACCTGTCCAACCACCAGTGCCAATTGCCAAAAACGCTTGATTGATCTGATAGCCCTTACCTTCCGGATCAAGCTCAGGGTGAAGGAATGTCATAAATCGATTTGCGCGATAAGGTGCTGCAATAATCATAATTCCAAACGCAACAATACCCAAGAGAAATATCACCATCAGATGACTCATTTTTGCACGAGCAAAAAAGAGCATGAGTATAATCAACGATCCCATGATAAACATTCCTCCGGTGTCTGGCTGAAGCGCAATAAATACTACAGGAATCAATGCGACACCAAAAATTGAAAGAAATCCCTGCACTCCTCTAATCCCCTTTCCTATAGTCGACAATACCGCAGCAAGATAAATAACTAGCGCTAATTTTGCAGCTTCAATTGGTTGAAATGAAAAATTACCCAGCACAATCCAGCTATGCGCAAAGGTATTATTATCAGAACCAATGCCTGGAATGAAAACCAGAATAAGCAAACATACAGATAAGGCAAAAATAGGAAGCGCATACTTTCTCCATACCGTATAATTGATACGAGAAGTAACGAGAAATGCGACAACTCCTGGCAAAAAACCCAAGAAAAATTGTCGTTTAATAAAAAAGTAGGAGTCAGAAAATCTATCAATTCCAACAGCAACTCCAGCGGAACTTAATACCAAGAGCCCAAACAAAATAATTGCTGCGGCATAGCCGATAAAGACGTAATCAGCATGTTCACCGCTTACCGAAACACTCCGACGCATATGCCAGGCTTTAGATATGAAGAAGTATGTTTAAATATTCAAAAAAACGACCAGAACACTTGAGATAACTACGTAGATATTGAGAATAACCCCGATCCCCACAAGTGCATACGAATAAAACCAATCTTTTCGATATAACACCCATCCGATCAAAAAATTAAGCACCAAGAGGCCTAATCCAATCAATGGAACCAAGAATATCTGACCTCTTTCCCCTATCTGATCTACTCCGAATAGGATCGTATAATGCAAAAAAACCTGCTCAGCAGTGCGTGGAACTTGAAGAGCGAGCCAGCCCCATGAAAACACATTGAGCAGGATTCCTGTTATCATGAGTACAATAACGGGAATTTTCCTTATATATAGCTTGAGCGGGTATACGTGATACTCCATATGCCCTATAGTATACGTGGCGATGAGTGTCTTGACAAGAAAGAGGGAATGACGTATACTCTCCAAGCGTATTACATTTTAAACGAAATTAAACCCCCTTTACTTTTGTCCTATGGCAACCAAAAAGGCGGGTGGTGCAGTGCGGCTTGGACGCGACTCCAATCCACAATACCTCGGCGTGAAAGTTGGCGATGGCCAAATGGTTCGCCCAGGTATGATACTCGTAAGACAACGAGGTACTCGCATACACCCCGGAAACAATGTCCGTCGTGCAGTAGATGATTCTCTATTTGCAGTAGCATCTGGTACTGTAAAGTTCCAGACCAAAAAACGCACTCGTTTTGATGGAAAACTCAAAACTGCGAAATATGTTCATGTTCGCGATGCTGAAGCAATCTCAGTAGCAAAAGGAAAAGCAACTGCAAAAGCAAAGGCGAAAGCAACAAAGAAAAAGAAATAACGAAATCCCGCGAAAGCGGGATTTTTGTTTGTAGAGAGATTGAGTGATATACTTAGGTTTACGACTTACGATACATGGAACAATATACACAATAATACTAAATGAATTTCTATGGAGGGGAAATTTCATGATAATTTGAAATTAAAAATTCATCAATTTGTAATGCACACATATAATGTAAGTAAGTCATTTCCGGGTTATGAAAAATTTGGTGCAACTTCACAACTTACGCGTGCGTCACTCTCAGTAATGCTTAATTATGTTGAAGGATATGCTCGAAGAAGAGAAAAAGTAAAATTAAATTTTTATGAAATTAGTCACGGTTCACTCAAAGAATCAACATACTTACTTTACTTTGGATACTGCCAAAAATGGATTGACGAGGTAGTGTATCGGAAAATTATTAAAGATGCTGAAGAAATTTCAAAAATGTTATGGTCGACTATTATTAGTATTGAAAGAAAGATAAATGAATAAATTTTAGTCGTGTTCCATGTGTCGTAAGTCGTAAAAATCTATGCTACTTGAAGCCACCAAACTAATCCTTACTTCAACCTTAATTCAAATTGCCATTGTCTTCGGACTTTTTTTTGTTCTTGGATTTATTCATTCGATTATTTACAAACTGACCATTCGATATTTTTCTCATGTGTTTGGCTGGACAGGCATTATTGTCACAGGAGTCATTGGTACACCTATACATGAAATTTCGCATTGGCTCATGGCAAAAATATTCCGCCACCAGATACATTCGATGAGTCTATTTAGTCCTGACCGAAATTCTGGAAAGCTTGGGTATGTAGAGCATAGTTATGATCGACGGAGCGCGTATCAGAGCATGGGTAATTTTTTTATTGGTTCATCCCCTATTACCTTCTGTTCAGCCGCACTGATTGCTCTCTTATATTTCTTTTTTGAAAACCCAACAGCGATTATCACTCCATTAATTACACTTCCTCATACGCTCCACGAGTTTTTACAGGCATGGAGCACATCTTTTAGTAATGCATGGGCACAAATTGATTTAGGTAATTGGAAATTCTGGGTATTCTTTTTCCTCTCACTCTCAATCGCACTGCACATGGCTCCAAGTTCATATGACCAGAGGACGATGTGGAAAGGATTTTTTCACATCTCACTTCTCATGCTTCTTATAAATATTATTCTCACGCTTACCAAAGTTCCATATACTCAATTCCTTCTCTCACACGTAACACTTCTCTATACCTTTGCCTGGGTGCTCGTGTATGCAACCGGTGTTTCCTTATTATTCCTCATCCTTTCTTTTATTCTCTATAGCGTCAAAAGAATTTTTGTACGATAATAAAAACAACCCCGCCTCTCGCGAGAGGCGGGGGTGTTTTTTTAATTCTCTGATTAGTTTTCTGATTTCACCGGGATCTTTATGTCCAATGCTTTTTCGTATTGTGAAAGCTGAGATGTCCATATATTTGCCGTTTGTTGCATATTTTCCATACCCGGCAGAGGAAGCAACGAAGGCAGAGGAATTTCAATCATATACACTCCATCCTCTTGTGCGACTGCACGTATCTCAGACACCGTAATAGGAACAGTCACATAGCCTGTTTTCCACCATGAAGAAACTGCAGAGTCACCACTCGCCGACCCGTACCACAACACAGCATAAATCGGTCCATCTGGTTTTTCTTCTTTTTTCTGTACAATAATAATATTTTTATTTGTCACACGAATCCAAGGACGAAGAATCCGAGTCCGTCTGGCACTTCGTGAAGTTACTGATATTCCTCCACCCGCAGTAATACCTACTGTTCGGTTTGGACGATCAGTCCCATACTCTAATTTTATTGGTTTTTCTTCGAATAGTTGTTTTTCATCAGGCTGGTATTTGAAATTGCTTAGTAACTTTGTTTTTCTGAAACGCACACTCATCACGACAAAAAATCCTATTACGAGACCAAATAATGCCCAGAAAAATGTACTCATAGAGAAAACTGTTATAGCTTAAACGTAGCAATCATAGCCATTATCCGCGCACCTTCACGTTCTACCACTTCACCCTCATATTCTCCGCCATGCGCGGATGTTCCTTGGTAGCTTGGCTGTTTCTGATCCAGATGTAGATTTACCTGAAATCCACCTTCAAATTCTTCAATATATGCATGAAACCGCGGGTACAGTGTTCTCCCATTGATCATTCGCATATAGCTTGTTTGTCCTGTATTCCTACCAACCATTCTAGCATACCCACAACGACGA
>DAORJA010000039.1:0-10137 GCA_035438805.1 Candidatus Magasanikiibacteriota bacterium
AAGCAGACAAAAAAATATTCCTTTTTGGGTCTGAATCACAGGGTCTTTCACCTGAGCTTGAAGACGTAGTAGATGTCCGTTATACTATTCCCGGTAAAGGAAAAGCAGAATCTCTAAACATTGCGATCTCTGCCGCAATTCTCATGTCACGAATATAGGTATGATCAAAACTCGCTTTGCTCCTAGTCCAACTGGAATGCTCCATGTCGGCGGTCTCCGAACTGCTCTTTTTGCGTATTTGTTTGCCAAAAAAAATGGGGGAGTATTCATGCTCCGAATTGAAGATACTGATCGTGAGCGCTTTGTCGAAGGGGGTATTGAAAATATTACTTCTTCATTGCAATGGGCAGGAATTACGATCGACGAAGGTGTGGTCATGAACGACGATGGTACGATTGCACAAAAGGGAAATTTTGGTCCGTATATTCAGTCTGAGCGATTGTCCATTTACCAAACATACATCAAAGAATTATTGGATAAAGGCCATGCGTATTATTGTTTTTGTACCAAAGAAAAACTTGCCCAACTCCGAGAGTACCAGGAAAAGAACAAACTACCTACGGGGTATGATGGAACCTGCCGTGACTTGTCTCTTACTGAAGCTCATGACCGTATTGCAGCAGGTGAGAAGAGTGTCATTCGTATGAAAATGCCAAAAGAAGGAGTAACGGTTATTGAAGATTTGGTTCGAGGAAGAGTAGAGTTTAAAAATAGTCTCGTCGATGATCAAGTTCTCATCAAAGCTGACGGATTTCCTACGTACCATTTTGCAGTAGTGGTTGATGATCATACTATGGAAGTGACTCATGTTATTCGTGGTGAAGAATGGCTTCCTTCTACTCCAAAGCATGTTGAGTTATACAAAATGTTTGGTTGGACTGCCCCTACATTTGCTCACCTGTCTCTATTTGTAAATGCGCAGAAACAGAAGATGAGTAAGCGCCATGGTGATGTAAGTGTTGAGGATTTTAAACAGAAGGGATACCTACCTGAAGCACTCGTTAATTTTGTGGCATTTCTTGGCTGGAATCCTGGCACTGAACAAGAAATATTTTCTCTGAAAGAATTAGAAGCTGGATTTGATTTTGATAAGGTAAGCAAAGCTGCTGCAGTATTTAATGTAGAAAAATTGAACTGGTATAACAAACAATACATGATGGCAATGGATACTACTGAACTCGCACGACGTGTCGCCCCATTTATGCTGAATCATGGGCTTATCAAAGCATTACCTCAGTCTGAAAGTGAACTGAAAGATCTGGCACAAATTATTGAACTTGAGAAGGGGAGAGCAGCAACTCTTGCTGAATTCCCTGAAGCACTTGGTTTTATTTTTGCCGAGAGCCTTAGTTATGAACCAGAATTATTGGTTTGGAAAAAAAGTACCAAAGAATCTACTCGTGAAAAACTGGAATTGCTCTCGGAATATCTGAGTCAAAAAAGTGATCAGGAGTGGGGGAGAGAGGTATTGGAGAAAGATACTCAAGCATGGATTGCTGAAAAAGGATTTGGCGTAGGAGATGTACTCTGGCCAATGCGCACGTCACTTTCTGGACAAAAAAACTCACCTGGACCATTTGAAATTGCTGCCGTTCTTGGCAAAACCCGTACGCTTGATCGAATTGCCGCTGGTATAGCAGCCCTCACATAAACTGTGCTATACTTATACGTACATGACTAAATATTTTTTTAAGATTAGTGTGTGCGTAGTACTCTGTGCTGCATTGATTGGAATGCGGCATTTTTTGGTCGTAGAACCAGTATACGCTGCGACTCAGGCTGAAATTGACGAACTTACCCAGAAGATTAATGATGGAAAAAGCAAAATTGAGCAACTTCAGAAAAGTATTGATGAATATAATAAGAAGATTAGCGAAAAGCGCACTGAAGCTCAATCACTTTCAAATCAGCTTGCTATCCTTGATAATCAAATTAAGCAGATTGAACTTGATATTGAGGTTACTGAAGCAACATTGCAAAAACTCCAGCTGGAGATTGAGGCACTCGCTGTTGGAATTGTGAGTAAAGAAGAAGCTATTGATAAGCAGCAAAAAATGCTTGCTGAGCTTGTTCGTACACTTCATTATGAGAATAATAAGAAATACATTGAAGTCATGGCAGCATATGACAATTTTTCTGATTTCTATACCCGCGTGCAATACCTCAAGAGTATTGAGCAGGATCTTGGTCAGAGTGCCAAAGCCATTCGTATTGCCAAAGAAGAATTAGAGCAAAAAAAAGCTGAGACTGAAGAGCGTAAAAAAACATACGAACAATTGAAAGAACGATTGGCTAATCGCAAGAGTGACCTGGATGAGCAGTCTAAATTCAAAGGAAGACTTCTTGCGCAGACACAATCGTCTGAGATGACTTATAAGTCGATGGTGGCAAATCTCAAATCACAGTCAAAACAGGTGGAAAATGAAATTGTAGCAACTGAGCAGGCGGTACGCAAAAAATTAGCAGAAAACAAACAATTTAATGCCCTTCCTGATGATGAAACACTACTTTCGTGGCCCACTCAAAGCAGGTATGTGACTGCGTATTTCCATGATAAAAGCTATCCATTCCGCTATATTTACGAGCATCCTGCGATTGATATCAGAAGCGCACATGGCACACCAGTCGCAGCAGTAAAATCAGGATATATTGCACGTGCACGTACTTGTACGCTCGCATCATGCTATGCGTATGTGATGATTGCACATGATAGCGGAATTACGACTGTATACGGACACCTGAGTAAGATTTCTGTAAAAGAAGATCAATTTGTGACTCGTGGTGACATTATTGGCTATTCTGGAGCTACTCCTGGCACTGTGGGAGCTGGTCCATTCACCACTGGTCCTCATCTACATTTTGAAGTTCGAAAAAATGGAATTCCAGTGAATCCGCTTGATTATTTGATAAAAGATTGGGAATAATATGAAACATGAAAAACCAATTATATTTTTTGATACTGAATTCACCTATCTCAATGCACGAATTGGTGAATTATTGTCTGTAGGACTCGTGAAAGAAACTGGCGAAGAACTATACCTCGAATTTGAGCAACCACCGCTTGAAAAAATGGATCCATGGGTTATTGAGCATGTATTGCCATCACTTTCTGGAAAAGATGTAGTTTCAAAAGAAGTTGCTCGTGAAAAATTGCGAGCATTTGTGGGTACTGATAAGCCATACCTCATGGCATATGTAAATCAGTTTGATTCGATCTACTGGTACGATCTTTTTTCTGATCCACAAAAACATCCTGCATTTTGGATACCTATTGATTTTGCTTCAATTCTTTTTGCTCATGGATTTGATCCTGGCAGTATGGGCAAACAAGAGTTCTTTGACCGCATTGGCGTCAAGAAAAGTAATTATGATACTCGTGGTCACAATGCACTGGAGGACGCGCAACTCTTGAAAGAGGTGTATAATCGCTTCAAGTTATATATCGGGGCTGCAAAATAGTCCCGCCTCCAAAACTTATGCAAAAAGATGATATCTCATACCACTAGTTTTTAAAGCCACATTCTGTAGTGTCGCAAAACGTAGGGGAGTAGTAGATGGATATAAAAGGTACAAGAAAGAATCAAAAGATATTCGCAGAAGAAATATTACGTAGATAGACAAGGGAGGAGTGAACATTTCTTTTCAATTAAATGAACATAATGGTTGAAGCCTAAAGGTTCAAAAGACTGATTGAAAGCTAGCTTCTCCATAGTATAGGTGTCTTATAATATACATTGTACGACGCCATGTATATCCTGTTACCTTGGCAAAGAAGCACTTCCCTATGTCGTATAGTTAAAGTCATGCGACACGGGGCTGACTAGCATTTTCTATTCTAATTTCTTAGATCAAAAAGAATCTAAAAGCCGACCAAGAGTGATCGGCTTTTTTAATAGTTCTTGAGGTCAGGTAGGTATGGTATACTTTTATTATTGCATATCTTTGTGGACGCCTCAAAGTCGTCTGATTCCTCTATCTGCCGCAGTTGACAACTTGCTGCATTAAGCAGTTGGCGGATGTCGTCGACCCGTCTAAAGAAAGGAATTTTTTTTCTATGAAAAAAGAGACCCTTAGGCCTGGCATGATTTCGAGACGATCGGCTCAGTATGAGAAGATTGGACCTCGTGGTGGAGCAACGGGCTTAGAAGTTACGGTTGTAAAAGGTGAACCTTTTCCTCCTACTCCTAAGTCAGGAATGAGCTACCGACGTGTAGACAACACTAAACATACACGTTAAACAAGCATTAGCTGATTAGACAATGAGGCGTCCACAAAGATATGTAAACTACTCTCCCCTATTTATTTTTAATAAACTTTTCCATAATCCGTAGATCCTCAGGTGAGGCCGTCACAGCATCCAAAAATTTTTCCACTCTCTTTTTTAGGTCATCATGTGTAACTCCGTGTTTTCTGGCTTCTAGAGTTATAAGTGTTAAATTATAAAATCCAAATTCTTGTGCAGTGAAGTCTGTTTCATCTTCATAATCCTGAAATTCTGGAAGTATCTTCAATAACATTTCTAAATAAATTTTCTTTATTTCTTCTCTGTCGTTAGCAATTTCAGCAAAAATAGCATAGTCATTTTCAAATATAAATGTGAGCAGCGTTGTAAGCGCCATCCGTTTATTTCCATTTACAAAAAAATGACCCAAATTAATTTCTAAAAATAATTGGGCTGCCTTTGGATAGAAACCTTGAACATAATCCCACTTAACTCTCTCTAAGCAGCCTTCCAGTTTTTGTAATCCTTCTTTTTCTGAAAGATAGTTATGTGCAGGATTGTTTGGTTTAGAATAGTTCCTTTCAATAATTGGAACTATGGTTTCTTTAACATAATCTAATGTAAGATAGATCATTATTTCGTAGATAACTTTTTAAGTGCACGACCAAAATTTTTAGTTATAGTTTTCGAGGTTTCTGGACTATACGCACCTAAAATTTGACCTTTTCTTCCTTGTGAAGTGGTCCTTTGTCGAATCGACAGATATTGTCCAGTTTTTGGATTGTGAATTCTCTTTTTGGTCATGTTAATAAGAGTATACCACCAATATGTTAATTTTTGAAGCATATGCTTTTATTATTGATTTAACTACTAGGACGTGTACAATTCATTTAAATCTCAGTTCATCGCCTCTTTTGGAGCCTCAGTCTGGGGTTTCCCCTATTACACGGAATTTTTTCAATAAAAAAAGACCCTGAATGCTTGCTTGTGCAAAACATTTCAGGGTCGGTGATGAATTTTTTTCTTTTAAAATTTGCCTTAGTAGTTTGATTGTGCGACACTGTGTCTGTCACACGACCAAGCCTTTTCCCACTACTCCCTACCGTCATTCTTTAAAAAAGTTATGAAGTTGGTTAATTAAAAACAATCCTAGAAATAGGATTTTTTTATTTTCTGGTTATCCTACAGTCTAAGTTTGCTTTCTGTTACTAACCTTGACAAATCCGCTATATTGGCATAGTATGGCTAGTCGCTCTTTGAGTAATTCCTATCTGTATGGATAGGTCGGTCTAGTAATGGACTAAGGAGGTTATGGTTCCTACCTCGCCCAAAGGAGTCTTTCAGAAAAAGGTGGTCCGTATGTCTCAGTCAGTTCAGGCCATGAAAGTCACGAAAGGTCCTGACAAGTTCACCCTGATGGTGGCGGTCTTCATGGATCAGGAAGATGGCACCGACAACTCCGTCTTCTTCACAGTCGAGTACGGTGGGTCCGATCATCGTCTCGTCCTTCGTGTAGACAAGGTCGAACGCGTCCGCTGCTCGGGTTCTGACCTCTATCGAGTCCAGGGCTACGGGGTTCTCCACACCCTGAACCTGCCTCGGGTGACCGTGTTCGAGCATCTACCCATTACCGTCGCCTTCTCGACCAGAAACCGCACTGGCACTGCCATCGCGAGTTTCTGATCACTTCGTGGCCCCGTCTCTTGTATGAGAGACGGGGCCCTTCTAATTTATAGGATGTTTTACAAAATAAAAAACCGAGGGTTATACAGACCCGCGGCTTTTTCTCCTTTTAGTTTGCACCAACTAGCAGTGAATTTGATAAATTGATTGATGCCCAATTTCGTGTGATTTCTGTTACGTAAATTTTGTCTTTTACATCAACAACGCTTTTTAATTGATTGACGATGTCCAGTGAACTTAAGTCTGTTTGTATGAGCCACATTGATTTTAGTGGTCTACTCCATCGATTAGCGGATTTGATCATTTTGAGGAGCATGGTATATTCCGCATTCGAGTCAGGTTTCGTAAGGTCGTATGAAATGAGATAGGTTTTCATAGTAAGGATATGTTATATATATTGTCTTACTACACCAGTCACCACTCCCCCGACTTTTAATTCGTATTTTGGAAACAGGTCTGGGTATTTTTTGTTTGCTGCACGGAGAAACATTTTTTTGCCTTTTTGCATGAGAAATTTGAGTGTCCATTCATGATCGATTTCCGCGACTACTACTGCTCCTGGTTTTGCAGTCTTTTTTCTATTCACGATAACCATATCCCCTGACATGATTCCAGCGCCTTGCATAGAATCTCCTGAGACCTTCAGAAGGAAGGTGTGAGTAGGTTCGTGAATAAGAAGGTCATTTAGGGAAATACAATCGAGTAGACTTTCCTCAGCGTCATGTGGAATTCCTGCACGAACTTCTCCAAGTACTCGTACTCCATAGAGTTTGGGAGTAGCAATGAGAAATCCTTCATCACTCTTTCGTACAATATCATCCTCAATAAACTTTTCAATATAGTCGAATGCGGCTGATTTTGACTTCACCCCAAAGACCTTGGTCATTTCTTCGTAGGTTGGAAGCCGTTTGTTTTTGTTGTAATAGGAAAGCAACGCTTGCATCCTTTTTTTATATAGATCGAGGGGCATATAAAAAGAGTTAATTAATGTGTCACACACTTGTCCCCGGCCGGGTAGACATGGGTGGAACTTGAAACGAACGTTTGTTCTCCTCCTTACAATTCAGTATACCGAACGTACGTTCGGCTGTAAAGTGTCTTTATAAACATTTGTGTGGATAAGTAGAAAACAAAAAACATCCTGTTCAATCGGGATGTTTTTCTTTCACTCTGTACCATCATTCTGATACTTAATGAAAGGGACGCGGTCGGTTGTTTTGCCATACAATCTGACCGCGTTGGTGCACTCCCTAGGGAGCGCGAGACTTGATCTTCTAGACGTCGTCCGGGTCGTAGAACGGAGGGGTGCGATCACCTCCGGGTGTCTCCGTGTCATGACCCAAGCTTCTGCTCTGGAGGATGGACCGCCCGGAACCGGGTTTCTCATCGGGTTCCATCTGGGGGTAGTCCTCGAGGGTGGTGTGCTCGAGCGGAGCGGCTTGATCTTCCTCGAGATCAGTCGCTACTGCTGACGTGTCACGACGTCCCGTGGTCTTGTCCCCCACCATCTCCGACAAAAGATCTGCTTGAATGATATCCACGTCTTTTTATTCCTAAGGTGTAAGCCCGCACGTGGTGCGCCCCTCGTCAGCTTTACCTGTTGTTGAAGTTATATGAGGGTGAGTGAGAGATCGAATGCAGTGGTTCGAACTGTCGCCCACCCTCGTATATCCTAAAAAGAACTATTTCAATGTAGCTTTATATCATATTTTTTTCTGTCTGACAATTTTATTTCCAGTAGATCCGATTCTCGTATCGGATATCGATATACGAGAGATTTTTCTTGTTCTCAATTTTTTGGAGTGCTAATTTGATTTCCCGAATTTGATCTTCGGCTCGAGAACGCGCAAAACGAGTTTTGATAGTCCATCCATCCTGTGTGGTGATGTAGAAATCAATATTATTCTCTATGGTAAAGTACGATACCCCGAAGTCCATATTTTTCACCTGGTTGTACCAGGCAATCATAAGCTCAACTTCTTCAGGCTTTAATACTTTCAGCCCTTTGCCTACTTCATGCTTACGCTTGTCGTAGATAATGGGAAATTCTTTTGTCTTGTCTCCATAGATATTTATGGTATTTGGAGTGTGTACTTGATCGACAACCACATCTACTGTGGTCGTAACTCCATCTGTAGTTGTTGTTGAAACTTTCCCTATAATATCCTTCCATTCATGATTTTCAACTGCACGAATGAGCTCAACTACTGATCCATCAAGTCCAACGAGCCCATACATGACTCCATTGTCATAAATAATCGTTGAAACTTTTTCTTTGATAACAATATTCATTTCATGTGGGAAACGTTTTTCTACCTGTATTTCATCAATCGGGAAACGTTTTTTCAGCACTTCTGAAATATCGAGTGTATTCGCAATAAGAAAGCTTGAATTTGGAATAAAACCAAAACTCTTATACCCAAGCGTATTTGAAATTACCTCTTCTATTTCTGCAGTCGTAATCCTGCTATTTCCTGAAATATGTACGTCTGTAATATTGAAAAGCCCACTAAAAATCACCATGTAGATAAGCAATAAAATAGACACCACTAAGACTGATAATTTGATCATCATCTTTTTGTTTCCTGTAGTATCTTCTTTTCGATACGGATTATACTGAGTTCCTTTCCAGGTAAAATCTTTTACTTTTCGGGGCTTGTTATTCTTGAACATTTTATCAAAAAAACGCTCGGTCTTTTCCGCAGTGCGGTCGATATTTTTGATAAGTCGATGATGATTGACGATCCTTTTTCTCATAGTACCTATAGACAGGCTTACAGGTAAGTAGTTTAGAAACCACGTTTGATGCGCCGTAGTGTTTCGAATATCCACATAGGCCAGTATTTGGCCTTATTGATCACGAGATCCTGGCATTCGATCAAATCTTTAATGCTTCCTCCGAATCCTTTTTTGAAATGAGTAATGCCTTTGAATGGATGGCTCTTCTTTGCATGCTCAGGTGCCACACCCCAGAAATTGTACCATTTCAAACCTCGTTTTTTTGCTTCGCAGATTGCAGACCATTGTACCAGATATGGACTAGGAACTTTGTTGTCAGTACTAAGTGACGCTCCATGTCTATATGCTGCTGTAGTGCCGTAAAAATAGACCACAGCGCTTGCATCGAGTGTTCCATCAGGCAGGTAGGCATACAAGACCATTGCTTCCTTATTTTTTTCAAATGCCTTGAACTCTTTTTCTACATATTCATCTGAAAAACGCACAAACTTATGACGTTTGGCTGTAGTCGTGTGCAATGCATGGAATTCTGCAAGCTTTTCATGCGACGTATATGAGACAATTTTGACACCTTCTTTTTCACATCTGCGAATAAGATTACGGTGATTCTTGTTCATGTTTTTCATCAGCTCTTCCTCACTTGGCGAAAGATCAAGAATGCAGGTGGTCTCTGCAAGTGCATGGATAGGAGCGTTTCTGTATCCTAATGATTTGCACAATGCAATATTCTTCTCATTTGTTTCAATAAATGGACTAAGGCGGATAAATGATACATTGTACTCCCCTGCTTTCTCCTTCAAATAACTCGTAATTGACTGAAGTACTTCTCCATATGCTTCATCATTCTTTGAGAGTGGTCCATACGGAAGATAAAAATAAGAACCACGCTTTGCGTGGATTGCAATGACGAGTGCTCCACCTACGAGACTGTTCCCATCGTATGCCCCTACCAAAAATGACTCTTCGCTCATTGATTGATAAAAATTTCCATATTCAACAGCTTGTGTCATGGGAGAATACGGTGCCGTTCGCACAAATTCGTTCCAGATTTTTTGATCTTCAATTTGTTTCGCCACTATCATAATATGTTTTTAGCATGTGGCAGATTTTGTCTGCATGCTTTACTGAAATTTTTCTGGAGGTCGGCAGATTAAGTGAGCGCGCAGCAAGTCCTTCTGCTACTGGACAACTGCCCATTACATAACCAGTTTTTTCAAGCTTGATATCATCAGGTCCAATAACTGTGTCATACCAATCACCGAGGATTATTCCGCGGTTTTTGAAGTATGTCATGACTTTACCGGGATCAGCTACGAGTACCGGGTAGCGGACATAGTAACTTCCTGTTAATTTTCTTGGCTTTTCAACTTTTTTTGTAGCAATTTCTTCATGATACCATCGAGCGATCTCGCCCCGGTGCTCATTCATACTTTCAAGTTGTTCCAATTGATTATATAAAATGTGGCACAGACTATTGGCAAGACGTGATACTT
>DAORJA010000040.1:0-10025 GCA_035438805.1 Candidatus Magasanikiibacteriota bacterium
CACCTCACGGACCATCATTCATCTGATGGTCGTCGGTGTTGCGTACCTACTCGGCCATCTCTTCGCTCCAGATGCGACCAAACGCTGGGTTTCGGTCGGTCTGTGTGCGGGAGTCATCCTGTTCGATCAGCTTCGATTTCGTCTACCCATTCTTGCACGTGTGAACCAATGGATGGGTAAGGTGGGAGCTCTTCGTCCAAAAGAGCTTACCTCATCTTCGAGTGCGACGCATCTGGCTACGATCATTGGGTTACCATTGTTGTGCCAGATACCGATCTGGATCCTCGTGCCCACATTCGTCACCTTCGCAGCTGGAGACGCATTTGCCCGGGAAATTGGCGGGCGATTCGGCAAAGGATACGAAGTCTGGAGGCCTGATGGGAAGACCTGGGTCGGGTACTGGTCGTACATTCTCGCCGCCAATCCTTTCGGTTTTATAACCGTGCTGTGGCTCAACAAGCACTTCCCGCTCTATCCGAACAAGTACTCTGATTTAATTCTGTGCCTTGGTGTTATCGTTTCGTCGTTCGTTGGGGCTACTGCAGAGCTGTGGTGCGAGAAAATTCCTGAAGAACATTCGGGTTATCTTGATGACAATCTCGTTGTTCCTGTGGCGGCTATGGTGGCGTTCTCCGTTACCGTGTTCGCCTGGTCGGCGATGTGATTTGTGCCGGACGTTACCTCTCGAGGACGTCCGGCATTCGCTTTTATACTAAATAACTCTACCTTGACGAATCGGCCTTTTTATGGTAGAGTGTATTTATATTATTCAGCTCAACTAGATTGAGTTCGGACCGCAAAAGACATGCCTGCTGCGCGCCCGATAAACGAATGCATGTATGCTATCAAAACTAAAGAAGCAGCGTTTAATTACCAAGTTCCAGACCCACGAGGGAGATACAGGTTCTACTGAAGTACAGATCGCGATCCTCACTGCAGAGATCGAAGAACTTGCATCACACTTGAAGAGTCATGCAAAAGACCACTCAAGTCGCCGTGGTTTACTCCGAAAAGTAGGAGAACGCCGCAGATTGCTCAAGTATTTGCAGCGTGAAAATATGGCTTCATATGAGCAATTGGTAACCAAGCTCAATTTGAAACAAGCTAAACAATTCATCGAGGTAGAAAAACTCGAGGAAGATGACGAAGCAGAAGTAGAAACACATGAAGAATCAGAAAAAACAGCTTAACTATAATCCTTTGAAACACCCCGATCAACGCGTTGGGGTGTTTATTGATGTGCAGAATATGTACTATTCTGGCAAAAATTTGTTTCAGCGTAAGGTAAATTTCGGAGCAATTGTCAAAGAAGCAGTTGGGAATCGTAAGCTCATTCGAGCGATTGCTTATGTGGTTCGCACTGAAGCTCAGGATGAGCAACCATTTTTTGAAGCGTT
Organism: Candidatus Magasanikiibacteriota bacterium; assembly: GCA_035438805.1. Taxonomy (GTDB): domain Bacteria; phylum Patescibacteriota; class Patescibacteriia; order Magasanikbacterales; family UBA922; genus UBA922. The sequence goes on from DAORJA010000040.1 coordinate 1,398, forward strand.
ATATAATCTTGGAATTGAAACTCGTGAAAAAAATTTACAGATTTTTAGCAGCGGAATGAAAAAGGCTGATTGGGATGTAGGTCTTGCCGTTGACGCAATTCGACTTTCAAACAGCCTCGATGCAATTGTCATTGTTTCTGGAGATGGAGATTATTTACCTCTTGTTGAATATTTGAGAAGCATGGGTAAACAGGTAGAGGTGCTCGCATTTGGAGAAACTACTTCATCATTGCTTCGAGATTCAGTTGATGATTATATTGATTTGAGTGAGAATAAGGAAATGTTCTTGATTGCGAATTTTAGAAATCGAATCAAGAGATAATTTAACTACCCCTGGTAGGGGAAGGTAAGACGAGGTGCTAACTTTAACCCCTCCCTGACCTTCCCCTAAGAGGGGAGGGAATTTTTAAATAATTTATTTAAGGATGATGGTCGGAAGACATCTAGGTCAGTCACGTCTACATGCAGACGTTCTCGATCTATCGCCTTCTGATCATTGTTCGCTAACTATATAGCGACTATGTTACAGCCAAAACAGTGGTCAATTGAGTGGGGTGGAAGAACACTTACGATTGAGACCGGACGATTTGCACTTCAGGCACTTGCCTCATGTACCGTACAATATGGCGACACGCTTATTCTTGCGACCGTCATGAGAAGTACTGAGCCTCGAGATGGAATTGATTATTTTCCACTCATGGTAGATTTCGAAGAAAAGTTGTATGCAGCAGGACGAATTAAAGGTTCTCGCTTCATTAAACGTGAAGGAAGACCAAGTGATGATGCTATTTTGACTGCTCGATTGATCGATCGCGCCATTCGACCGTTGTTCAACGACGCTACTCGCACTGATGTACAGGTAGTTATTACTCCATTGTCAGTAGACGGAGAACATGATGCGGCAATTGTCGGTATGATTGGAGCGTCAGCCGTACTTTCACTTTCAAGTGTACCGTGGAATGGTCCAATTGCGGGAGCTCGTATTGGAATGGATGAAAACGGCAAATTTATTTTGAATGTTACGTCAACTCAAATGGAAGCAAACTCAATGCTTGATTTGTTTGTTGCAGGAACTCCAGAAAAATTAGTGATGGTAGAAGCGGCGGCGAAAGAAGTTCCTGAAGCAGTGGTACTCGAAGCTATGAAATGGGGAAGCAGTGAATTGAAACCAGTGGTTGACCTTATCTCAAAAATTCAAAAAGAAGTTGGAAAAGAAAAAGAAATGCCAACTCCAGGGGAAATCAGTGATGCTGATCGAGCAAAACAAGCATTCAAAGAATACGTGAGTTCAAACGTTGAAAGTCTTGTGTTCAATTCTCCAAAAATTACCCGAGCTGATCGCTATGGCGCACTTGACGCGCTAAAAAAAGGCGGAAAAGAACATTTGCTTTCACTCGGTTTTGAGGCTGATGTAATCAAGAAAGCTCTCAATCAGGTGAAGTCATATGTTGCAGAAGAAGTAACTGCTACCATTCTTAAAAATGGTACACGTCTTGATGGACGTGCATTAACTGAAATTCGTGAATTACAAACTGACATTGATTTGATTCCTCGTGTGCATGGCAGCGCCATGTTTATGCGTGGAGATACGCAGGTGCTTTCAATTGTGACCCTTGGGGCTCCGGGAGACGTACAGACACTTGATAGTATGGAAGAAGTGGGAACTAAGCGGTACATGCATCACTATAATGATGCTCCATACACTTATGGTGAAGTTTCTCCGATTCGTGGACCAGGTCGCCGAGCAATCGGACATGGCGCACTTGCTGAGCGTGCACTTGAACCAGTACTCCCAGGACAAGCTGATTTCCCATACACCATTCGTGTGGTATCGGAAGTTATGGGATCAAATGGTTCAAGCTCTATGGCTTCAACTTGTGGATCAACCATGTCTCTCATGGCAGCGGGAGTTCCAATCAAAAAAGCAGTAGCAGGTATTGCGATGGGTCTTGCATCAAATGACAAAGGGGAGTGGAAAGTTCTTACTGACTTGCAAGATGTAGAAGATGGTCCTGGTGGAATGGATTTCAAAATTGCAGGAACTGCAGACGGAATTACTGCAATCCAGATGGATACCAAAACCAATGGACTTACCTGGGACATTGTTGATACGACTATTGCACAAGCGCGTGTCGCACGACTTGAAATTCTTGGAGTCATGGCAGCACGCATTTCTGCTCCTCGAGCTGATTTGTCTCCATTCGCTCCTCGTATTGTGACGATTACAATCAATCCTGATCGTATCCGCGATGTGATCGGTCCTGGTGGAAAAACGATTAACAAAATTATTGATGAAACTGGAGTACAGATTGATATTGAACAAGATGGTCGTGTCATGATTACATCAAACGATGGAGAAGCAATGAAGAAAGCTGTTGCAATCGTTGAGCAATTGACTCATGAAATTACTGCTGGTGAAAAGTATGAAGGAAAAGTAAGTCGACTTGAAGACTTCGGAGCATTCGTAGAAATCCTTCCTGGAAAAGATGGACTCGTACATGTGAGTGAAATTGCATGGGAGAGAACCAACAACCCTGCCGATGTCTTGAAACTTGGCGATACAGTAAAAGTGCAAGTAAAAGAAATTGACAATCTTGGTCGCGTAAATCTTTCGATGAAGGCATTGCTTCCAAAGCCAGAAGGGTACGTAGAACAACCACGCGAAGAGCGAAGTTTTGCTCCTCGACGTGGGGGAAATGATCGAGGCGGTTTCCGAGGAGGAAACAGTCGTGGACCTCGAAGACCGTAAGCATTCTGAATAAATTTAACCCCGCCGTATGGCGGGGTTTTGACTTTTAGGGTATTTTTCAGTATTGTTACGGCGGGTGAGGTGGATACCAATGTATGTAAGCCGGAGCTCTTCATTGAGTGACGGCCGTGAAGAATGACGACTCATGTATTGAGGTGTCCACCCCACCCACCTCATCAAGTATTACGCCGCAGTGGTGAAATTGGTATACACGCGTGCCTTAGGAGCACGTACCTTCGGGTGTGAGAGTTCGAGTCTCTCCTGCGGCACCAAACTAATATCTTCATGTCGTACTTGTCGTAACTATGCTCAAGTTTTTTAATAGAAGTATATTAAGAGATCCAGCACTGTGGTTATTGTTTATTTCAAATATTGTTACCATTTATTTTGCAATTATTGAGCATTGGAACCCAACGACGGTATTATTAATTTATTGGTTTCAGAGTGTCATTATTGGATTATTTAATTTTATTCGAATACTGCAATTACGAGATTTTTCTACTGAAGGATTTGGATTCAATGGTAGACCGGCTGAACCTACTTCTGCTACACGATTGTTTTCTGCCTTTTTCTTTTTATTTCACTATGGCGTATTCCATTTAATTTATTTAGGTTTTATTTTGACGGAAACTTTTGGGGGAAAACCGGATATTACTGAATTTCGTTATATATTATTTTCTACAGGGCTTTTTTTAATTACTCACTTTTTTTCTTACCTTTTCTATCGTCATCGCGATACCCAAAAACAGAAAATTGGTTCAGTTATGGCACGTCCCTATACCCGTATTATTCCAATGCATCTCACCATCATGTTTGGTGCATTTGGTGGAGGACTTTTTTTATTCTTGCTAGTTAAAACTGTGGCTGATGTTATTATGCATGTAGTCGAACATACAGTATTGAGAAAAGATACTGTATGATTTGGTGCTTGATAATATATAGTACAGAATACATTATTTCTGTATTATAGTGAGCGTGCGAAAAAAAGATTATTTTGATATTGCAAAAGTATAAAACAACCGCTCTGAGCGGTTGTTTTATTTACATATTATATTGACAAAATCCATTATTTGAACTATACTCTTGCAGCTTCGAGACAGGTGTCTTGAGTTACAACACGCAATCAGGAGTGCTACCACATGTTTCCGTCACAGCTCGTCTGCATCGTCATCTACCTCTTCACGTTCAACCTGTACACCGGGTGTGTCAATCCGTCACCCCCCGAACAGCTCCAGATGTCGTCCATCATGCCGGCTTCGGAGAGTGGTCAGTCGACCTCTGTGTCAAATGCTCAGAAGACCGAGGAGGTCCTTCTCGATCCGACGATCATCAACGCACATGCGAGTATCGACACAGGATCAAATCTCGGTATCATCTCCGAGGATTCTGAGGAGGCTGCATGCAAGATGGCCGGTGGATTCCTCGTGGTGCCCCTCCTTTCGGAGGAGAGTACCTACCTCAACTGCGGTGATCAGCGGGATGCTATTTACGTCATGAAACTGGTCAACTGCTCTAAGCAGAAGATCACCTTCACGAAGTTCAACTTCACTGTAACCCTGGTTTCGAATCAGGGCGAGACCGCGGAAGCTGCACTCGCGAACGAGTTCGCTCAGTTCGAGCTGTACGTCGACAACGACCAATCCAGCTACATGAGCATGTTCAAGTCTGTCGACCGGAGGTCTGGTCTGGTTCCTTTTGCTGACCCGGCGATCGAGGTCGAAGCAGGCGAAGAGCAGTACTGCCGCCTTAAAGCGATCCGTCGTTGTACTGGCGTTGGTGATCGTCTTGAGCTCATCCTGGACCTCACTGGTGCCGTGGCATCGAAGAATGTTGAAAAAGGCGTGTACGTGAACGGCGCAGTCTTCAACAAGCCTGATCGCCAGGTCACGTTCATGTCTCGCAACTAGCGACTCACGTTCTTTTTACGGATGATCACACGATGTGGTTCACACCGATTCGTGCAGCTCATCAAGGAGCAGACGGGTCCCGCGCAGCTACGGTAGTAGTGCGTGCGGGAACCGGATGTCTAATGAAAATCAATTGTTGGTTTTTAGTAGACATTACATACGCTCAAAAAATAAATCGAACGTTAGAAAGATAATTTTTATCTTGTAACATGAACAGAGTTGATGTCTCATTATTTGAACACTTGCAACATATTCCAACCATTGATCTACATGGTTTTCGGGCTCATGAAGTGCGAGAAAAATTGAATGCTGAACTTATGCGGATGGTTGTGAATAAGTGCGATTTTTGTCGTATTGTACATGGGGTAGGAGAGGGGGTTTTGGCAAGTATTATTGAAGAAGAATTATCTGAAAATCCGCTGATTGAAGCCTTTTCTCGAGACTCACACGGAGGCTCGACAACTGTACGTTTTTATCCACACGGGTAAAACTTGACAGGGCATATAAAACCTTGTACTATGTGCGAGCGTGAACAAGTCCTGAGTTTTCTCAGACCATGTCCAAAAACACACGCAATTCAGTTTGGACCTCTGGGTAACACAACTATCGTACTTCTACATCCTGAACACATGGTGTACACAAGATACAACTCGTTGTTACTCTAAGTATCCAAGCGGATAACTCAAACATGATAATGTTTGGAGCCGCTGTAGCGGTTCTTTTTTTATCAAAAAACTCTTACCACTTTTAGATCGCAGTCTCTACAATAAAAAATTATTGTGTAGACTGCGCGCCGAAAGGTACTCGCGATAAGTGATCATTACAACTAAACCAATGAAAGTAATAAAGCAAATTGCGAATATTTTGGCTACGGTTAAAATACGCAATCTAATTGTAAGTTAGCATCTTTGAATATACATGAAACACAATTGCGTGTTTCTGTAGTGCACTAAGAGCGCACGGTGAATGCCTTGACACTGTTTACGATGAAGGACGTTGCAGGGTGCGATAAGTCTCGGTGAGGTCCCAAGCAACCTTTGACCCGGGAATTTCCGAATGGGGGAACCCACTCGATTTAGAGTCGAGTACTATGTACTGAATAAAATAGGTGCGTAGAGAAGACCTGGTGAAGTGAAACATCTCAGTAACCAGAGGAACAGAAAATAATAAAAAGACTTCTTTTTTCCTTCTTTATTCCTATATCTTCGGATGTAGAATAAGGAAGGTGAGAGAAGTTATGATTCTCCTAGTAGTGGCGAGCGAACGGGGAACAGTCCAAACCACATATGATGTTTTTATCCATGAATATAGAGTTCGTAAGAATTTTAGCTTCGGGGTAGATTAAAGGACAGGCCGTTGTCTATGTGGTGTTGTAGGATATAGCGTCGACTACCTGTGATGTCGGCTGCGTCTAGTTTATGTATAGCAGAATACTCCTGGAAAGGAGAACCATAGCGGGTGATAGTCCCGTATGCGAAATGTATGAACTACGTGGTGTTATATTCCTGAGTAGGGCGGAACACGTGAAATTCCGTCTGAATTCGTCGCGACTATGCGATAAGACTAAATATTAACAGTGATCGATAGTGAACCAGTACCGCGAGGGAAAGGTGAAAAGTAGCCCGGAAGGGCGGTGAAATAGATCCTGAAACCGTGTGCTTACAATGAGTTGGAGCCCTATACCTTTATTGGTATATGGGTGACAGCGTTCCTATTGAAGAATGAGCCTGCGAGTTATTGTATGTGGCAAGCTTAAGGACGTTAACACGTCTGGAGGCGTAGCGAAAGCGAGTCTTAACGGGCGTTAAGTCGCATATAATAGACCCGAAGCCGGGTGAGCAATCCATGAACAGGTTGAACTTCGACGAGAGTCGAAGGGAGGACCGAACCCACATGCTGTGCAACACATGGGGATGATTTGTGGATAGGAGAGAAATTCTTATCGAACTCGGTAATAGCTGGTTCTCCTCGAAATAGCTTTGGGGCTAGCTGTGTATGTTTGCTTTGGTGGTAGAGCACTGGATGAGTCTTAGGCGGTTTACCGTACTAATCTCAATCAAACTCCGAATGCCAAAGTTATAAGAATACACAAGTCAGACTGTGGGGGCTAAGCTTCACAGTCTAAAGGGAAACAGCCCAGACCGCCATTTAAGGTCCCTAAATTAACACTAAGTGTAAAAGGCGGTGTTGATTCTCAAACAACCAGGAAGTTGGCTTAGAAGCAGCCATCTTTTAAAGAAAGCGTAATAGCTCACTGGTCAAGAGTCTCCGCGCCGAAAATGTACCGGGGCTAAGTGTTATACCGAAACTGCGGATTATACTAACGTTTACGTTAGTCTAGTGGTAGAGGAGCATTCTGAACAGCTGCGAAGCTGAACCGTGAGGTTTGGTGGAGCGTTCAGAAGAGAGAATGCAGGCACAAGTAGCAATAATGAAGGTGAGAGTCCTTCACGCCGAAAACACAAGGTTTCCAGGGCCACGAGAATCGTCCCTGGGTTAGTCAATCCTAAGGTGAGGCCTTCGCAAGGAGGCGTAATCGATGGAAGAGCAGGTTAATATTCCTGCACTTGGTATTGTTTGTTGCGCTATGCGCATCTTATATGGTTTGAACGTATTCAGGTAATGTACGTCCCGCAAGGGGCAGACCAAGCCTTCGGGTGAGGTCAATTCAAGCTTGAAGGGTGCCTAGAAAAGTAGCACAACGCTAGGCAATATCAAACTGTACCGTAAACCGACACAGGTGTGTAGGTCGAGAAGACCAAGGCGAACGAGAGAAACATGGTTAAGGAACTAGGCAAAAAAGCGGCCGTAACTTCGGGATAAGGCCTCCTGATCGTAAGATTAGGTCAACAAAAGACTCCATGCGACTGTTTATCAAAAACACAGCTCCCTGCGAACACGTAAGTGGATGTATAGGGGGTGATGCCTGGCCAGTGTCAGAACGTTAAGGGGAGAGGTTAGTAGCAATACAAAGCCTTGAACCGAAGCGCTGATGAACGCCGGCGGTAACTATAACCGTCCTAAGGTAGCGAAATTCCTTGTCGGGTGAGTTCCGACCCGCACGAATGGCATAACGATGTGGAGACTGTCTTGACCATGTCCTCGGCGAAAATGCAAGTGTCGTGAAGATGCGACGTACCCGCAGTTAGACGAAAAGACCCCATGAAGCTTTACTACAACTTGACATTGGTACATTGTTTTACTTGTTCAGCATAGGTGGGAGCTTCGGCGCCAGTGAGATACCACCCTTGTAATGCGATGTCCCTAATCTTGTGCCCTGAATCGGGTGCGGGAGACAGTGTCTGGTGGGTAGTTTAACTGGGGCGGTTGCCTCCCAAATCATAACGGAGGCGTTTACAAAGGTCGACTTAGCTCCGATGGAAACGGAGCTGGACGTGCAAACGCAAAAGTCGGCTTTACTGCAAGGGCTACCACCCGAGCAGTCACGAAAGTGGAAGTTAGTGATCCGACCATTCAACATAGGATGGTGGAAGCTCAACGGATAAAAGCTACTCTGGGGATAACAGGCTGATCGCGCCCAAGCGTCCATAGCGACGGCGCGGTTTGGCACCTTAACATATCGGGGTGCATAACAAGCGATTGTTTTCCCAAATTTTTTCGTCGAAATTATTAAATTAGATAGTGAGAATCAAATATCGGCTTATAACGGTGAACCCGTCAGTTGCCCTACCGGCAACCCGGCAATACCGTGGGAAGTCCCAGATCATTCGATCTGGTGACCCCGTAACGACTGACCCGAAAGGGGAGGCTTTCTACTATAAAACGTAGATTGCAACACGCCGACTCTTGCTGAGTCAAACTGAGATTATGCACGTCTTTACTGTAAGTAAAGATAGCTACGATCCAGAGCAAGAAGAAGATATAGTCTACCCCATACGAAAGTATGGAATCATGTACGATGTCGGCTCATCGCATCCTGGGGCTGGAGAAGGTCCCAAGGGTTTGGCTGTT
>DAORJA010000041.1:0-9546 GCA_035438805.1 Candidatus Magasanikiibacteriota bacterium
CTCCTGATAACATATAGCTAAGTTAACCTAAATTTCCACCACATCTGTATGCCAAAAAATTCCACTAGATCAAGCGTGAGTTTTGATCGAATACGAGCTATTTTCTTTTTTGGAATCCTCGGACTCTTAAGTCTGGGAATGATTTATTTATTCCGACCATTTGCATACCCCCTTTTCTGGGCAGCAGTGACTGCAGCAGTATTTTACCCAATGTATACGAAAATTTTAAAAAGTACTAAACAGCGTGAAGGTCTAAGTGCAATAAGCGCCGTGTTTGTCATCATTATAATTATCTTTATTCCGCTGGTCACACTTTCTGCATTAGTAGTCAATGAATCAGTAAATCTATACCAAAAAATTTCGGAATCAGGAGTGTTTGATAGTCCACAAAACGTATCATCTTGGCTTGAAGGAACCATGTTAGCACCTTATCTAGACACCATTCGAACCAATTGGACAGTATATGCAAGTAAAATTACGCAGACAGTGAGTTCATTCCTCTTTAATGGCCTCAAAAATATCACACAAAATTCGGTGACATTTGTCATCATGGCCATCATCATGCTGTATACCCTGTATTATTTCTTCAAAGATGGTAAACGCATGCTCAAAAGATTGGGACACATCTCACCAATTAATGGAGAGTATGAAGACATGCTGTACGAACGATTTACTTCAACAGTCCGTTCAACTTTAAAAAGTACCATCATCATTGGGGGTATCCAGGGTATTCTCGGAGGAGTTTTATTCTGGATTACAGGGATTGAGGGAGTATTGGTCTGGAGTGTGATCATGGTAATCGTTGCCATTCTTCCAGCCATGGGTACACCACTTATTCTCATTCCTGCAGCAATCATCATGTTTGCGCTCGGTAATTTCTGGCAAGCAATAGTTCTCCTCAGTGGGACGGGTGTTATCAGTGTCGTAGATAATTTTCTCCGACCAATGCTTGTGGGGAGAGACACACAGATGCACCCACTCGTTATTTTCTTTAGCACGCTTGGTGGAATCATCATTTTCGGAGTTTCTGGTTTCGTCATCGGACCAGTCATCGCAGCACTTTACTTATCAGTACTTACTATCTACGATCACTATTACAACAAGCAGTTAAATGAAGAATAAAAAATAAAACACCTCCTAATGTAGGAGGTGTTTTATTGTACCGCGGGTGGGAGTCGAACCCACACGACCTTGCGATCAAGGGATTTTAAGTCCCTCATGTCTACCATTCCATCACCGCGGCATTTCTACTTCATTTTTTTTACCAAAATCACGATTGCAATTATTCCCCATACAACTTCCAGAGCCAGCGCTGGCCACGCCTGTTGGTAAAATACATTAATACCCACACCGAGAGCTCCAAATAGGTTAATCATCTGGTACACAGTACTGTTCCCTTCTACCTTCTTGAGTGAGACAAGAATATATGCCAGTACTATAAGGAATGTACCAATCCAGCCTACGATAGTTGCAAATAATTCCATACGACTATATTAGACCCGATAAAATTTACCACGCATAAAGGCAAAAATCAAGTCTTTTTGCGTTTTTTAATAGCCGCACGAGGTTTTTCCCATGGTACGTCCTGTATCCCTTCCTTGGCGTTAAACCAGCGTGCCAGCACAAACAAAAAGTCACTCAGTCGATTGAGATACTGCACCGCAACTGGACTGAGTAATGAATTCTGTTTTTTAAGCTGCACAACCCTACGCTCAGCTCGTCGACATACTGCCCGCGCAAAAAAAGCTGCAGTCGCACACTCTCCCCCGCCAGGTAAAATAAATTGGGTAAGTGGTGAAAGTTCCTTGGTCATTGCATCAATCCATTTTTCAAGTTTGGTAATGTCTGTTTTTTTGAGCACAGGGATTTTTACAACTGTGGTCTGCGCTGCTGCGATCATTGACCCGAGTGTAAACAAATTGTGCTGTATTGAAAGCAATCTGTTTCGCATACGCGCATATGCTTCATCTCCTGCTTCTTCTACCAATACTCCAATAAAGCTATTCAATTCATCTACTTCACCAATCGCATCAATTTCCATGCAATCCTTATCTACCCGGTTTCCACCAAGCAGTGACGTTTTCCCTGTATCTCCAGTTTTGGTATAAATTTTCATAATCCAAAACCATTATTTAAATTTACTCGCCAGTTGGGATACAATCTCTTGATACACTCTATCTTTTTTGAAATCATTTGACTTCTTGCCTTGAGCCTTATCTTCAATGATTCCGTCAATAAGGTCAGCAGCATGTTCTAATCTCTGTACAATAACATTTCCTGCTTTTTGTTTTTGAGCAAAATCAGTAAACGTATGTAACTGTAGACGAATTTCAGAAAGAATTTGATGCTGGACTGGATGTGCAGCAAGTTCTTTTCTTTTTTTGCCAAGAGTCAATTGCATAAGCTCCCCAATCGTTTCTTTTTGAACACCAATAACTACACGCGGCACGTTGCTTAATTGCCCCATAAAGCTTTGTTCAGAACTCTGAAAATACTTTATAGTGCTTAATTTCCGAGACAGAATTTCTTGTCGTATACGGTCAAATTTTTTTTCTAGATGAGTGCTATAGGTAATATCGACTGCAAGACCCAGATGGGACACGGCACTACTATCTTCTTCTCCAATTTCAGCAATTACATCAATTCCATTTTTAATATCGTCATATCGAGATGAAGCAAGTGTCATCGTATTTGGGCCAAACCAATTATCTAATTCAATTCGATCAAATAATATAATTTCAAATGCATTACTAATACGTTGAAGATTTTTTTCCTGCATTGTTTGTTCCCGCTTAAAAAGCGCCTCCATATCTTTTACATATGCCAAATCAGCTTCAACATTTGCAGTACCATAGAGTTCTGTGAAATCTGTTGGATCAATACGTTCCAGTTCATCTGATTCTCGTTCAAACTTTAATAACGTTTGGTCAAATTCAAAAGAATCTCGTCCTTCTTTCGAAAATCTAGATCCTTCGCCATCTCCAAATCTCATATATATTCAGGGTTAAACCAAAAGCCAGAAGATGCTCCTGGCTTTTGTAGTATACACTATATTTATTAACTGCACCCTAGCGAATCTCCACAGTTGAGACACTTGTAGCACGCACCATTGCGTACGGTGATGTGCCCGCATGTCGGGCACGCTGGAGCGTCTCCCATCATCTCTCCCAATGCTGCGTCAGACGCATTCACCGGACCTTTTACTACTTCATCTTGAAGCAACTGAGGTTGAGCTTCTACTGCCACAACTGCTTTTGCAGACACAGTGTCGAGTGGCATTGTTTCCTGAAGAGGTTGTGCAATGCGAGCCAGATTCTCAAATTTATTTTTCTGGATTCCTTTTGGAGGAACTTGTACAAAATCAGTACGTCCAAGATATTCCATTCCAAGCACGCGGAATACAAAGTCGATAATTGAGGTACAATTCTTGATGTTTGGATGATCAGTAAATCCGCTAGGTTCAAATCGAGTGAAGACAAAGTTCTCTACATATTTCTCAAGTGGTACTCCATACTGTAATCCCATGGATACTGACACTGCGAACATGTTGAGAAGACTTCGGACTGCTGCACCTTCCTTATACATGTCGATAAATATTTCAGCAAGTTTTCCATCTGGGTATTCACCGGTTCGGAGCCAAATCTGCTGGTTTCCCACTTTTGCAGCCACGGTGATTCCACCACGTTTTGCAGGAAGTCTGCGTTTTTCTCCATGGAGATACACACGTCTCTCTGCTACTTCTCCATCCTTAGTATATGATTCCATTGGACTTGATACTCCTGCATGCTGGCTCAAAATTTCACTTGCATGTCTGAGAGCATCACTCATGTTCACACCAGAAGATGATGCAACAGGTGCTGCAGCTTTTACAGCTGGAGCTTCAACTTTTGCGACTACTTTTTCTTCTGATTCAGCTTTCTCTTCTTTCTTCTTTGAACTGGTTGATGACAATGGTTGGGAAAGTTTACACCCATCACGGTAGAGGGCTACGGCTTTCAATCCTACTTTCCATGATTCCTCATACGCATGTTTCACTTCATTCAACGTAACTTCATGAGGCATGTTGATAGTTTTTGAAATTGCTCCAGAAAGGAATGGCTGTACTGCTGCCATCATTTTTACATGTCCCATGTAGTGGATGAATCGTTTTCCTTTCTTTCCATTTCTATTTGCAGTATCAAACACTGGATAATGTTCTTTTTGTAAGCCTGGAGCGCCTTCGATCGTCATGGTTCCACAAGTGTAGTCATTTGCTTCTTCGATTTCTTTATCCGTGAATCCGAGTGCTGCAAGCATGTTGAACTTTGGATCATTGTACTGTGCCTCACTAAATCCTACACGCTTCATTGCTTCTTCACCCAGTGTCCAGACATTACATGCAAATTTGATATCGAATGCTCCTTCAAGTGCTTTGTTGATTGCCTTGATATCAGCGTCAATAAATCCTTTTTCTTTGAGTGTCGTTGCATTGATATGAGGCGCATTCGTAATGTCTGCTGTTCCTCGCATATAGTTAAGAATTGCTTGCATCTGACTTGGAGTATAGCCCAGCTGCTGCAATGCCATTGGTACCGCATCATTTACAATGCGGAAATATCCTCCACCAGCAAGTTTCTTGAATTTCACCAATGCGAAATCTGGTTCTACACCAGTCGTAGCACAGTCCATCAAGAGTCCAATAGTTCCCGTAGGAGCAAGGAGTGTTGTTTGTGCATTTCGGTATCCATATTTCTCACCCATGTCCACTGCTTCATTCCAACTTTCACGAGCTGCTGCAAGCAAATAAGCTGGAGCGTATTGAGGATTAATTCCAACAGGCTTCACAACTAATTTTTCATATTCATTGTCTGGTGCATCAAATGCTGCGCGACGATGATTTCTCATGACACGAAGCATAGGTTCTCGATTGAGTTCAAATTTAGGAAATGCTCCCAAAAATTTTGCCATCTCAGCAGAAGTTTTGTAGCTCTCTGCAGTCATAATAGCAGTCACTGATCCAGCAAATGCATACGCTTCTTCTGATTCGTATGGAATACTTGAGGTCATGAGCACTGATCCGATATTTGCATATCCAAGTCCAAGTGTTCTGAAATCAAAACTTCCTTGCGCGATTTCCTTACTTGGAAATTGTGCCATGAGTACACTGATTTCAAGGACCACGGTCCATACACGAACACCGTGCTTGAATCCATTTACGTCGAAAGTACTCGTTGATGGGTCAAAGAAATGTTTGAGGTTGAGTGAAGCAAGATTGCATGCAGTATTGTCGAGGAACATGTATTCAGAACATGGATTTGAACCATTGATTCTGCCTGATTCTGGACAGGTGTGCCACTCATTGATGGTTCCATCATACTGAACGCCCGGATCAGCACATGCCCATGCTGCAAATGCAATTTTGTCCCACAAATCACGTGCTTTGAGAGTCTTACAGACACTTCCATCAGTTCTCCATGTAAGATTCCATGATGAACCATTCTTAACTGCATCCATGAATTTGTGTGGTACGCGAACTGAGTTGTTTGAATTCTGTCCAGCAATAGTCTGATACGCTTCACCTTCGTAATCAGATGGGTATCCTGCAGCAATAAGAGCCGCAACTTTTTGTTCTTCTTTTACTTTCCAATCAATAAATGTTTCAACATCAGGGTGATCAAGATCAACAATTACCATTTTAGCCGCACGTCGGGTCGTTCCACCGGATTTGATGGCACCAGCAGCTCGGTCACCAATTTTCAACCAACTCATGAGCCCGCTTGATTTTCCACCACCAGACAATGGTTCTCCGCTTCCTCGAAGACCTGAAAAGTTGGTTCCAGTTCCTGATCCATATTTAAATAATCGCGCTTCACGGGTCCAGAGATCCATGATTCCGCCTTCCCCTACCAAATCATCTCGTACCGACTGAATAAAGCACGCATGTGGCTGTGGGTGAGAATACGCATCTTTTGCGCGTGTCATAACTCCAGTGTCTGGATCCACATAATAATGCCCTTGTGCCCCACTATTGATATTGTACGCCCAGTGCAAGCCAGTATTAAACCACTGTGGTGAGTTTGGTGCTGCCATCTGTCGGAGAAGCATCACTACCAACTCATCATAAAAAATTTCAGCATCTTTTGCGCTTGCAAAATATCCATATTTTTCTCCCCAATATCTCCAGGTGCCCGCCAATCGATGGATCGTCTGTTTTGCCGAGGTTTCAGGTCCAAGCATAGGAGACCCGTCCGCGTTTTTTTTCTGCGATCCATCTACATTCATTTGAGGGACACCAGTTTTTCGAAAATATTTTTGTGCAATAATATCAGTTGCCACTTGTGACCATTGTTTTGGGATTTCAATATCCTTCATCTCAAATACCACCGTTCCATCGGGTTCACGGATGATCGACGTGCGTTTTTCGTATTCAATCAAATCAAATGGACTCTTTCCTTCTTCACTAAACATGCGTTTGAATCGAAGTCCATTTTCATTATAAAAAAACTGAGTATCTTGTGCTTGTCCGAGTCGTAAACCCTGCACAAATTTGGAATCAGTAGGCCCCATAGTAAAAATGTAGAAAAAAATAAAGTGCCCGCAAAACCCTTCCCCCTTTGAGCCCCAAACTTTCGTATAAAACGATAGCAAGTTTAGGAGAAAAAACCTCCGTTCTAATAGAAATACTCTATCCGGAGGTTTACTGTATATAGTGCTGTAAAGAATTTTACACCACAACCTGTTGTGTTTGTATTGTGGTAAGACATAGTATAACACATAAAAAAATACGCACCAAGTGAGCGTGGTTGAGGCAAAAAAAAGGCTTATCCACACAATAAAAAAATAGTGCGGGAAAAACTGTGAGTAACTCTCTTTTGCAATTAACTAAAAGTATACGAAAAACCCCCTATTCCAACAGATTGAAATAGAGGGAACACGACAGCACCGGGAAAGAGTCAGGCGGGACGCTCAAAGGTCAACCAGCCGAACACCAGCGTACCATGAACGCTGTTCTTTCCGAGAAAAGGAACAAAGATCGTTCCGAAAATATCCACCATACAGGCACTCGTGACCGCACAGTTGTCGAGCGGACAGAGAGAAGAGTCAGGCACAGACTCCTTGAGACAGTCTTGCACATACCCTTCCACATCCACCAAACAGTCAGGAGACACGGGGGGATTTTTTCTGCTCACCGACCACAAATACTCAGACATTTTATCCACCTCTCCCTTATAGGATCGCAACGCTTGGCTCTAGAGGCACCACGATTACGACAAGAGAAGAATATATACCCACACAACAGCTTTGTCAATCCTTTTCAGATGTATATTGTATTTTGTCTGTGGTACACTATTCCCATATGACAGAATCACTTCTACCCGAAGAACAAGACTGGTTTAATCCTGAAAATGAAGAGGAACGCTTAGTCCAGCCAGAAACCCTTGAGAGCACTCCAGAGGCTGAATTTGATGTAACTCTTCGTCCACAGTCCCTCCTCGACTTTGTAGGGCAAGAACATATCAAAAATCCCCTCTCCATCTCTATTGAAGCTGCAAAGAAACGTGAAGAACCGCTTGAACACGTGCTTCTGTATGGTAATCCTGGACTTGGAAAAACAACACTTGCGACGATTATTGCCCGCGAGATGAATGTGGATATCAAAATTACTGCAGGGCCAGCACTGGAGCGTGTCGGAGATCTTGCGGCAATTCTATCTAATCTCAAACGAGGCGATGTACTTTTTATTGATGAAATTCATCGCATCAATAAATCTGTCGAAGAAGTCCTCTATAGTGCCATGGAAGACTATGCGCTTGATATCATTATTGGAAAAGGTCCAGCTGCAAGGACACTCCGCATGCCACTCGAACGATTTACCCTGATTGGAGCAACCACCAAACTTAATTTACTCTCTCCCCCACTTCGCGATAGATTTGGTCATGTGTTTCATCTTAATTTTTATGAACACAGTGACATTGCAAAAATCGTTTCAAGAAATGCAAAACTTCTTGAAGTAGAAATTGATGCACCAGCTACAACGCTCGTTGCAGAACGTTCAAGGAGAACTCCTCGTGTTGCCAATCGATTATTAAAACGCGTTCGTGATTATGCTGAAGTAAAGCATAGTGGTATAATTTCTGCAGATATTGCGAGAAGTGCTCTTGAAATGCTGAATGTTGATCACTATGGACTCGATGAAGTTGATCGAAAAATCCTCGTGTCTATTATTACCTTATTCGAAGGTGGGCCTGTGGGACTAAACACACTTGCAGCAGCAGTCGCTGAAGAAATGGAAACAATTGAGCAAGTGTACGAACCATACTTAATCCAGATTGGCATGCTTGAACGCACTCCTCGTGGAAGAAAGGTAACAATCAAAAGTTACGAGCATTTAAAAATTCAGATAACCTCTCCTAACCCAAATAAACTGCCGACGCTATGATTGCGTTTCCGCTCTACATATTCCTCTTTATCTATCTCGCATTTTTATGCGTGTTTGTTATCTTCTCCTGTATTAATGCATATCATATATTCTCAGCGGGTATTTTTACTGTCGCAAGCTTTACCATGACAGTGACGGTCATACTTCTCACTCTGCTTACCCTCTATATTACCTGGCAACACGTCTCATTAATTGATTGGAGTCAACCTTTTATCCTGTTCGAAGGTGGTAATTTCTAGTTGTATGCATGTTTCTCATTTCATGAAGCAAAAAAGCTACGAGCATATCATTCATGTGCTCAGACGCCACCCAGTCGCCTTTATCCCAACTATTCTCTTGTTTATTGTTCTCTTTGCAATTCCGGTTGTCTTATACATGCTCGCAAAACATGCATTCCCTGATTTTGTAACCAGTACTCAAATGTATCCATTATTTGTTCTTGGCGGAAGTGTCTATTATCTCTCTACGTATCTATTCCTCTACGCACATTTCATCGATTACTACCTCGACATGTGGATTGTAACGAACGACAGAATAATTGATAATGAACAACACGGGCTTTTTCACCGCACTACGACCGAGCTTGAATTACACAGTATTGAAGACGTAACTTCACAAGTAACTGGAATTTGGGGCACGCTGTTCAAATTTGGCGATCTCACCATCAAAACTTCATCAGTCACCACAACCATTGTCTTCAGACAAATTCCAAATCCAGAAAAAATTCGTGGCGAGCTCATTCACCTAGCAGATGAAGATCGAAAATACCACAATATTCCGACTACTCCAAAACCATGAGCGCTATCCCCGAGTTTACTCCGATAAATATGCTAATCGCATATGTAATAGTGATTAATCTAATCACTATTTTGATATTTGCATTTGATAAATCTCGATCACAGGGAAGCGGTAGACGAGTGCCTGAAAAAACATTGTTACTATGTGCACTGATTGGCGGAACACCCGCAGCGCTCTATGCAATGAATTTATTTCGCCACAAAACAAAAAAATATTCATTTCAAATTCCTCTGTATGTAATTATGTTAGTGCAGATTGGCTTAATCGTTTGGATACTAAGACACTCTTCAGTTATATAAAACAAAAAGACACCACTAGTGTGATGTACT
>DAORJA010000042.1:0-9425 GCA_035438805.1 Candidatus Magasanikiibacteriota bacterium
ATGTTCCCATTGTAAAGGGAAAAGTAGAAGAATCATATCGAATAGCCGCGTCCCTTCCAACAATTAATTTTCTGCTTGAAAAAAAAGCTCAAGTAATTCTGCTTGCGCATATTGGACGACCAGGAGGAAAAGTGGTAAAAGAGTTGAAAATTGATCCAGTAGCGCATGTGCTTGAAAAAATGCTGAAAAAGAAAGTGAAAATTATAAAAACTGATAACTGGTCAAAGCTTGAGAAGATTGAAAAACAAATTTCAAAAGTAAAATTAGGGACGATTGCTCTCTGTGATAATGTACGTTTTGCTCCTGCTGAAGAAGAAAATAAGGAATATTTTGCGAAAGAGTTAGCGGCATTCGGTGATATTTTTGTTATTGATGGGTTCGGTGTAGTGCACCGATCAAGTCCTTCGGTCACGGGAATTGCCGATTACATACCGTCATACGCTGGTCTCTTGCTTGAAAAAGAAATACAAGGACTCACACAGACACTGGAAGGAGGAAAAAAGAATAGTGTTCTTATTATCGGTGGAGCGAAAATAGAAACAAAGCTTCCTGTTATACATAATCTCAAAAATAAAGTTGAAGTAATATTAGTTGGTGGAGGAATTGTGAATACGTATCTCAAATCTCAGGGTTTTGGTGTGGGAGCATCTCTCGTTGATGAGGGCATGCTTGCAGAAGCAAAAAAATTAAAGACCATTCATTCAATTGAGTGGCCAGTCGACGTGGTAGTCGGAAAAAAAGACGGGACAGATGCTCGCGTGGTTGAGCTTTCAAAGAAGCCAGGTAGAATTTGCGATGATGATGAGGCTATTTTTGATATTGGTCCGCGAACGATCCAATTATATTCAGAAGATATTAAATTAGCTAATACGATTATCTGGAACGGAGCTATGGGGTATTTTGAACAAAAACCCTATGATGTAGCAACGCTTTCAATTGCACGCCTCGTAGCGTCACGGTCAAAAGGTGCTGCATTCGGAGCAATCGGCGGTGGAGAAACTATTCAGGCGATGAATGCTACAGGTATGGAAGAATTTGTTGATTTGGTTTCAACAGGCGGAGGCGCGATGCTCGAATTTTTATCTGGCAACAAACTTCCAGGAATTGAAATTGTTACCAAAAAATAAATATAGCATATTATCCACAGAGTAGTACAGAAGAAAAGACTGATTCGTGCTATACTTCCAACAACAAAAAATATTTTGAATTTTATTTTTACTTTTGTAAAATATGCCTGTCAAAAAATCATTTGCTCGTCCTATGATGGACGAACCAATGGAGCCAATGGTTTCAACTGCTCCAGTTGTCGAAGCAGAACATCCAATGAATTGTTGTAAATATGGTAAATGTGATCAGCATAGTTGGTGTGGATGGGTAGGAAAAAAGATTTTAGCAACATTTGTTGGAATTTTGATTGTGTACTTAATCGTTTTCTTTGGAGTACTTATTAGAAATGAAGTACGAAAATACGATTTTATTGGACAGGCAGACAAACCAGAAAGAACAATTAGGGTGGAAGCTGAAGGAAAAGTAAGTGTGAAGCCTGATATTGCAATGACCACCATGGGTGTTACAACTGAAGCAGCAACAGTGGCTGAAGCTCAACAAAAAAATACTGAAGTAGTAAATAAATTAGTAGCCAGAATCAAAGAACAGGGTATTGATGCTGCGGATATTCAGACCAGAGACTACAGTGTATACCCTGCGTACAATTACCCAACAGATGGAAGTAAACCTGAGCTTCGTGGATATACCATCAGTCAAAATGTTGCAATCAAAATTAGAGATTTGACCAAAGCAAATGAAGTACTAGGTCTTGCAGGGGAAGTAGGGGCAACCAATGTAAGCGGACTAGAATTCACGATTGATGACAAAGACGCATATTTGGAAGCAGCTCGAGCTGAAGCATTGAAAAAAGTAGGTGAAAAGGCTGCTGCACTTTCAAGTAAGCTTGGCCTGAAACTCTCAGGTATTGTGTCATACGATGAATACGAAGCAGCAAACGAATCATATTATGGAGCTAAAATGTATGACATGACGCTCGAATCAGCGAGTGGTGCGCCACAGATTGAAGCAGGTACCAATGATGTGGTACTTCATGTGGGAGTCACCTTTGAACTCAAATAAATTTCCCTTAAAATAGACGTATAAACGACCTTTTCAAGGTCGTTTTCGTTTGATATACTGAAAGGTACTAATCAATTTTTCGTATGAAAAAAGTAGTAATTGCGCATGTTTTGGCACGCGAGATTCTCGATTCTCGTGGTAATCCAACCGTAGAAGCACACGTAGTGTTGACTGATGGGAGTGTAGGAAAAGCTGCAGTTCCGAGCGGAGCATCCACGGGGACGCATGAAGCCTTGGAGCTTCGAGATGGAGGAGCGAGATATCATGGCAAAGGAGTCTTAAAAGCAGTAAAAAATATTAACTCGATTATTTCGGCAAAATTAAAGGGTCTTGATTCATATGACCAACGCGGGATTGATACAGTGATGCTCGCACTTGATGGTACGCTAAATAAGAAAAAATTAGGTGCAAACGCGATTCTTGCGGTATCTCTTGCGAATGCACGGGCTGCAGCGATGAGCAAAGGACGTCCGCTGTATATGCATATAAGAGAAACCTATAAACTCACAGAAAAAAAATTTCGGATGCCGGTTGCTACCATGAATATTTTGAATGGCGGAAGGCACGCAAATAATAATCTGTCTTGCCAAGAGTTCATGATTATTCCCGTTAATAAGAAGTTTCGTGAACGTGTCCGCATGGGGTCGGAAATTTTTCATAGTCTTGCACAATTACTCAATCAAAAAGGTTTGGCAACTGGAGTGGGAGATGAAGGAGGTTTTGCCCCAAATTTACCTAATAATGAACGGGCAATTCAGCTCATCATGAAGGCAATCCAGAGCGCGGGGTACACACCGGGAAAACATGTGTTTATTGGAATGGATTTGGCATCATCTGAATTTTTCAGAGGAGGAAAATACTATCTTGATGGACCTAAAAATCCTGTAACACCCGAAGTTGTCATAAGTACGATCGAATCATGGATACGACATTACCCTATATTATTCCTTGAAGATGGGCTGGCTGAGGATGATTGGAAAAATTGGAAGATTCTTACTAAAAAACTTGGATCAAAAGTATCATTAGTTGGAGATGATTTATTTGTGACTAATACTGAGCGGATTAAACGTGGGATTGAAGAAGGTGTAGCAAACGCAGTATTGATTAAAGTCAATCAAATTGGCTCGCTCTCAGAAACTATTGACGCAATCGAGCTTGCTCGCAAACATGCATACAAAATCGCTGTCTCGCATCGATCAGGAGAAACAGCTGATACGTTTATTGCTGATTTGTCGGTTGCCGTAAATGCAGAATTTATAAAAACAGGGTCACTTTCACGTTCAGAGAGAGTAGAAAAATACAATCGTTTGATGGAAATCGAGAATGAACTCGGATTATAAAGTTATGCTTAAAACAAAAAAACATATCATTACCTCTCAGGGTGCATCGCCGACTGTGCTTATTATTCTTGATGGCTTTGGTATTGCTCCTGAAAAAAATGAAGGTAATGCGATTACTTCAAAAACAGCCCCCAATATTTTTGGCTACATGAAAAAATATCCAACATCAAAACTTAAGACGTTTGGCGAGCATGTAGGATTGTTTCCGGGACAGATTGGGAATTCAGAGGCAGGTCACTTGAATATCGGAGCTGGAAGAATTGTAAAACAGGATTTGGTTTGTATTTCAGATTCGATTCATGATGGAACATTCTTCAAAAACGAAGCGTTTAAACAAGCTTTATTTCATGTTAAAAAATACAAATCAGCAGTACATCTCATGGGACTTTTGACCGATGGTAATAGTGCGCATTCATACCCTGAACATGTGTATGCATTGCTTGAGCTGTGTCGCAGAGAAGGAATCGAACGAGTATATTTGCATCTGTTCACTGATGGTAGAGACTCAGGACCTCACGCGGCTGCAACATACCTCCATGAGTTGCGAGGACACATGCTTCATACTGAAAAGATTGCGACGATCATGGGAAGACTGTATGGTATGGACCGTAATAAAATATGGGATCGAACTGAGGCAGCGTATGAAGCTATGGTTATGGGCATGGGGCATAAAGTGCAAAGTGCAGAAGAAGCGCTTGAACAAGCGTATAATCGAGCAGAAACTGATGAGTTTATTACACCCTCGATTGTCGTAGATGAATTAGGAAAACCAATTGGCACAATCAATGACCATGATGCAATTATATTTTTTAATGCACGGTCTGATCGCGCGCGGCAGATTACTAAAGCATTTGTACAAGATGATTTCAACAAGCGGAATCCAGGATCTTTCAAAAGAGTGAAAGTGCCTAAAAATATCAGGTTTGTTGCGCTCACTGATTTTGGACCGGACTTAGAACGTATACTCACCGTATTTCCTTCACCTGATGTCTATAATACACTCCCTCTTGCGCTTTCAGATTTTACACAAGTGTATATCGCAGAATCTGAGAAATACGCTCACGTAACCTATTTTATTAATGGTGGGTATGCTGAGCCGGTTAATGGCGAAGATTGGATTAAAATAGAGTCAAAGACTGTTGCTCATCATGATACTAAGCCAAAAATGGCAGCAAAGGAAATCACAAAAAGGGTATTAGCCTTAATGAAGGAAGATAAATACCAATTTTATTGCATCAATTATGCGAACGCTGATATGGTGGGGCATACAGGCAATCTCAAGGCAGCAAAAGAAGCAATTGCGACCATTGATAGTAATGTAGGAGAAATTGTGGATGCAACACTGGTGCGCGGCGGGCAGATATTAATTGTCGCAGACCATGGAAATGCAGAAGAAATGAAAAATTTAAAAACAGGAGAAGTGGATACTGAACATAGTCTGAACCCTGTGCCATGTATTATGATTAATAATGCAGCGAAAGGAAAAAAGTTGAAAGATGGAATCCTCGCTGATGTTGCGCCAACAATTATTAAAATGGTTGGAGGTGCCCAACCGAAAGAAATGACTGGTAAACCTTTATTTTAACATATGGCCCGACCAAAACCAGTCGTACTTGCAGTTCTTGATGGATGGGGAGTGGCACCCCCAAGCGAAGGGAATGCAATTGAACGTGCAGCGACTCCCAATATGGATCGCTTTATTCGCGAATATCCTGCAATGTCTCTGTATGCTTCTGGAAACGAAGTCGGTCTTTCGTATGGAGAAATGGGAAATTCAGAAGTAGGACATTTGAATATTGGCGCAGGACGCGTGTATTATCAGACATTTCCTCGCATTAATAAGACAATTGTTGATGGGACTTTTTTCCAAAACAAAGCATTTCTTTCAGCAAAAGAACATGTAGCGACGCATAAATCTACGCTCCACTTGGTCGGATTAGTGAGTCCGGGAAATGTGCATGCAAGTCAGGACCATTTGTACTCTCTGCTTGAATTTGCAAAGAAGAATAAAATCAAAAAAGTATTTGTCCATGTTATTCTTGATGGGAGAGATACTATTTATAACAGTGCAAAAGATTTTGTATCAAAATTGGAACAGAAAATGAAAAAAATTGGAGTAGGGGAAATCGCAACGCTGTCTGGTAGGTATTATGCAATGGACCGGGATAATCGATGGGATAGAATTGAACGTGCGTATCGTGCAATGGTTGAAGGCGTATCAGAAACATATAGCACAGATGCGCTGGATGCAATCGTTACGTCATATGAGAAACAAGTATACGATGAAGAGTTTATTCCTACGGTAATTGGAAAAGAAGGAAAGCCTACAGCACGAGTTGAAAAAGGTGACGCAGTAATTTTTTTCAACTTTCGTCCTGATCGCGCACGTCAATTGACGAAAGCATTTGTGTTGCCTGGATTTGATAAATTCAAACGTGAATATTTGACCGACTTGCTATTCGTCACTTTGACTGAATATGAAAAAGAAATTCCTGTAGTGGTCGCGTATCCGCCGATTGTGGTACATAATTGTCTTGCTGAGGTTATGAGCAAAGAGGGGTTGACTCAATTTCATGTCGCAGAAACCGAAAAATACGCCCACATTACATTTTTCCTGAATGGTACAGTTGAACAGCCATTTGAGGGGGAAGATCGTGCAATTGTGCCTTCTCCAAATGTGTCGTCATATGACAAAGCGCCAGAGATGTCTGCAGCTGAGGTCACTAAAAAAGTAATTCAAGCGATTGAGTCAGATAAATACGACGCAATTTTAGTGAATTTTGCGAATGCTGATATGGTGGCACATACAGGAAATGTGGATGCTACTATCAAAGGATGTGAAGCAATCGATAAATGTT
Source organism: Candidatus Magasanikiibacteriota bacterium (assembly GCA_035438805.1). Classification (GTDB taxonomy): domain Bacteria; phylum Patescibacteriota; class Patescibacteriia; order Magasanikbacterales; family UBA922; genus UBA922. The sequence goes on from DAORJA010000042.1 coordinate 6,326, forward strand.
TAGGAAAAATTGCAGAATATGTTGAAGCAAAAGGTGGAGTGCTTCTTATTACTGCAGACCATGGTAATGCTGAAGAAGTGATTAATTTGAAGACCGGCGAGCAAGACAAAGAACATAGTAATAACCCCGTTCCATTTCTGATTATTGGTCATGAATTTCAGGGTAAAGCTGGTCCTACAGGAGACCCTCCAGAAGGAGATTTGAGTCTCATGCATCCGGTTGGAATTTTAGCGGATGTGGCACCTACTATGCTTTCCATACTTGGCATTGATCAGCCGCCTGAGATGACGGGAAGAAGTCTAGTATAAGTTCCAAGTTCAAAAAATACATAGTATGCAAGGAGGGAAAGTGTATGATTTGGAAGAAAGAACCGCTCAGTTCGGCGAGCAAGTCATTGAGTTTGCAAGAAAAATCCCAAGAAATGAAATTACGGAACGTCTAATACCTCAGCTTGTTGCTGCAGGTACGTCGGTCGGGTCAAATTATTGTGAAGCTGATGGAGCAGAAAGCCATAAAGATTTTTTACACAAATTATCTATTGCTAATAAAGAAGTAAAAGAAACAAAACATTTTTTACGCATGATGGCAACTGCAATGCCAAATTCTATTTCTGAATGCAGAGAGTTATGGAAAGAAGCTAATGAATTGAATCGTATTTTTAGCTCAATTATTTCTAAAGGTAGAAAATTATAAAAAAAGACATCCAATACAGGATGACTTTTTAATTGTGTAGCATTTTATTTGAACTTGAAACTTTGAAATTTGAACTTATGCTCCGATCGCTTTTTTTAAATGCCTGATAATTTGCTCTTCTGCTTCTTTGAGCGGTGTTCCTGAAATTGAGAACGTTGCATCATCTTCGTCTCCGACTGCTTCATATTTTTTCATGATTTCAGTGGCATGGAAATTAGGAATCATTTTGAGCATACCATGCACCGTGCCATTGGTATCATTTGGATTTTCATAGAGTACGACTATGATTCGAGCATCAGGTGAGAATGCAATGAGCTCATTGATAATCATTGAGAGGTCTTCAACTCGAGCATTCGCACGCACAAAATCATCACGAGTAATCGTAGTTGAAACAATGCCATGTACTGAGTCATAGGTAATGTGCGTTAGTGCTGCACCCCAGAGTTTGAAGGTCCCGATCGATTTAGTTTGGAATAATTGTTCAATAATATATGCACGGTCGGCGCCAAGTTCTACGAGTTTGCTTGCAACAGTTAGTGTATATGGACGAACCTTTTTATCTTTGAAGCTGTTAGTACCGGCAATAATACCTGCAAGAAGCGCTTGCGCAATGTCTGAGGTAATAAGCTCAGGCTTATGTGCATTTAATAATTCGTATACGATTTCAGATATTGTGCTTGCAGGAAGTTCTACGAGATTAATATGCCCGAATAATTCATTTGAGTTCTTATGGTCAATATTGATAATAGGAGTTTTAAAGAAAAATTCTTCATTATTAGTATATACATCTCCAAGAGCTGCGAGGGTTGGGGTATCAAGAACAATCACCGCGTCATACTTGAATTCAGTCTGTGAGGTACGGATAAGATCTTTATTGTAGAATCCATTTTTCGGAGTAATAAAGAGTCGTAATCTTTCGTCTTGTACGTCGTACTTAAGATTGGATAATCCATTTTTTGAAATATCAAGCGTGATAACAAACTGATGCAGACTGCCAAGAGATGAAGAAATCGACTCTGATCCAGCAACAAAGGTGAATCGATCAGGTAACACAAAACCATCACATGCAATGTGGACTTTTTTGCCGAGCTGCTCGAGGAAAAGTTTCAGGGCAAGGGATGCTGCAATCGCATCTCCATGAGAATCTTTCTTAAAAGTAATGAGGACATTCTTTTTATCCTGAAGCGTTCGTATGACCTGTTGTATCACATACAATCCCATATCTTTTATTATAGGCAAAAAGGGGATATGAAAGTATATCAGAGCCTTAAATTATTGTCAACCGTGGGCTTTTTTAGGGTTTTGTATATAAACGAATAGATAAATTTAGCACAAATTAGCCTAATTCTTGCTAAATTGTGGGGTTTAGGATAGAATTTTAAGTATATTGTTGAATCTGTTACCCTATGCCAGCAAGAGAATTGCCCAAAGCTTACGAACCACACATATACGAGGATACTATCTATAAACGCTGGGAAAAAGGCGGTTTTTTTGCGCCTGGGAGCACTCCAGAGTGGGTCAAGGATGATAAAAAGAGGGAGTCATTTAGCATGGTATTGCCCCCTCCGAATGTAACGGGGACCCTGCATATGGGCCATGCAGTCATGCTCGCAGTGCAGGATGTAATGGCACGATACCATCGCATGAAGGGCGACCGAACGCTCTGGATCCCTGGGACTGATCATGCAGCTGTTGCAACTGAGTCAAAGGTAGAAAAAATGTTGATTGACGGTGGAATGAAAAAGCCAAAAACAGAGCTTGGTCGCGAAAAATTTTTAAAGCATGTTGAAAAATTTGCAACCGAGTCACATGACACGATTGTGAATCAGGCAAAAAAAATGGGAGCGTCCCTCGATTGGTCTCGTGAAGCATTTACTCTCGATAAAGCACGAAATACTGCCGTAAATACCTTATTCAAAATGATGTATGATGATGGACTTATTTATCGAGGGTTTAGAGTAATCAATTGGTCTGTCAAAGGTCAATCAACCTGCAGTGATGATGAACTCGTGTACGTTGAGCGTCCAGGAAAATTATATTATTTTACATACGGACCTGAATGTCCAATCATGATTGCGACGACCCGACCTGAAACAAAACTTGGTGATACCGCAATCGCAGTAAATCCAAAAGGAAAATGGAAAAAATACATTGGAAAAACTTTTGTTATAAAAAACTTCGGTCAAACCGGACATGTTTTAAATTTGAAAGTAATTGCAGATGTGGGAGTTGATGACACATTTGGTACGGGAGCTCTTGGAGTCACTCCGGCACATAGTCAGACTGATTTTGAAATGTATCAGAAAAATAAAGACATTGGATTGATTCAGGTGATTGGAGAAGATGGAAAGATGACTAATAACGCTGGTGCATCATATGCAGGATTGAACGTAGAAGAAGCACGAAA
>DAORJA010000043.1:0-8996 GCA_035438805.1 Candidatus Magasanikiibacteriota bacterium
CGCGTAGTTCCACATCTGGCCCGATGGAACTTCATTCCATCCATCTTGAACCCAGGAACTGATCAACTGACCGTTCCGGTAGGTGCGCGCTCTGAAGCGATGTGAAGTTCCGACGTGGTCGATCCGGAAAAGCGACCAGACCGTGTCACCTTGCTGGTACACTTGCTCCGGATTGTTGCAGGTGTAGATGTAGTTGGTGTCTTGTCCACCAGTGACTCCATCCTTGCAGTGGTAGGCATTCCCATTGTATTGGTACGGGTAGCCGGGGTACTGCTGATTTCCACCTTGTACGATGAAGCTGAGGGAAGTGAGTTGTATGAATCCACTTCCGACATCGACGAAGACACGCATCTCCCAATCACCGGGCCAGAGATTCCTGAACTCAGGATTGAAATTCGTGTGTGACCAGAAACCTGGCTCGACCTGACGCCAGTCAGGCTCATCCCATGCCCAGTCGTATTGGAGTTGATCTACTCGCCAAGCTTCCACACGGAACTTGAGGTTCTTGCGGACATTGTCGATGCTAACTACTCCGAAGAAATCTCCACCGTTCTGAAAGACGGTCTGTCGATGCTGGCAGTTGTAGACCCAGTTTGCATCATGGGTCGGAACATCTGAGCAGCTAAAGACCGTACTTGAAGACGGGGAGAAATCGAAGGCACTCGCGAAGGCCGATGCTCCTGGAATTTGCAGCTGTCCATTTGCCGCAGCTTGTGGGGTAAGCTCTACATGGATGTGATCACGATGATAGCTCCCACCTTCAGTGACGGGGTATGGAGATACACGATTTGTTCCTGAAGCCATGTACTGCGTTGTATCCCAGATCAGGTACTGGACCCCGAGAGGTCCTGCATTGCTGATAAGCCAGTTAGCAATTTCATCGCCAACAGTATTATCTGCTTGACCATTGATCACAGGGATCATGACGTCGACTGCTCGACCCAGGCCATGAAGTGACATGGCAGTGTTAGAACCTCTTACTTCGCGACAGTTGTAGCCGCCCACACTGGAAACACCAGTAAAACGACTTTTGATGTACTGTCCGAGTTTCAGCGCTCCAGGAAGAATGCCACCCGTGCATCTGGAGGGGCCGATCCATGCTCCACCGCCAGTATAAGGTACATTGTACTGGGCACCCGCGGTGAGAGCACTAGTCGAGGGTTGGTAGTTGCCCGCGATCGAGATCGGCATCTCTGCGATCCCAACCTGTTCGGGAGGATCATGGCCCACCTGATCATCAAGACATGCATTGAGCATGATGAAGATCAGGGTGAGGAAGTAAGACACAGTTTTCACAGACACCTCTTTTGCTGGTTTACGCGAAAGTGCGCGGGCGGACTCTACCAATTTAAAAGAGACCGGTCAAGGTCTCTTTAGGCTTATTTGAGCTTTTTTACAGCGAGTGTTAACTGATCCGGATTGAAGAGTACGGAATATTTACAATCATTAATGCCAATAGCACTTTTTGGTGAGCAGTTAATCGTAATACCTCCTGTAGAATTAGATTCTATTTTTCCAAAAGGTTCCACATCGGTAATTTGAGTGTCAAATAAGCCGCCTCTTATTGGAGGTTTTCCTGCAGTTTGAATCCATACGATAATTCTTCCTGTAGAGTAGTGCGGTGGTACGTCTCCATGTCCTGCACGGTAGAATTTATAGGAAACACTATTTTTTGTGTCGAAAGCGTATTCTACCTCATCGATAAGCCCAATTCCAACGTTTTGATCTACATCTTCTTGAGTAAGTTGTTCAAGTGTACGTTCTTCTCCCACAGAGTAACCATTGTATGTTTCAATGATTTCTGTGAGTGTTTTATTTGGAGTTTTGCTGGTTGATGGTGTTGAAGTAGTCGTACTAGTATTATTTTGTACAGGCACTATTTGAACAACATTTTTTGAGAAAGATTTTCCCATCAAAAATGCCGCCAGTATTAATACGATTCCGGCAATTGCTATATATACTTTTTGAGTGTTTGTCATATGAATAGTTATTTTAGGCTATATTTACACAAATATACCGTATTGTCAATAAGTATAACCTCTTTAGTTTTAAATGTAAAAAGCAATTATTATAACCTCACTTCTTCTTAAACTTACTATCTCCCTTAATAAGACCAACCAAATCTTCCTCCCGCTCATATCCACGCAACCTTCCATTTAAGTATCCCATCCGATAACTCACCCCGTCGCTCATCAGTCTCCAATTCGTATCCTTCAATGTATTCTTAAGTATCTTCTTCAACTCATACTCACTCTCCCGTTGTGGTCGGTCACTCCGACTATCATAAATCCCAAACGGCACAATCACATCTTTCGTAATCTCAGGAGGAGCTAATTGTAATTTAGTATATCCCTCGTTCTCTAAGGTACTACTGAGCATTTTCTCAAGATCAAGAATGGTAAGCTTCTGAATTTTTGCAACTTTGTCATATAACTCAGTATTCGCTTCTTTTTCTTTCCATTCCTTAACCATCTCACCAACTCGTTCAAGACCAGCAAAGTCTACTCTCCTTCTTCATCAGATAAACAAAACCGTGTAGCGTAATAGTCGACCCCGAGAGAATGCATACGGTGAGACAAATATTTGAAAAAGTTGCGTATGAAGGATGTAGCGGAAGACAAATTTATAGCTGGCTTAAATATGATCTGAATTTTAAAACTCGAAATAATAAATATCTTAGCCTATCAAATATCTTTACGATACTAAAAAGCACGTTCTATTATGGTGTGTTTGAATTTCCAAAGGGAGGCGGTAATTGGTACCAAGGCAAGTACACATCGCTTATTACCAAAGAACTATTTGATCAGGCACAATCATCAATTAAGAATCGTCAGAGATTTGAAAGTCCAAATCGAAGTAGAGAATTTGCATTTACGAAACTCATGACCTGTGGTAAATGCGGGTCAGGTATCACCGCAGATGAAAAGTTTAAGAAGCTTCTGGACGGCTCAGTTAATCGTCATGTGGATTATGTATGTACTAGAGCAAAGGATCAAAATTGTAGGGGAGTGTCTATTAGCGAAGAGACATTGATTATTCAGCTTACAGACCTCATAGATAAAGTAAGTTTAGATAAGCTGGGCATGCGAGAAAAGCTAGAAGCCGAAATAGATCGATACAGTCATTTCAGATATGCAGTACTTGATCTAGACGAAATAGAAATGGAAAAACAAAAGAAACTAGATATGAAGAAATATGCAAAATATGTCTTGGAGAAAGGAACAATCTTTGAGAAGAGAAATTTATTAGTCTCTTTAAACAGTAGACTTCAGATAAAAGACAAGAAGGTTCTATGTAATTTATGAGTTACTACCTTTTTGCCACAACTCTTTATTATCAAAGTAAATAGGGTCTCGTTCGATCAAAGAATCGTAGAGCGCTTCAACTTTTTTATTATCTGTAGGAAATGTTTGTAATAAATAAATCGATTCTCGTATCCCGTATAATCTTACGTTTTTTGGAAGCTTAAAGAATAGTTCTAAATCGTTCAGAAAAGCTTCATCTCCTTTTACCTCTCTTATTTTTTTCAGTATCTGATCATGATAAAATTCAATCCAATTAGGTATTGAGTTTGGAATTTTTTGCGTATGCCATTCATTTAATGTGACTACTTCTTTTACTAAGCATTTTTTCCACAACTTATAACATTCTTGAAAATGTAAATCTAGTTGTCTGGGAATAAAATAAGTATAAATATGATTAAACACTTTATCATCGTATGACCCGTCAGCTATCTTATTAAGATAGTATAAAGAGGTATTAAACAAATCCACCCCTTCTTCTGGGAGTACGCTAAATTTAAATGAAAATTGCTCTCTAATTTCTTTATGGTCTGAATTAATGAGCTGTTCTAATATTTTTTTGAATGGTTGAGAGTCAAATGTCTCTAGATCATCGTAAAGTCCTTCAACTTTCCACTTCCATCCTTTATAGGCATCTTTACGGAATTCAGCATAGAATATAAAAAGGGGAGCTGCATCCACGATAGATTCTGGTGGAAAGGTAAGAAAAGTATCAATGAATTTTTGGGCATCCACTTGATTTAATGAGCGAATTTCACCAAATACTTTCATAATACTTTTAGATAATCCTTTCTTTGCTTCAGGTGGGTATGATGCAATTTTTTCAAGCAAGTTAAAAGCAATTGATTCAATTCTTTTTGCTTTTTTTAAAGCTTTTGTCCAATTATCATCAAGGAATAGTTGTTCAGTATCTTTAATATGTGTAAGTCTGATTGCTGCTAATTGAGATAGTGCAAAACAAGACATGTGCTGTACATAATAGTTGTCATCTTTAGTAAGTTTTTCTGTAAGATCAATAATTTTATCAATGTAGGGTCTACCTTTTAGCACAGCGCATTCCATAAGAATCCAGCCGCACCATCCTCTTACAGAAGTAATCGTCGGATCACCTTCTCCGCGACTTATTCTTGCGTGTTCGTTAGACTCAGAATCACTAGAATCAGGTTTAGGAAGATAAGGGTCAGTATCAGAAATAAAAGTTTCTATTATTTGAAGAGCTTTTTCAACCTCATTATTTTCAACAAGAACACCTGCAAATTTTACAAATTGTTCTCTAGCATTGTCATAAGTAATTAATTTCGCTATTTCAGAAGAAGAGAGCCTATACGTATTAAGGAACGGTAATAAAAATTCATTATAAATACGATTAGTAATTTCTTTTTTATTTTCAATAGTAATATCCTTACTATCAAAGTTAGAAATTGAAGAACTTAAAAGTATTTGCTGATTTTTACCCAGCGTTGGTTTGTTTTTTAGATCATTCAAAATGTCCAGACCCGCATTAAAGTCTTTGATTATAATCTGAGTTAAAACACGAGCAAGATCGTACACTTCAAATGTATCGTAGGTATCATTAACAAATCCATCATTTTTTATGAAATCTTTAAAAAGCTCCAATGAATTTTTGAAATCATTTTCCAGTTGAGAACTAATCGCAGTGGTAATAGGTGTGGCACCTACAAATCGTTGGTAGTATCTCATATCGCTCTGCCATTTTTGTAGTATTTGCTTCGCTTCCTGCAGACCATTACTAGCTAATCTGGTAATGAGCTGATCTAAAAAGACACTAGTAGGAAGAGGGTAGTTTTCATTTGTTGCATCTATCTGTGCAAGCATCCATTTTTTATCATTTGGAAGACTTGAATTTAGTACAAGTTGGTATATAAGATCAGCTTTTGAAGGGATACCCTTTTTAGATTCAATAAATTTTTTAAGAATCTCAAATGCTTCTATGGAAATTTCACGATCACCATTTTCAAATCTAGTGAGTAATATCTGGAACGTTGCTCTGTTTAAAAAATCTGGACGATTACTGGATATTTGTTCATCATTTGTAATGAATTCTTTTTTGATAAAGTCAAAATCATGAGTCTTCTCGTAGAATTTGTTTGTTGCAGGTGTGAGGACATGAGTAATGATATCAATGTCATTGAGAGAAAAATGACTACCCATTCTACTAATACCAGATCCAGCCCACTCGGCACCGTTAAAATCATATCGATCTGTATATTGTTTAACAACTAATTTTACGATTTTCTGTAAATTTTTTTTGAAATCATTTTCTAAATATTCTTTTAGTATAGTGAAAATTTCTACTGGAGTATTCATAGTAATACCGTATCCACCATCCGTTAGATCAAAAGAATCACCGACTAAAGAAATAATCTCTTCAACTTTATAGTTATTTTGGGCTAAATCCAACAATAGAATTCCAACGAATTCTTTTTCTCTACTATGACCAGATATATCTTCTTTAAATATTTCTTTCTTGAGAGATAGGACTTTTTTGACTAAATCTAAGACTTTTTCTACATAGCTTGGATTTGCTTCGAGAATTTTATGGACAATTTCAAGTGCAGATTCTTGGTATAGAGAATCTCTAAAATTACCGTCAGTTAGTTTTTCATAGTTTTCAGTAATAAATTCGATAATGTATAAATTATTTTTTTCTGAAATATTTTGTTCTAAAATTTTATCAAGCGTAGGTAAATACTTACGTTTTAAAATTTCGAATAATATAAATTCAGCCTCTTGTAAATCAATCGTACGTTCTGTAAGTTTTTTAAAAAAATACTGAGAAAGATTCTGATCATTTAGAAAATCCAAAATAGCGATTTTATTGTTAAGAAAATCACCTTTATCAACGATAGCTTTTATTCTTTTGTATTGTAATTTTAAATCTTTTTCCATATTTATCTATTCGTGGTCAACATAAATCTTGTAATCACCAGATGAAAATTCCGTGATAACCTGAAAATTAACTCCATTTATCTTTGTTTCACTGGAGAGGACCTTAATTGTGCAGGTTCCGTTCATATTTAGAAGTTCCATCTCAGAACATAAGTTTTTGGAGAGATCAATTGTTCTTGTTTTATCAAAAAATTTACAGCAAGATCCAAACAAGATTTTTATTTCTTCAAAAGTGAGTTCATATTTTGAATTATCTACTGTGCCACCTTCTCTTGACCCGACTGAACTAATGGTTGCTGGTTGTGTTTTTAAGGAAAAATTATCAATTTGTTCATCAAACCATTTTCTATCAACTAAAAAGGCGGATGTTCCAATCTGGAATCTATATAGATCACGAGGTATACCCTGTGCTTTAAAGGGAAAAATTTTTAAGTCATATAATTTACTATTTGTCTTAGTATTTTTTTTAATATATATCTTCCATTTTTTCTTTATGAAAGGAATAAAAGGCAGCAAACCAAAAAGGAAACATATCATGGGAATAATGATATTGTGTGGAAAAGGCTTACTAAGTGTTTCTATAGTAGCTTCAGGTATATATCTTAGCAACCCCCAATCTAGGCCATTTAGCATATTATTTGATTTGAAGTCTTCCGTATATTAGCATAAGAAAAATAAACACACCCGTAAAGGGTGTGTTTATTTAGTTTCCTATCGATACTCTAGGAGGGTAACCCTCTCGGTCGCAGAAAAGGTGTTCTACAGTGTGCACCACTCCAGTCCAGAATTCCACAGCTACAGTCAACCATGGGCTTTTTCGAGGTAGTTTTGAAAGGGTCGAGGAACCCTCTCGGTCGGGGGGTCTATTTTTATAGGAAATGAGACAAATGAGACACTTTATAATGCCTTTTTTAGGACTATATATTATTGAGTGCATACTCTAGTTTTTTAAGTTTACAAATCTTAGAATTATTCCTTGACAAAAACGCTAAAATAAGGTTAATTTAAGCCGTAATATGGCTTTGGGTAAGTGACCCTGAGTCATTACGTTCATTACATCTCATCAGGAGGTCTCATGGCATTTCAAAACGTCCTCATAACCGCAGAAGCGGGGACCCCGTTTAGTGGGGTAGGACGAGTTCTGTCACGACGGAACAGTGGGAAGATCTCGTTTTGGACGTTGCGCTTTAAAGAAGACAATGTCCAGCTAGTACTTGCAAAAGAGTACCTGGCAAACTACGCCGAGTTGTTGAAGGTTTCGACAGGCAGTCTGATCCATGTTACTGCAGTAAAATGCGTGACAAACAACGGAACACACTCTCTGCAAGCCTTGGGCATCTCGATCCTGCATCGCTACGAAGGAATGTGGCCTGACAGGTATCACAAACTGGCTCAAGATACACGGTATGAGCAGCGCATCATGGACTTGCTGGTTACGCCAGGAAGTATCGAGATGGTGCGTGGCATGTCGATCGCCACGAAAGTCATTCGTGAAACACTGCATGAGTACGGTTTCCACGAGTGTAATACGGGTGTTCTTCAGAACCGCTTTGAGGCTGGGGCGGCGAAACCGTTCGTCACCACTTCAAATGCTACGTGCAAGAAGATGTATCTGAGTCTCACTTCAGAGCTCAAACTCAAACGTCTCGTTGCAGGTGGTCTTGAGCGAGTATACGAAATCGCACAATCGTTTCGAAACGAAGGTGTCGACCGTATGCACGCTCCTGAATTCACTCTTCTCGAGGCGTATGGAGTGCAGCACACATGTGAGGATATGATGAAGCTGGTTCAGACCATGTTCATTCGTATCTTCGAACGGCTCACGGATGATCGGAATGCCACCGGCATTCCTGTGATTCAGGAGCCTTACTCTGTGGTGGAGCCATTCGAGGTGATCACGTTTGATCGTGCATTCAAAAAGTACGTTGGAGAAATCCCGTGTACTCTCGAAAGCATGGTTACACACGATCCTACAGGCTTCAACCAGGACATGGGTACATTCACATGGCTCATGAAGGTGATCGAAAAGTTCATCGTGCCACGCGTGGTCAACCCAACATTTCTCACGTCGCTGCCAGAAGACATGTCGCCGCTTACAAAGCGGGCTGACGATGGCACCACGGAGAGAGCGTTTTTCCTAGTGAATGGTCTATTCGTCGCAGACATCTACACCGACGAAAACGACGAGACAAAAGTGCGTGAAGCACTGAAACGTCAAGCCGAGACTCAAAATACTGAAGTCAACACAGACTTCATCGAAGTGCTTGCTCTTGGCATCCCGCCAACAGCGGGTCTCGGCATGGGCCTGAATCGTCTGTTCATGGCCTTCACAGGCAATCTGCCAAGGCATATCAAGGAGACAACACCGTTTTCTCCGTTCTGATCAACTGAACCGCAAAACCCAAAGAAGGAAATCATGAGTGAAACCAGATACCCGGATAGATATCCGGTGACACACGAAATCGGAGCGATCCTGGCGGACTTCGAAGTGTTGTCCGCAGGAACAACTCCCATCGCTGTTGCGGGTCGTGTGATGACGATCCGTGGCATGGGTAAGGTGATCTTCGCTGACATCCAGGACATCACTGGACGAATCCAACTCTTCGTCCAAGCGAAGGAGCTTGGTGAGGCGGAGTTCGAGAAGTTCCGAGAGACCATCAGGATCGGCGACATCGTCGGTGTGAGTGGAGTACTGTTCGTCACACGAACGCTCGAGCGCAGCGTCAGGGCGGGTTCCTACCGAACTCTCTCGAAGATGCTGCATCACATGCCCGACAAGCATCA
>DAORJA010000044.1:0-8785 GCA_035438805.1 Candidatus Magasanikiibacteriota bacterium
GATCCTGCACCACCTTCGGTTGCAGTCACTGCTTTTTTTAATTTTTTCTCGATCACCTCGAGCTCATCAGCAAGCTCAATTACGTGCCCCTCCCCAAGAGATTTACTCATTTTTTTCACTGGCTCGAGTAGACTCATAATTTTAGGAGTCTCGGTAAATACTGGTTTTACTGGAGAAAAATACGTACTATAATTTTTATTAAACCAACGTGCAATATCATTCGTAAGTTCTGCATGCTGCGTCTGATCTTGTCCTACGGGTACCGCATTCGCACGATAGAGCAATATGTCAGCTGCCATGAGTGTAGGGTAGGTAAATAGTCCCACATTAATATTTTTTGCCTGGCTCTGAGATTTATCTTTAAACTGAGTCATTCGTTCGAGTTCAGCAATTGGAGTCACACAATTAAAAATCCAGCCAAGTTCAGTATGTTCTGGCACATGAGATTGTACAAAGAATGTTGATTTCTTTGGATCAATTCCCGCTGCCAATAATTCTGAAGCTGTTCGAAGAATCTGTGCTTTTCTCTCACTCGCACTTCTCGTGCCTGTGAGTGAATGAAGGTCTGCAATAAAAAAATAACAATCGTATTTTCCTGAATTCTGTAAGTCTACCCAATTCTTTATCGCACCCAAATAATTTCCAATATGAAGGTTTCCTGTGGGCTGAATGCCAGATACAATCACCGGTCGTTTTGCCATACAAATACAAAGTTAAGATGAATCAAGTGTACTATAGTAAAGCCTTGTCTGTAAAATCACTTTTAAAATAAACTAAAAGCGCACGTAACCCAGCCTCTGTCTCTTCAATTTTTCCTCCGAACGACAATCGCACATATCCTTCCATTCCAAATGCACTTCCAGGAACTGTAGCAACACCAGCTTCCTTCAAAATTCTCTCTGTCCACTCCACGGAAGTCTCATTAGTTGAACCAAAAACAGTGAGGGGTAAAAAGACATACAACCCAGAAGCTGGCACTTCAATTTCTGTACGAAACAATTCCCTAATTAAGCGTACACATGAATCTTTTCGAGTTTTAAATTCTTGATTAATCAAAGAACAGATTTCTGCTTTATGTCTCAATCCTTCCAATAGCGCCCACTGACTAATCGTGGTAACTCCACTCACACTCTGACTCAATACTGCAGTAACTTTTTTAAGTACTTCTGAATTTCCTGCAAGAATTCCAATCCGCCAACCCGTCATACCAAAATTCTTTGATGCACTCTGTACCACATATACGTTATCTTCAAATTCTTTGAAAGAGCCACATGAAACAAATTCTCCTTCATATACCAATCCACTATATACTTCATCTGAAATAACAACGATTCCCTTCTCTTTCGCCCAGGTGAGGATCGCACACAATTCATCTCGAGTATACAAAATTCCTGTAGGATTTGAAGCATTATTTAATATTAAAATCTTAGTCTGTGTTGAATATGCAGCTTCAAGTGCGTCTACAGTAACTTTCCAATGAGCCTGGGGTTCTGTTTCTACAATTTTTGGAACACCTCCAAAAATACTAATAACTGCAGGGTAGGTTACCCAATATGGTGCGATGACTAATACTTCATCATTCTTCTCAAGAATAGTTTGTAACAAAAAATACAAGGCGCTTTTCCCGCCTGGAGTAATTACAATCTGATCAGCTGTATATGAACACCCATGTGATTCAGATATCCATGATGCAACCGCACTTCGCAATTCAGGAATTCCTGCTGCGGGTGGATAGGATGTTTTATCTTCGTCAATCGCACGTCTTGCAGCATCTCTGATAATCTGTGGGGTCGCGATAACCGGCTCCCCCACGCTTAGATTATAAACAACTTTACCCTCTGCTTTGAGTTTTTGCACAAGCGCATTGATTCTGATGGTCGGTGATTCTGGAATAGTGAATGACATAAGTTAGTTATCAAAAAGCCCTCAGTACGAGGGCTTTTAGTGTATTACACTTCGATAACTACTGGCAAGATCATCGGACGTTTCTCAGTTTTGCCGAGTACGTACTGTCCTATCTTATCACGAATATCATTCTTGATCTGATTCGTGTCAGCCCAACTCTTTGGATCTGATTCAGTAACCATTTTCTTGACTCGATTTCGAATTTCTTCGATCAAGTCTCGATTGTCTTTGAGAAATACAAATCCTCGTGAAATAATATCGGGATTTTGGATGAGTGCACCAGACTTCGCATTGATCGTTGTAATGACGACAAGCATTCCATCTTCTGCCAAGACCTGTCGGTCGCGAAGTACAATACTCTGACTATCACTGATCCCCAATCCGTCGACAAATACATAGTCACTGGGAACTTTTTTGGCAAGCATCTTTGCTCCTTCAGGAGTAATTTCAATAACTGATCCATTATCTGGAACAAATATTTTTTTGTCATCAAACCCATGAGCAATCGCAAGTTTTCGTGCTTCTTTGAGAAAATAGTGATTTGCGTACACCGGAATAAAATACGTTGGTTTGACTTGGGTCAATACATCACGGATATCCTGACGCGTTGCATGTCCAGACACGTGTACATCCATCAATTGTCCATGGATAACATTGTCACATTGGCGATACATATTATCTTTCAATCGCTGAATTGATCGTTCGTTTCCAGGGATGATAGAAGATGAGAACACTACCGTATCGCTTGGTTTCAAGGTAATTGTTTTATGCTGTTTGTTTACAATGCGCATGAGCACAGCATTCTCTTCTCCCTGTGCTCCTGTACATAATACCACCACGCGATTATCAGGATAGTCTGCGATTTTTTTCACATCAATAAGTACTTCGGGTTTTATTTTGATATATCCCAATTTCTTTGCCATCTCCACATTTACCTTCATACTATATCCGTCGAGCGCTACTTTTTTGCCCAATTTTTCTGCAGCATCAAGTACCCATCGGATACGCTCAAGCTGAGAAGAAAACGTACCAATGATAATACGTCCTGGTGCAGTAGACATGATGCTCTGAAGATTGTTATACATTTCTTCATAACTTTTTCCTCGGAATTCATGAACAACTCCCAAACTTTCAAGCATGAGGACCGTTGGTTTGGTAAGTTTTTGTAGTGGAGTATAATCAAGAGTTGGTTTTCCTTCTTTATCACGATCAAGTGTCCAGTCCCCTGGATGAATTGCTGATCCAGCAGGAGTTTCAACAATCACACCGACAGCATCCATGATCGAATGTTCTACCTGGAAAAATTTAATCGTGAACGCACCAAATTTCAAAACATCATCAATGCCTTTAATACGAATCGTTTTCAATTTATCAGCACTGCCTTTGCGATAATCTTCTTGCTTATGTTTCACCAAAGCAAGAGTAAGATCGCGTCCGACAATCAATGGATTTCCAAGCTGTTCCAATAAAATTGGCGCTGCGCCAATGTGATCTAGGTGTCCATGACTAAATATAACTGCTCGAACATTTTTCTTTTTATCCTGTAAATATTTGGTATTAGGGACGATATAGTCGATACCAGGCATATCTTCTTCTGGAAATTGGATTCCCATGTCGAGAATGATAATATCATCGCCATATTCAAATACCGTCATATTCCGGCCTACTTCTTCACATCCACCAATTGGAATAATACGAAGTGCTTTAGGGTTTTTTTCATACCCACCAGTTTCTTCCCGTTTAAAAGAATTAAACTTACCTGAATTAACTGTTCGTCCACCTCGAGAGTGAGGGCGTCCGTGCGGTCGCTGAGAAGTACCCCGTGTTGTTCTCGGACTATATCCGCCACTTCGCGGACTTGTTCTTGTGCTCTGTGAGCTCTGTGCATTCATCATACAAATAAACTAGTTACTTAAATCACGTTACATGAAGTAGTAATACGTACTGACACTAATATGCGTCTGGAGTACGAATAAATAAATTTTACATAAAGATTGAAAGACTGAAGGAATGAAAGATTACTCTAATAGAATCTTTCAGCCTTTCAATCTTTAATCCTTCTATATTGTGCCGATGGTGGGACTCGAACCCACAAGCCGTGAAGCATGCGCACCTGAAGCGCACGTGTCTACCAATTTCACCACATCGGCGTAAACCAACCCATTCTCTTTAGGAAGCTGGTTCAGCATTTTTAGTCCCCCAGACTTTTTTTTCAGCAAGATACCAATCAAGGATATTAGCAAATCGATCAGCTGGTTTTGCAATCCGCTCAACAGCAAATCCCTTTACCTCATCAGTCAAAGCATAGGTATAGGTCGGGGTATAGAGAAACACTGCAGGCACATCAGCTACAAGTGTATTTGAAAAATTCGTATACAATTGAGTGAGCTCTCCAGGATTAGTAGAAACACGCGCTTTCTCAAGTATCTGATCAAGTGATTTGTTGGAATACTGAGACAAATTCAATCCTGGATATCCGATCTGACTTGAATGCCAAAAAGGGTACTGGTCTGGATCGCTTCCGATAATAATTCCATACAAAAGCATATCATAGCTTCGTGAACGAAGAACCTCGCGGGTAATATCTTGCGGATCTACTAGGCGGGTCGTCATACGAACTCCTATTTCCTGAAAGTAGCCTGCGATAATGTCAGCAATTTTTGAATACTCAGGCGTCGCAGCAGTCACTAATTCAAATCCAATCACGGTTTTCTTGTCACCACCCTTTTTATGTCGATAAAACAATTGCGCTGGATTGAGCTCACGATCCAGTTCTTGTGAAACCATATCCCGGATTATTTCTTCATTGGAAAAAGTACTCGTGACCATCGTCAATGAATTTTCAGGAGGTGTCGAGGGAGTTGTTGTAGAAATTTCTACATTATTTTCAAGCTTCTGTTTGGCGATCCGCTCAGCAACACGAGCTTCCAAAAGCGCTGCTCGGTAATCAGCGGCAGATATTCGATCATAGACTTTATCAAGTGCAGCGTTTGCTTCTTCAACAGAAAATTTAGTTGTAGTAGCTGATTCAGTAAAACCAGGGAACCCAGGAAGTAATGGTCCGGACATGATGCGTGCTTCGCGATCGAGCACATCGGCTACAATTCGATCCTTATCAATCGCAAGAGATAATGCTGCACGAACCTGTTTATCTTTCAAAATTTCATTTTTCTGATTAAAGAAGAGGGCCGTATATTGAGGCAATTCAAGGGTATTCAACACAATATGCTTACGCATCACCTTCTCTCTATATTCATATGGCACAAATGAAATTCCATCAATTTTTTGTTCACGTAGTGCAGTGATAACACCCTGAGGACCATCATAGTCACTAAAAAATTGGAAAATGAATTCTTTTAAGTAAGCCGGGTTTCGATAAAAATCAGGATATCGCTCAAGCTCAATTGATTCTACAAATCCATCAGAATTTTTTACCAATCGCTTAAACTCGAATCGTCCAGTTCCAATTGGTTGTAAATTTCTTTGAGCAAGACGGACTTGTGAAGCAGGAATTCCTGACCATACATGTTTTGGAAGTATTCCAACAGTAAGACTGGTAAGAAAAGATGGGAATGCTTCTTCAAGCGTAAATGATACAGAATATTCGCCAACTGCAGCGACTGTAACCTTCTGAAACGTAACTCGAAGCGGGCTACCAACTTCAGGATCTTGAATAAGTTCAAAGGTATGAACTACATCATCAGCAGTAAAAGGTTCTCCATCGTGCCATCGCACGTTTTGCTTGAGTTCAAAAGTGTAGGTCTTGCTGTCAGCGCTTACATCATATTTCACTGCAAGATCCGGGACCAACCGTCTGTTACCATCATAGCGAAGCAGCCCTGAATATACGAGAGAGACAATATCTTCATCCACTTCATTGAGTGAGGAAAATAAAGGATTAAGTGATTGAGGAGAACCGATAACTCCCTCTCGATATGTGCCTGATACTTTTGGCACTGTAATTCGATATTCATTTGCAACCACTACTCCAATAAGCCCCAGTGAACATACAAACACTAGTACTGCAGCAAAAAACACGATCCGTTCGCGTATCGAAAGCACGTGACTTATCTGAAACAGTTGACGGGGAGCGGGAAAACGACGACTCCGAAGACGTGAAAGCAGAGCAATATCGTGCACCGGACGTGGCTTCTTTTTCCCAACTCCACCTCGTACTGCCTTTGAATCTTTAAAAAAAGGCACACCAAAAGAGAAGTTTAAGACCTGACTAAAATAATTTTAGACGATCAGATTAACGAGAGCGACAGCAAAAAACAAGATAGAGAGTGCAATAGTGATGTTAAACAAAATGCGATCAACACCTCGGCGTGTAGTGTATACGCCAGTAGTGCCTCCAAACGCGCCTCCGATACCTGTTCCTTTTTGCTGAAGCAATATTGCAATAACAAGCAGTGCAGCGATTACTAGATGAGCAATTGAGAGTATAGTCGAGATCATATAACCATTTCTAGAAGTATATCAGAATAATTGCAAACACGAAAACTGTATACCGTAGTCTACCAAAAGACAGCGTTCATGTCAAGAATTCCAAAAACCCGAGAATCCTTGGTAAAAATCAATAAAAAGTGCTATAGTATGCGTACTTATACAAATATATATGACTACCAAGAGCTTAAAAATACTCGGTTACAGCCTACTTACGCTAATTGGTATTATATTTATCGTATTTCTATATTTCTTTATCTATTTTACCTGGCAGCTCCGATACGGATCTCCAGAAACCCTTGCTACACTCACAAGAACGCTCGATGGCACCTTTACCAAAGAAGTTGATGCAGACGCTCCTACATTTCGAGCTGACTACAAATCGTTCATCCGCTCATATAATCCAACACTCGGAAATCCAAACGCTCCTGTAGAAATTATTATGTTTATTGACTTTGAATGCCCCTATTGTCAGGCAAGCTTTCCTGTCTTCAAACAGATTATTGATTCATTTGGGGATGGGGTAAGTGTGGTATTCAAGCAATTCCCTCTCACAACTATCCACCCCAATGCTCGGGCGGCGGCTGAAGCAAGCATGTGTGCGGAGGAACAAGGTAAATTTTGGAAATTTTACGATAGAGCGTTTAGTGTAAAAAGGCTTGACGAATCGTCACTTTACACGTATGCTGTTGAATCAGGTTTGAATACCACTGCATTTGACGCTTGTTTTAAGGACAAAAAATACGCTAAATCTATTGACCAGGACTTGGCAGACGGAGTAGAGCTCGGAGTACGCGGCACCCCCACCTACATTATCAATGGACAGTTTGTAGAGGGTGTGACCACATTTGATGAATGGAAAACACTTCTATTAGATGTCCTGAATCGAAAATAATTATACCTTATTTACCCTCGCACGCTATGAAAAAAATCTTTTTCATCCTCGTACTTGCTGCATGGCTCTTCCCTCTTATTACTCATGCACAAATCGATGCGCGATGCTGGACAGAAACTGAATGCTATAATGCACGAAAAGAAATATTTGACATAGAAACACCAAAAACAACAGATGGTGCGGCATGGGAAAAGGTCTTCAAAAGAGATAATACAACTGAGCAATTGTGTGGAGGAAGAGAAAATGCGACTCATGATAAAATTGGTTTTTGCCTTCCAGCGACTACTGCAAAAACAAAAATTTCAATTGGCGGCCAAACAGAATTCACCGGACTTGCTGAATTTGTTTCATTTATCTACAAATACGGCATGGGTCTTGCAGGTGTACTATCAGTACTCATGATTATTTTTGCAGGTGTACAGTGGATTATCTCAGGAGGAAACGCGGAAGCAATCAGTAGTGCCAAACATAAAATTGTTGGCGCAGTAATTGGGCTGGTTATTTTATCAGCATCATATACAATTCTCTATACAGTGAATCCTGATCTGGTAAATTTGCGTCCACCCAATGCATGGATGATTAATACACAAAAAATTTCTGCGCCCTATTGTAGTGATATCAATGACAGTACAATTTCAAAAAACCCTTCAAACCCGACAGGACAAAATTTAACTATTGATCAGAAAAAAACTGGTTTTTCATCAGTTACTGAATGGGTTTCGACATCAACTGCTCAATGCGGCAGTGATTACTTTGTTAAAGATACTGGGGCACTCACATGTACAGGAGATTATTGCCCCTTAGATACAGCAGGAAAAACGCAAGTTTGTTTTGATAAAGATAGAAACGGAAGAAAAGAATGTGCCACTGCAAGCATTGCAGGAACTATTTATAATACAGATTTAAGAAATGAAATATTCAACTCACTCGGCGGTTTAGCGAGAATGGTTGGTGCAGAAGGATGGACCTGGATATGGGTAGAAGATTTCGATGTATATGCAGTTTGTAACAACGGACATCATGAAACAATTGATGCACAAGTAAGTAATCCTGAAGAAGACTATAATGCAGAAAAAAAGGAACAGTATTATTGGATCTCAATCGCAAATTCCGAACTAGAAGAAGTTGAAGAAATCTGTTCAGATGAAGATGGTGTCAAAGGTATTGCAGTAGGACCCGATATGAATGAATCAGGCGACATCACTGGTGCACGAGAAAGACATATAGTTGGTAGATATCCTCAACTAAGTACTGAAAGCAACACGAGTCACAAAGTAGGAGCTGATCTCGGTGATGAATCAAATAGTAAGGATGAATGCTTGTTGAAGGCAGTGCCTGCTGATCGTCTGATACCAATTTCTGAAATAAAAAATAACGGAGTACTATTGGATATCAATGCATCATTGATATTTGACATTGATGATGAGGGAGATAGAAAAAAATTTTACAATGGACCGTACGACTACGAACAAAATTGTTTATAACATAACGGTATGAAACAAAACGAAACCATAAAAATAGTTAACGCCCGTGTTCACA
>DAORJA010000045.1:0-8640 GCA_035438805.1 Candidatus Magasanikiibacteriota bacterium
ATACGGCTGTTGAAATTCATTCAAATCGTACACTTGCGCAAAGAAAAGCAGCATTAGCCGGATTTAAATCTGGGCAATATCGAATTCTTGTAGCAACTGATATCGCAGCGCGGGGAATTGACGTGACAGGAATTTCATTGGTTATCAACTACGATTTGCCGGATAATTCTGAAGATTACGTGCATCGTATTGGTAGAACCGGACGAGCGGGTATGAGTGGTAAAGCGGTTTCTTTTGTTACTCATCAAGAACGATCACAGATCAGACAGATTGAACGATTGATTAAGAAGTCACTTCCGATTATTGGACTCCCCACCCTTCCTCCGCATGTTGAAATTCCTCGTGAAGAGAATAGACCTGAAAGGGGATATGGACGCCCATTCCGCGGCGGACAAGCTCGAGAAGATAGAAATTTTGGAGGAAATGGACAAAGACGAAATCGGACACACCGTTATGGCAATAATCGCCCACGTCCTGAGGGTGAACGTAGTTCAGGGGAGAATTCATCGCATAATCGAGGTCCTCGAACAGAAGGACAAGGGAATGCGAATGGTTCTCAGCAACGTTCGTTTCACCGCACATTCCGAAGACCTGCCAACTAAATGGTATTACCTCCCACCCTGCATCATGACTGATGTAGGGTTTTTGTTTTATCACTAGAGACTGAATGTGCTATACTATAGTAACTATCTCTATGAAAATAAAACAAAAAACATTTGAAGAAGCTTATATCGTCACGGTCGATATGGGATATGGCCATCAGCGCGCGGTGCATCCATTGCGAGATATCGCCGCATGTCCAGTTGGATGGCAAGATGCGACGATTATTACTGCAAATAATTATGGTGGAATTCCAAAGAGTGACAGTCTTAAATGGGAAAGCAGCCGTAAAATTTACGAATGGATATCGCGTCTGAAGAAAGTGCCGGTCATTGGACCATTATCCTTCTCTATCATGGATTATATCCAGCGTATTGATCCATTTTATCCTAAGCGTGACTTGTCACAGCCAACACTTCAAGTAAAAGAAATGTATCGGATGATTGGTGAAGGGTGGGGGAGACATCTCATCGAAACTCTTAATCAGAAACCCTTACCCCTACTTACTTCTTTTTTTGCTGTTGCTTTTTTTGCTGAAGAACATGGATATCAGGGTGAAATTTATTGTCTCTGTACAGATACTGATATTAGCCGTGCATGGGCTCCACTTGATCCGAAGAACAGTAGAATCAAATATTGTGCCCCCAATAAGCGTGTAAAACAACGACTTGAACATTATGGAGTTCCGTCTGAACATATTTTTGTAACAGGATTTCCATTGCCAAAAGAAAACACTGGAACTAAAAGCTTAGGGACTCTCAAGCAGTCACTTGGATGCAGAATTACTAATTTGGATCCAAATTTACGTTATCAACGAAAGTATGAACCGACCATTGAGTCATATTTAGGTGCTCGCTACTGCAGTATCGATCATGAACATCCATTGACTATTACGTTTGCTGTAGGTGGAGCAGGGGCCCAACGGGATATTGGTATTACGATACTTGAAAGTCTGCATGAACATATTGATGCGGGTAAGATAAAATTGAATTTGGTCGCTGGATCACGTAATGATGTGTATGTGTATTATGAAAGCAAAGTGAAGGAGTTGCATCTTAATGAGAATCATCCGGGAATGATCAATATTATTTATGATGCACAAAAAATGGAATATTTTGAGAAATTCAATCAAGCGCTCCTGACAACGGATATTCTTTGGACCAAACCAAGTGAGCTATCTTTTTATGCAGCTCTTGGACTTCCTATCATCATTGCACCTTCAATCGGTTCTCAAGAAGACTATAACCGAGCGTGGCTGCACTCGATTGGTGCTGGATTTGAACAAGAGGATCCGCGATATACTCACCAATGGCTTTTTGACTGGCTTGAGTCGGGTTGGCTCGCTGAGGCTGCAGTCAGTGGCTTTTTACATGCTCCAAAAAATGGCACCTATCATATTGAAGAGGTGGTGCTAAAAGGGAAACGAAGTGAAATCGAAGATGTTCATCTTTTGTAATTTGTATGAATTGGATTCTTATTGCGCTCATTGGATATGGATTGCTTGCACTGACCTTTATTTTAGATAAGTATATATTATCGTCAACGACGATTGAGCGTCCAAGTGTGTATGCATTTTATTCCACAATTATCATGTGGGCAGCATTAGTGCTATTATTTTTTTCAAAAGAAACGTTTGGGTATTCAGATATTCTGATTGGACTTGGTTCTGGTGTTGGATTTGGTTTTGGCCTCCTTACTCTCTACATTGCAGTCAAAGGCGGGGAAGCATCTCATGTAAATCCATTTAGCGGGGCAATTGTTGCGGTCACTACGTATATATTATCCCATTATTTTTTGTCTGAAACACTCACGCGCGGGCAGCTTTTGGGGATGGTGTGTCTGGTCTTTGCTTCGGTAGTGCTTTCGTATCAGGAAACTAAAATGAAAAAAGGTTTTTCGTTTAGTTATGTCTGGGCAATACTCTCAGGAATATGTTTTGCAGTATCTCATGTGAGTGCTAAATTTTTATACATGAACCATGATTTCATTCCTGCATTTGCCTGGACTAGGGCTGGAGCTGGAGTAGTGGGAGTATTATTACTCCTACATCCTCATGTCTGGAAAGAGCTCTCTTATCGTCTTTCTCATCGTAAAAAATCAAAGAAAAAAATACAACCCACCTCACTCGCGATTGTGTGGATTGCAAAAATTGTGGGAATTGCAGCAGTTGTGCTTATTCAATATGCAGGAGCCAAAGGATCTGTATCAGTTGTCCACGCATTGAGCGGACTCCAGTATGCATTGATGTTCGCGTTGATTTTCTGCTTCAGCAAATGGTCACCAAAAACATTTAAAGAATATTTTTCTCCACGTGAGCTTCTGGTGCAGAGCTCGGGTATTATATTAGTTATTATTGGTGGAGCATTATTTATTTTGTAATTTTATGCGCATGTCAGCCTTCGGTATTCTCATTGGGCTTTTGGCTCTTATATATGGTGGATTGTGGTGGTATGGCAAATCTACACATCCTATACAATATGGGATTAGCTTTAGTTCGCAGCATGCGGCATGGCTTCTATCTGACTGGAAACAAGTGTATCAGGAGATGCTCAGCGATTTGAAACCACCGTTCATCCGACTTTCGGTGGATTGGGATCAAGTAGAAAAAAAAGAGGGAACCTATGATTTTTCTGATATAGATTTCATGATGAATGAGGCAGGAAAACAGAATGTGCGCGTACTTCTGGCTTTTGGACAAAAGACACCGCGCTGGCCTGAATGCCACTTACCTTCATGGATCGAGGAAAAAACTCGAGATGAATATTTGGACAAGTTATATGCATATGTATCAACTACCGTTAGTCGGTATAAAGATCATAAGGCACTTGAATATTGGCAAGTAGAAAATGAGCCTTACATCAAGTTTGATTTTGGTAGTTGTGAACGGTTTATTATTGATGCTATTGATCAAGAAATTTCTATTGTCAGATCAAAAGATGATATGCATAATATTGTCGTGACTGATAGTGGTGAATTGTCGGTATGGTATCCTGCTGCAAAAAAGGGAGATATTTTTGGAAGTACGATGTATCGAATTGTTACGACCCCTAAAGGTAATGTATTTACGTATGACTGGATGCCTGCAGGGTGGTTCAAAGCTCGAGCACAAGTGTATGGATTGTCATCTAGCACCTTTTTTATCTCAGAACTTCAGGCAGAGCCCTGGCTTCATACGGGAGACGTATCATCCACTCCAATCGAAACTCAATTCGAAACTATGAGTACTGTTCAGATGAAGAAGAACTTGGAATTTGCTCGGCATACGGGTGCATCACGTGCATATTTGTGGGGAGTGGAATGGTGGTATTGGATTAAGTACACACATAATGATTCGAGATTTATAGATTTAGCTCGTGAGTATATATCAAAAGCGAAATAAGTATGAGTTTGAGAAATACCATTTCAGATGAATTAGTACATTTCCGAGGCTTATTCCAACGACGCATTGGTTTGTGGCAGGGAGTGGCCTTAATTGTAAGTGGAACTATTGGTGCTGGAGTATTGGGGCTTCCATATGCGATTTCTCGCGCAGGAGCCATCATTGGATTTTTGTATATTGTATTTTTGGGACTTGTTATGATGGTATTGAATCTGATGCTTGGGCAATTGGTTTCAGTCCAGCCAAAACCATTGCAATTGAGCGGTCTTGCACGAAAATATTTAGGCAAATGGGGAGGATACATGATGACTACTATTCTCTATACCATGCTTTCTGGTGTATTGCTGGTCTATCTCATTGGTGAAGGCGAGACTCTTGCTGCTCTTTTTGGAGGTGAAAGCGTGTATTGGACTATGGGTTTTTTCTTGCTTGGAGTTGTACTTATATCAAGCGGGATGCGGATGGTGAAGCGGGTTGAATCAGTATTAGTAGTTGGAGTCTTGGCAGTGGTATTCATGATTATTCTTGTGAGCTTTCCCCATGTACAGACAACTAACTTAATTTCATATAATTTTTCAGAATTATTGTTTCCGTATGGTGTAGTGCTTTTTGCATTTCACAGCACCATGTCCATGCCTGAAGCGTACTCTATTCTCAAACATAAAAATGGAACGTATAAGCTTTCAATTATTTACGCTGGGATTATTGCGATTTTGGTGTATGCCGCATTTGCGCTACTTTCAATTGGCGTTATGGGACCATCAACTCCGGAGATTGCAACCACAGGTTTGGATCACTTCGTGGGTCATAAAGCTTTTGTATTTGGTAATGTGTTTGCGATCCTTGCAATGGGTATGAGTTTTCTGATCAGCTCTCTGTCTTTCCGTGATTCATTGGTATGGGATCATGGTATTCGTGAATGGAAAGCAACAATTATAGTGTGTCTTATTCCATTTTTGCTTTTTTATTGTGGAGTGCGAAGCTTTGTGGCGGTTATTGATATTGTCGGAGGAGTCCTGGTAAGTTTTGAACTTTTTTTAATTATCCTTATGTATTGGAACGCACATCGTAGGGGAGAGTTTATTGAAAAGCGTACCTTCTCATTCCATCAATTGGGCTTATTGATCATTCCTGTACTCCTTGCTCTTGCTATTGGCGCGGTGTATAGTGTGAGCAAACTTTTTTAACTTTAAACATACGGTATGACCGTTATTCAGGCAATTGTTCTCGGTATTGTGCAAGGTTTATCTGAATTTTTGCCTATTTCATCATCTGGGCACCTCATTCTGGTTCCTGTAGTTTTTGGTTGGGATGTGCAGGCGCAATCATTTGATATTGTCTTGCATGTTGCAACACTTGTTGCAGTACTTTTCTTTTTCCGTGCAAGAGTGGTTCGTATAGGCCGTGCATTGATTGATTTTAGAAATCCTACCATTGATCGCACTATCGGTCTCGCAGTCATTATTGCGACTATCCCTGCAGCACTTGTAGGATTGTTATTTGGAGACAAGATTGAATCAATGTTTCGTTCTCCTCAATCCGTTGCAATTAGTTTGATTATTGGTGCCTGCATATTATTTGTAGCAGATCGATATATCCATCGTCGCCATGAAACTCATCCTATTTCTAAAGTTAGTTTTCGGAATGCAATAGTCGTTGGATGCGCACAAGTACTTGCCTTTGTGCCCGGTATGAGCAGATCAGGAGTCACTATTTCTGCAGCGTTATTTCAAAATTTTTCAAAGACTGCTGCTGCAGAATTTTCGTTTTTAATGAGTATTCCCATTATTGTTTTGGCTGGGATGTCTGCTCTTAAAGATATTATTGGTGTGGGTGGAATTTCACATAGCGTGCCTAGTCTTATTGCTGGCTTTATCGCAGCTGTCATTAGTGGATTGGTTTCTATTTGGCTCACACTTACTGTTATACGAAAAGTGAGCTTTATTCCATTCGTTATCTATCGAATTATGATCGGGGTGATCATTTTGATCCTGTTCATCTGATACTTGACGTGCGGACCCTGTTTGTAGTATGATAAGTATGATTTTTCATACTTTTTATGCCTGCTACAAAAAATACAAATATCTACGGAACATGTCATGGCACCACTTCTCTTGGTGAACGAGGACAGGTTGTTGTCCCGAAGAAGGTGAGGTCTAAACTTTCACTTAAGAAAGGCGATAATTTTTTGGTTATTGAAAAAGATGGTGTTATTATATTGGCACCAACCAGTGTCGTTGAATCAATGATCTCTAATTTATCTAATCTTACTGAAGAATTAAAACAAACGCATTTAGAATAAATAATATATAATAGTATGAGTACACCTGTACAAATGCCTGGAACCAAACGTTGGTACAAAAAGAAATCAGTTTATATCGTTGGAATTATCGCACTTCTTATTGGGGGCGGTGTTTTTGCTAACTCTCTAAAACAAAAACAAGTGCCACTCTATGAAACTGTCGTTGTTGAAAAAGGTTCACTGACCCAGACCGTTGATGCTTCTGGAAATGTAGAATCTGCAGATGAACTTGATCTCCGCTTTGAATCAAGCGGACGAATTGCAAAAGTGTACACAGAAATTAATAAAGAAGTCCGCGCAGGAACCCTTCTCGCGGACCTCAATTTGAGTGAAGTAAATGCTCGAATTGGAGAGGCGAGTGCGGGAGTCGGACAAGCGCAGGCAAACCTGTCACAGATCAAAGCTGCTGCACAAGATGCTATTACAAATGCTGAAGCGGCAGTTGAAAAAGCTTTGATTAATTTGAAATTATCGGAAGGTGGAGCTGATAGTCAGATTGTGCGTGATGCGTATAACGATGCTTTTGCTCTTATTGTGCAGATCCAAGCTTCAGTATCACAGGCAATTACTGCAGCTGATAATATTTTGGGTATTGATAATGAATTTGCAAATGATGCATATGAACCCCAACTTGCTGCTGAAAAATTGAGTGCCTTGGTTGACGCACGCAATCAGTATATACGTGCAACAGCTGATCAAGATGCGCTTGATTTAAAAGCAAATACTCTTTCTCTTGGTTCATCTCAGGCTGATATTGATGCAAGTATTATTGTTGCTAATAAAGCACTCATTTCTACCAAAGATCTCCTGTACCAAGTTTCTGAAGTGCTTAATGCATCACCTACCGTAGGACGTTTGACCCAGACCCTTCTTGATGGCTTTAAATCCTCGATTTCGTCTGAGCGCGCATCAATTACTGCAAAACTTACTACTTTAATTTCACAAGGACAAGAAATTCAGAGTGCGAAAAATAGCTATACTACAAACAACTTGGCGTATGAGCAGGCAAAACAGAATTTGATCAATGCAAAGAACAAAGCAGCTGCAGATGTGGTCGCATACGAAGCATCAATTAGACAATCACAGGCTTCAGTCGGAGCAGCTGTAGCGACTCGAAATAAATCTCGTATTATTGCTCCTATTGCAGGTAAAGTTGCTAAGGTTGCATTTAAATCAGGAGAATTTGTGACCTCACAAGATGTGGTTATCAAGCTTGTGAGTCCTCGATTTGAGGTTAAAGTAGACATCCCTGAAACTGATATCGTGAAAATTGCAACAGGAGTTTCAACAACAGTGACACTTGATGCGTATGGAACAGACGTGAAATTCACTGGGGTAGTAACTGAAATTGAAAGTGGAGAAACGGTTATTCAGGATGTGGTGTACTATAAAGTTACCGTAGTGCTTGAAGAAAAACCTGAATACCAAATATTAAATGGCATGACTGCTGATGTGGTATTCTTTACTGAAAATAAAGATAATGTTCTCTTTATCCCACAACGTGCAATACGTTCTGAAGATAGTAAGAAATTGGTTCGTGTTCTTGAAAATGGCCAAGTGAGAGAAGTGGAAGTCGAGACGGGCCTTCGAGGGGATGATGGATTGATTGAAATTGTTTCTGGACTTGAAGCAGGACAAGAAATTGTAATTCGAGAGAAAGCGGAGTAATTTACATGCGAATTACGAATAGTACGAATTTACGAATATGAGAGAAATACGAAATACAGAAATTGAGAAATAAAATTCATGTTGCTTCGTGTTTTATTTGAGCTGTTATGATTGATCTTGCAAAAATTTACACGACTATTGGGAAAGTCGCTGATAGTAGAAAAGTTCAAGCATATGCTGTGGGCGGATTTGTTCGTGACATGCTCATGCATCGAGAATCAGTAAAAGATCTTGATGTGGTTGTTGAGGGAAGTGGTATTGAATTCGCCAGAGCATTTGATGAAATGGTAGGGGAAGAGGGGAGTCTGGTTGAATTTGCTGATTTTGATACAGCACGCTACGTGTACACCAGTGAAACTGAAGATGGAAAAACTGAAAAAGTATTTGAACTTGAATTTGCAGGTGCACGGAGTGAAGCATATGATGAGGAATCACGAAAACCAAAAGTAGTTTCTACCACTCTTGAGGAAGACTTGAAGCGTCGTGATTTTACAGTAAATGCTATTGCGATTCCGATTACGATTGATGGTCTTGCAAATACCGTGATCGATCCATTTGACGGAGCGATTGATATTGAAAAGAAAATATTGAAAACACCGCTTGATCCTGATACTACATTTTCAGAAGATCCACTTCGTATGCTTCGTGCTGCACGATTTGCGTCCCAGCTTGGTTTTACTATTGAAGAGAC
>DAORJA010000046.1:0-8351 GCA_035438805.1 Candidatus Magasanikiibacteriota bacterium
TGGAGAACCTGGTATTGGCAAATCCACACTGGCGCTCCAGCTTGCAGCTGCGATTCCCTCTTCTCTCTATATCTCAGCAGAAGAATCGGTAAGTCAGGTGAAAATGCGTGCAGATCGATTGAATATTACTTCCCCCACTCTATCACTCGTAAATGAAACTTCAGTTGAAGTTATTATTGCAACTATTTCTACGCACAAACCCAAGCTTGCGATTATTGATTCTATCCAGACTATTTCAAGCGAACAGGTGCAGGGCGAAGCAGGATCAGTATCTCAGGTACGCGCGTGCGCAACACTCCTACTTGACGTAGCAAAACAATCAGGCATTCCAATTGTGATTATTGGCCATGTAACCAAAGAAGGTAGTGTCGCAGGACCAAAGACGCTTGAACATCTCGTCGATACTGTACTCTATCTTGAGGGAGACCAATATCATACGTATCGAATTTTACGTGCAGTAAAAAATAGATTTGGTGCAACTGACGAAGTGGGAATTTTTGAAATGGAAGGAATAGGGCTCATTTCAGTACTCAATCCTTCAGCGTCTCTGCTTCGTGAACGTGGAGAAGATATGCCGGGAAACGTAGTGACCTGTGTGATGGAAGGGACTCGCCCGTTACTTGTTGAAGTGCAGGCGCTAGTTCATAAAACGACTTTTGGTTATCCCGTGCGTAAAGCAAGTGGATTTGATCTCAACCGTTTACATTTACTTACTGCCGTACTTGAAAAACGCGCAGGACTTACCCTTGCGCAATACGATATTCACCTCAATATTGTCGGTGGAATAAAAATTCAGGAGCCAGCAGCTGATCTTGCAGTTTGCTTGGCCATTGCGAGTTCGTACAAAGATAAATCTCTTGGTCGAGATACGGTTGTATTTGGTGAAGTAGGACTCGGTGGAGAAGTACGATCAGTACGGCACAATGAAAAGAGAATCAAAGAATCAGTTGATCTTGGTATGAAACGTATTATTGTTCCTACAGGTAAAAAAATTACCGAACAAACCGGAGTGAACATGATTAAAGTAAAAAATATCGAAGAGTTGATTAAGAAGACGTGATACGGAGTGTCCCTCCCCTTTTAGGGGAGGACAGGTGAGGTTCCATCTTAGTGTCACGAATTAATTTAAAAAGAAAGGAGGGAAAAAGATATGACGTATGCATCTCTGCATTCGAATACTTCAGATTATATTGGAAGACGTAGAAGGCTTCGCGTGGATCAGACCAAAGCAGAAGAAGTGTTATGGCAGGAATTGAGAAATAAAAAATTAGGATTTGTATTTAGAAGGCAGTTTCAAATACAAAAATTTATCGTAGATTTTTATTGTCATGAACTTAGATTAGTTGTTGAACTCGACGGACCAATTCATGCTGAACAAAAAGAATATGACTTATTTAGAACTGTAAAATTAGAAAAGATTGGCTTGTTAGTCGTACGCTATAGGAATGATCAGGTTTTGTTTGAAAGAGAGGCTATGTTACAGGATCTACGAACACTTTGCGCCAAACGAAATTCTTTTCTTCGTACATCAACCTCACCTAACCTCTCCTAAGAGGAGAGGAACGATACAAATACTCCTTCGAAGGTGAAAAACAAAAATCCACACTCGTCCTCCCGCGATAGTTCCCATGTATATGAGATTCATTGCGTGATTCGAGTGTGGATTTTGTATTCGAGACGCAGGACAGTCGCCATGGGCGACCGCCTGCTTCTCTTCATCTCAGTGGAAGTGCATCGCGCGACGGCCACCAGACTTCGTCTTGGCGACAGTGGTCTTGCTCTCTTCCGCCAGCTCCTGCTGCCAGAGGCTGAACGTCTCGACCGGCACCTTGAAGTTCTCCATGAGGAACCTCATGACCCTCTGGTGCGTGCGGAAGCCCCGGTAGATGGCACGAGAGATCTCGTCCACATTGCCGAGACTTCCGTCCTTGATGCCCTCGATATCGAGAGTCCCTCTGGACTGGTTGTACA
Source organism: Candidatus Magasanikiibacteriota bacterium (assembly GCA_035438805.1). GTDB lineage: Bacteria > Patescibacteriota > Patescibacteriia > Magasanikbacterales > UBA922 > UBA922. Next base: position 1,972 of record DAORJA010000046.1, read on the forward strand.
GCCCGTTCTCCACGATCATCGTTCGACCGATGACGTTGATCAGGCTGTTGCACACCTCCGGCGAGAGGTGCTGATCCGGTTTTTTTGAATCTCCGACGAGATGGACCGCCGGTCCATGGGTCCCGAGGAAGACTCCCGTGATCGCGCACGTTCGATTCACTGACTTCATTATAGCGCCTCTTGATGTTGTACTCTTGTGTGACGGCTGTGACGGCCGTGCCTACCCCAAAAGTACGAAAAAGGTAGACATAGGTGCGAGTATATACAAAAAAACCCCATTTGTCAATACAAACTGGGGACGATTTTTTACTCTGCAGTCTCAATTAAGCACCTATTCCATGTGTACTCGTGCTTCCCATTCTTGTACCCGCTCTTTCAGCTTTGGAAATTTGTCAAAATCCATACCCCGAGCTGATTCTCTCGCAGCTTTAATAATTCCTTGGTCACGCATAGACGCAAGACGAAGCTCTTCCATTCCACTCTGTGCAGTCCCATATACTTCACCAGGACCCCGAGTTTCCAGGTCATATTCAGCAAGCGCAAACCCATCAAGTGTACGCGCAAAATATTCCAATCTCTCCCGCGATGTCACGCTATCCACCTCGGTAAACAAAATACAATATGATTGATGTTCGGCACGTCCTACTCTTCCACGAAATTGGTGTAGCTGAGCTAATCCAAATCTCTCAGCCCCTTCGATCATCATAATCGACGCATTCGGAATATTTACTCCGACTTCAATAACAGAAGTGGAAACAAGTATATCAGTCTCCCCTGCTGCAAATTTTTTCATTATCCCCTCTTTTTCTTTTGATTTCATTTTTCCATGCAGGTATCCTACCCGAAGATCTGGAAAAATTTTTGTTGATAATTTTTCATATTCAGACAACACCGTCTTTTTTTCTGATACCAGACTTACATTTTCACCTTCTTTTGTTTTCTGTTCTATCAAAGGACACACGACAAATACTTGTCGTCCTTTTTCTACCTGCTCTCTAATAAATCCATAGGCCTTTTCTCTCTTATTCGGTTCAACGAGTCTCGTAATAATATCTTTTCTTCCAGCTGGTTTTGTTTTAATATACGACACATCAAGATCTCCGTATAGTGTGAGCGCATAGGAGCGTGGAATTGGAGTCGCGGTCATAGAGAGAAAATGAGGATACATTCCTTCCATTCCCGATTTATCACGAATAGTCTTCCGTTGTTCTACACCAAATCTGTGCTGCTCATCGATCACGACTAATCCTAATTTTTGAAATTGCGTATCTTCGGTTAATAATGCATGAGTTCCAATAACCACACTCACTGAACCCTCAACAATCTGTTTTTTTATTTCTTCTTTCGCTACTTTCTTAGAATCATTTTGAACTTTGGATTTTGAACTTTGGATTTGAGAACCTGTCAACAACCCAACACTTATTTTACTCCCAAACAAATTTGTAAGGGTCTCATAATGTTGTGTCGCCAAAATTTCCGTTGGTGCCATAATGACTGTTTGGTACCCATTGAGAAAACTCAAATACGCAGACAATCCAGCAACAATTGTTTTTCCCGAACCTACATCTCCTTGAAGAAGACGATTCATGGGTGTACCCCGGTCAATATCCTGGAAAATTTCCCATGCTGATTTCTTCTGATCTACGGTTAATTCAAATGGAAGTGATTGTACAAACTCGCGGATTTCTTTTTCCTTGAATGCAATATGTGGGGCAATTTGCCTGGCGTTTGCCTGGCGGATCAACTCTGCCCGAAGCTGCAATACAAACAATTCTCCAAATTTCAGTCTTTGTTCAGCTAGAGTTCGCTCGTCATGATTTTCTGGAAAATGAATCTTTTGTATTGCGTGAGATAGTGAAACCAGTTTATTACCCTTAAGAATACTCTCAGGAATCCACTCTTTAATTTCACTCGCCAGCGGGAGCACCTGCTCCACTAGAAACCTCATTTGTTTTTGTGTAACTCCTGAAGTCAAAGGATACATGGGCACAATACGAGCCGTGTGCGTTGCCTGTTTATCTTCTCGCACGCGCTCATACGCCGGACCTGTCATATGCACACCAAACACATCTTCTTTTATCGTGCCAGATAAAAAAACCTCATCACCAACTTTCAGTATTTTTCCAATAAAAGGCTGTCCAAACCAAATCACCCGAATAGCATCAGTTTCATCCCGTACCACTGCCTCAGTAATCATCGTGCGCTTGCGAGGACTTCGTTTGTTTGCGATCAGCTCAATTGTTCCTTTGATCGTCAGATCCACTCCTGGCATGACATTGGCGATAGGTACGACTGAACGATAATCTTCGTATCGAAACGGAAAATGAAACAATATATCCTGCACTTTTTTAATCCCCAAAATTGCCAATTTGGTTTGAAGACTTTTTCCTACACGATGGAGTTCAGCTACTGGTGTTGTAAGGCGGAGTGTACTCATACAATCTATACTTGATAAATATAGATCGATAAGTCGTCTTTTGGTTTGTCTACTACTACGGGAGTCCAGCCCTCAATCGGCCAGACATATGCGGCAACACGTGTACCAGGCTTTAATTCATTCATAAATTTTTTCCCCAATCGCGCATGAGCTTTGTAACTTAGAAATATAAAAACCACTGTCGCTTCTGACAAGTCATTTTTCCAAAAATCACGAAATAGTATTTTTAATTTTTTACCATATATCCTCTTATACTTGTGGCCCAGGATATATGGAATCAGTGAAACTTCATACCCCACTGCAGAATGAGCGCCTTTTTCAAGTGCATGTGCTAGCGTGCGCGCATCACCACAACCAAGATCGTACACTCTATCTGTCGATTTAATTGGAATTAACCGATCTAGTCTTTCTAAGTCTCGATTTCTCATAGGTACCCAGGGAGCAGCCTTAAGTCCCCCATATGCATAGGTGAATAACAGTGCCATGAGAAACAGAAAAGCTATTATGAGAAACCACTGTATCATAGTACACAGTATAGTAGCATGTAATACTTATGGGTTCAAAAGAAAAAACATGCATCTTCAGAATGGGCGTACTTGAGACAGAAGCTTCCAGACTAAAATAAACCAAAGATATTTAATATTCCTTTTGAATACAGTAGGTTAAAGACTACATTTCCAGCAAATAGAATAGGTAAAATATGGATAAAACGGTAATTGAGGAAAGCAAACGGCACTAGCAATAATTCATTTGGAAGTGGAGCTACTGCTGCAAAGATAAACAAAATTATTAATGGTGCCCAGTTATACCTCTCATGAATAATTTTTATTTTACGTTCTATTTTTTCAGCAAATGAACTGGATACCATTTTCTTCCCCCAGCTACCAAGCATGTATGCAATGCTATCCGCAATAGTCATTCCGAGACTAATAATTGCAATAGTGATACAAAAGTTAAGTCCTGATTCGAGGAATAAGGGTAAAAAAGAAATAGCCGGGATTGGTACTACAAAATTAAACCCACTGATGAGAGATATGATAAAAATTCCAATATACCCATATCCTGCAATGATTTTTTGTATATTTTCGTTTCCACGCGCTAGATCAGCAAAATAAAATGCAAGACAAATAACAATAACCAGAGACAATCCTTGTACAAAAAATTTAAGAATTTTTTTATATTCCATACTATATCAATCATAGCTCACCCAATTCTCTTGGTCAATTAGTGCCCCTGTCAGGAGTCGAACCTGAATTTCCGGCTTCGGAGGCCAGCGGTATATCCATTAGCCTACAGGGACATAGTCAGCACATACTACCATACACAGACGAAGCGCGCATGGTTCTCCCAGACCACACGCGCCTTACTCACCCTTGTGAACACGTTCGAGATACAGTACGCTCCCGAGAATTTCGTACAGATATTTCTCGTTGTATGCCGCACTTCCTGCGCCTTTACTATGGTACCAGAAGAGCGCATTGAATGATCCCAGACGCCACGGAACATACCTTTTTCGCAATTCCGCAGAAACCTCTTTCAGCTCTGCTTCAAGCGATTTTCGGCATTTATCATTATCCTTAAGACTATACCCGAGAGATTCGCGAAGTTCGTGCCGGAGCACATACTTCCGATATCTGAATGGTACATCCTCGGATATGTAGAGAAAATCAAGATCTTCTACAAACCCGACGAAATTCGGAAGGCCTGGAATAAGCGCCCTTTTCAATACCACGTACGTGTATTTTTTATTTCGATATTCTACACTCCCTATACCTCCTTTTTTGAGCACAAACCTTTGCGCCCACTTAGGTATCCGTATTCCTGATTCCATACCACCTCCCTCTTTAATTAGTAGGGAATCTACGTGTGTCATAAGTAATACCACAAAATAATATTCTATACAATTACAAAAAAGAGCCCGTAAGGCTCTTTTTTCTTGTGCACTCGCGTGGAATCGAACCACGATTACCAGCTCCGCAAGCTAGTGTCCTATCCATTAAACGACGAGTGCGTAAATATAAAAACAACGAGGCGAAGTATACCTCGAGAAACACTTAAAAGTCAAGGTGCTCAATAGAGCATAATCAATGTATCCTCCATTGTCGAGCAACCATATCACTAAACGGCTCTTCTTCTTTTTGTAAATTTTCCTCCAAAAATTCAAGCAATAGCTCGCGCACTTCATTCGGATTTACGTCCATTAGAGGGACTCGAAGCCTAGGACGAATCGTGCTATTAGTTTCAATAAAAAGCATCTTGATTTCTGGTGGTTTGTAGATAATGAAAAAATCTTTGAGCTCTGAATAGACGTACAGACGATTGTTGATAATAATACCGAGTTCAGTAATCCTAAAAGGGACTACAATAGGCTTCTGATGTGATTGCAAAAATAGGATAATTCCAAACAAGACAACAATAATCGCGAACATAAAATTGTCGCTGAATATTGCATATCCTACGAGTACACATCCAATAATCGTCATAATTACATACCATGCTATTGGACGTACATGCTGCTCATACTCAGCAACACTCCATTCAAGAAGTGTATTCCCTACGATTGTTGATTCATCGACTACTTTTGGCATATAACTCTAAAATTACTGTGGGTAAGTATAGCACAAATTAAACCTCAGCTGCTAGAGCTCCCATAAATTGCAAAAAATGAAAAATTATTCTATACTTTCTTTTATCTATGATGGAAGAACAACACATCAACCTGCTTGACACACAAGCTGATTTTGAACAACCCGGCCCTCGAAAAAAATCGAGGTGGCTTTTTTTGTTGATCGCAGTTATTGTCCTACTTTTAGGAGGATGCAGCGCACTCGCCATTCTCAGCCGCACCGGCAACAGCGTTGAATATGATCCAAACACACTTGAACCAAAATCACCTGAAGGGTTTTTCAAAAAACTCAGCTATTTAGTATTCAAAAAAAACATCAATCTTGAGGGAGAAAAGATGGACCGCATCAATATTCTACTTCTTGGAATGGGAGGTCCTGGACATGATGGGCCTTACTTAACTGACACCATTATTATAGCGAGTATCCAGCCATCAACGAATCAAGTAGCCCTTATCTCTATCCCTCGTGATTTGGGTGTGCAAATCAAAGAACGTGGAGTATATCGGATCAACAGTGCAAACGCGTATGGTGAGGCTGATAAACCTGGCTGGGGTGGTGCGTATGCTACTGAAGTAATCTCAGAAACTTTTGGAGTAGATATTCCCTATTATATCCGACTTGATTTTACTGCATTTAAAGAAATCATTGATGAGGTTGGAGGAGTGCGAATCGAAGTTGCAAAAACATTTACGGATTACCAATATCCTGGTCCTAATGAAAGTTACCAGACGGTAAGTTTCAAAGCTGGTCCCCAGACTATGGATGGAGAAACTGCACTCAAATATGCACGTTCACGACATGGTAATAATGGAGAAGGCTCAGACTTTGCGCGTGCCAGACGACAACAACAAATATTACTCGCACTCAAAGAAAAAGTGCTCTCGTTTGCAACACTAGCGAATCCGCTTCGAATCAAAAAAATCATGGACGCACTTGAAAAAAACATGACCACGAACATGCAATTTGATGAAATTGTAGAGCTCGTACGAATGGGGCGAGAACTTGATACTGCGACGATGCAGACACTCGTCCTCGATGATAGCCCTACTGGATTCCTGGTAAATGCGTCAACTCCCGGAGGAGCATTTATACTCAGTCCCAAAAAGAACTCCTTTGATGATATTTCATTGGCAATTGAGAATATTTTTACCTTAACCAGCACACCTCATTCGACAAATCCCCCCAAGCAAACAGCACCGGAAGTTGTAGCAATCGAACCTGCAATTGAGATTCAAAATGGCACTTGGAGTGCTGGACTTGCTGCACGTGTAGAAGCAAAACTCAAAGAAAAGCAGATTTACTCAGAGAGTATTGGA
>DAORJA010000047.1:0-8232 GCA_035438805.1 Candidatus Magasanikiibacteriota bacterium
GATCCATATTCATTATTAATAAAATAGCCCCAGAACAGGTTTGCACCAAAGTCATTATTATATCCATTAACTGAGCTCAAGAATGCATCAGTACCATAGTAATCCCACGCTGAGGTTAATCCAGTGGCCTGATCAATGAGACATTTTGCATTGAGTGTGTATTCAACTGACGCTTCATATGGCTTGCACGCAGTGACTTCTACTATATCGTGGAATAGTGTCGTGCCATTTGCAACTGCGTAGAGTTTTGCTGTAGTGGTTGGTAAGTCGAGAGGTGTTTCTACTACAATATCTTCTGTTGAAGTTGTTACCATATCTTCGGGAACTAGTACAGGATTTTCTATTACTTCTTCAGGTGTACTTGTCGGGGTATCAATTACTTCTGGTTGTATAATCTCTGGAACAGCGTCTTCTGCGTGTACTGATACGGTTATTGAGAAAGATAGGGCAAGGATCGCGAGTACATTATAGTATTTCTTTTTCATAGTTCCACATGATTATGTCGTCTGGTTTAAGTTTGAGTATTGATATTCCTTTGTTTGATTTGTTGCCATTGATATAGAGAATCCAGTACATTTTTTCTCTATAATTTTCCGCTATTCCATTGATTGATTTCACAAATGTGCCAAGGTCTCCTCCGTAATCGATACTTTCGTACCAGAATGATTCAGGATATCTCGAACGTACTTCTTTCATCACATCTTCTGCTGTCATATCCTCTTCGTAGGGGATAGGGAAGTTTTTGTCGCTAATTTGCAGAGTGACTTTTGCTTCGAATATTTCTTCTGTATTTTTCTCCGTACTAGTCGGAGTATCGGGTGGCTCGGCAGTAGTATTAGTAGTTTTTATTTTTTTATTGTCTTCTGCTTGGTGATTAGTAATAGGTTTATTTACAGTACTCGATTCAGTAATTTTTGTTTCTTGCTGTTTTGTATTATTTTTTTCAGCTGTGTCGATTTGTGTATTTGATATTTTTGGTGGATCGTCTATAGACCACCAGTATCCGCTCACAAGTGTTGCGATGCTGAAGATGGTGATTAGAAAAAATAATAGCTTTTGTCGCATAGGTAATTTTAGACAAAAAAATTCCCCTGAGTTGAGGAATGTCTGTGCCTGTACATGTCGGTATCAAAAAATACCTATGCACTAGTTCCTGCTCGGGATAACGCACATTCTACAAGATCGGACTTTTACCGTTGCGGCACAGTCAGGGAATTACACCCTGGTTCCAGTAGAATAGGTTTTGATTGTAAATGATAGCTCAATTGTATCAGGTATGGGTCGGCTGTCAAACAGGCTTAACTATTGTTAAAAAGCTGTTTTTTTGATACCCTGTGGATAACTTCAGTAGCCTTGACAAAAGGGCGGACATGCGATACTATCGCATGTCTTCTGGTCTCGGTGTCGAGAGGTATCTAGTCTGAAGACAAAACCCACAATGAAGAGGTGTCATGAAATCAGCGATAGCGCTTGCGTATGGTGAACAGCTGAAGAAGCTGTTCAAGTCGTCTGGTGAGTACATCAAGCCCTCGAAGGATGCGCAGCGACCGCGTCCACAGGACCCGATCACTACTTCGTACGAGTTCAGGTCTCCTGCTGGTCAGGTCTACATCGTGAGCTTCAGGACTTTGCTCGGCGACACCGTGATCGTGGTGGATCCTCCGGTGGGGGAGAATCCCATCATCGCGGAGACGGTCGGTCAGGCTGACATCCTGATCGCTCGAGTGAAGCTCGACCTCGAGCTCGAACAGAAGGCGTATGATCCGGGCAAATTTGCCCGTAAGACGGCGGAGAAGGTTCTTGCCTGATGGGTGCGGGTGAGAAAAGGAGATGGATTGTCCGGGGCATGCGCTTAGTAATAGGCGCACCTCGGGCAATCAAGGTATATTTGGTTTACATCTGCAAAGAAGTTTTCTTGATAGATGTGAGCCAAGCAAGAAATAAGTCTTGGCTTCGGAGGGAGATCCTCATGTCTATTGATCAGATTGAATTTATAGATGAGAGTAGGGCGAAGAAGTTCGTCGAAGACGCCGAAGCAGTTCTTGGGCAAAAGTCCGCACAGGATGAGCTGTGGAACTCGACCTCACCCCTTCACCGCTTCGAGAATGGTCATGGCGAGAAGCTCGAGATCCTCCTCTTCCCTAGGGCTATCGGTGACGCGAATGGTTCTGGGTACTGTGTGCATGTCCAACGCTATACTGGTGCGAGTGTAGTCGCTGAGCTGTGGCTCCGGCACAAGGGTGCGCTCGTCCGGGGGCTCGAGTTGATCAAGGGGTATGCCGCGACCCACTGGAAGGCGCCGGCCGCTGCTGCAACCTAGAAGCTCTTTTCACACACATGGCGCGACTTGGGGGGGTTCCTCAAGTCGCGTTCTGTCATACTACTCACTTGTCTTACATCTGCAAAGAAGTTTTCTTAATAGATGTGAGCCAAGCAAGAAATAGACTTGGTCGCGGAGGTGTCTGTGGGTGCGATTATCGAAGAGTTGATCTGCCGCTTCAACAATGTGTTCGCGTTTATCGCAAGCACTATCACTGAGACGGGTGATGCTGTCCGTGATGCGATCATGGTTGTCGTCAACGTTGCTCGAGATAAGCTTCAGGAACTCGAGAAGACGATCCTCTTCGGCGAGTTCGTCGATGGTGATCCACCGGAGCCCATCATGGCTGGTGTCCATATCTGAAAGGGAGGAGATGAGTATGTCCCGAGTTCTGACCGATATCCTTCGGGCGGAGAACAATCCATCCTTCCGAAGGGAGATGAAACGCCTGGAGAAAGCTGTGAAAAACCGCATTTACCATGGTAGTGTGATGCTTGCGATGGTTTTCGTCGCGTTCTGCTCTGCTGCCTTGAGCGATGTGGTCGAGGAAAGCGAAGAGGATGAGCCGTCGTCCCCAACGCTTCACTGACGAGCGGCGGGTCGGAAAATTTCCGAACCCGCTGCCCCCCCCCTAAATTTCATACTATGTGGATTAAAGATATTTTAGATAAAACAAAAAAAATTCTCGCACTTTCACCAATGGCTGATATGACAGACTCGGCCTTTTGTCAGATTGTAAGAAGTATTGGAGGAGCTGATGTGGTTTTTCGTGAAATGGTAAGTGCTGAAGCTCTCATTCGTGATAATGAAAAAACGCTCGGCATGACTGATTTTGTAGAAGGTGAACGACCTATTGTCCAGCAGATTTTTGGTTCAGACCCACTGACCATGGCGAAGGCTGCGTCAATAGTCATGGAACATGCAGGTCCGGAAGGCATTGATATCAATATGGGTTGTCCGGTATATAAAATTACGAGCAATTTCAATGGTTGTGCTCTCATGAAAGATCCGAAGCTTGCACAAAATATTATTCGAGAAATTAAGCGAGCGATTGGGGACACTCCACTTTCTGTAAAAATTCGATTGGGTTGGACGAATCGGGATGATTTCAAATACTTCATTCCTGCAATCGAAGAAGCTGGCGCACAATTGATTACAGTTCATGGTAGAACCAAGGAACAGGGATACAGTGGAGTATCAGATTGGAATCTTATTGCTGAAGCAAAGAAAATTGCAACGGTCCCTCTTCTTGCAAATGGAGATATTCACAAGCCTAAGCAAGTAGGGGAAGCACTTGAAGTAACTGGTGCTGATGGAGTACTCATTGCACGTGGAGCACTTGGGAATCCATGGTTTTTTAAAGAATATTTGAATCCTGATTTTTCTGTATCGCTTGAAGAACGAGTGAAGGTGGTACTAGAACATGCACGATTACACATGATGCATCAATCACGTATTCGTGCGATGGGAAAGAAAAATAAAGCTGAAGGTGTTAGTGCAGAAGAAATTCAGCAGAGGTCAATGCCAACGTTCCGTAAACATCTCGCATGGTATTTCAAAAATGAGCGAATCGGAGAGAGAATGGAAGGAGCGAAAGAATTGAGAATGAAATTAATGAAAGTAGAGACTATTGAAGAACTAGAACATATTCTCGGAGAACTCATCGCAAGATAAAAAAATACTCTATATTCTAGAGTATTTTTATTTATTGTTTCGCTTGGCTTGCGTCACTGTGTTTTTTAATAACAGGGCTACCGTTACGGGTCCTACGCCACCAGGTGTAGGCGTAATATATGATGCTCTTTTTGACACACGAGCAAAATCGACATCTCCATACATTTTTTTATTTTCAAATACGATTCCTGTATCAATTACGATGCATCCTTTTTTTACATGAGACTTGGTGATCAGATCTTTTTTACCTACTGCAGAAATAATGATATCAGCTTTTTTGGTGATTGACTTCAAATTTTTGGTATGAGAATTACATACTGTCACAGTTGCGAGTTTGTTTAAAAGCATGATTGAGAGTGGTTTTCCGACCAAGGCTCCAGCTCCTACGATTACGACATGTTTTCCTTGTACATTTACATTGAGCATTTCAAGAATTTCACACACTGCTCCTGGTGTTGGAGGTGCGATTACATTTGTTTTCATTACCAATTTTCCTAGCTGTCCGTCAGTGAGACAATCAACATCGACTTCAGGGTTTATCGCATTTAATACTTCGGCAGTGTACAGTGGCTCTGGAAGTGGAAGTTGTACTATCAGGCCTGACAATTTTTTGTCTTTCTGGATTTTTTTTATATAACTAATAATATCTTCTTTTGAGGTGGCTGCAGGGTAGGTATGCAATTCAAAATCTACACCAATTGAGCGTGCAGCTTCTTCTTTTCTTTTGATGTATGTTTTTGAAGGCTGGTGGTCTCCCACGTGCACAATAGCGAGCTTTGGGATGACGCCTTGTTTTTTGAGTTTTACTACTTCGATCCTAAGTGAGGCAAGGATTTTTTCTGATAGTTGTTTACCGTCAACGATTACTGCTTTCATAGTTTTTAATAACTTGTGGATATGTTATCACTTATGGGTAAAAAAATAAAGCAGTTAGCCAATTTTGACGGTTCAATTTACTGCATGGTAGACTTAGTACAGTTTAGTATCGCAGTTACATGCTTGTGATTGTGATCCTTATTCGATACAAATAAATACCGGCAAAGAATTTTCTGAGCCAGGTTTTTATTTTTTATAGTGTGAATTATTGTTCTAATAAAAAATACCCAACTGGAGAAAGCCAAAGGTCATGAACATGATCAGTAGAAAAATACCTTCAACTCTGCTTAATGTTTTGTGGGATTGGTAAAAATACAAGAGCATTGCAAATAAAATTGGGAAGAAATAAAGAATCAAAATAAACGACCGGTCGACTGTAATAGAAATTGGACTGAGTAGTGCAATGGTTCCGAGAATAAGCGGATTTGCGATTGCTGATCCAAGTAGGTGGCTAAATGCCACTTCTTTTATTTTTTTACGCCATGAGGTTAGTGTCACGGTTAACTCTGGCAGATTGGTCCCGAGTGAGAATACTATGAGTCCAACGAGAAAACCAGATACATGAAATTGTTCAAGGATATTGGTGGTTATATGTATCATCAGATTTGAACTCACTACTATAACTAATGTCCCGGCAAGAATAAGAACAATCTCTCGAGTTAGTCTCTTATTGTACAGCATCACACCTAGCACTGGTTTTTCTACGATTGAGCGATTTTTTCTGTACAAATGTGCCAAGACTGCAATGTAACCTATACATAGGAACACCCCATCAATAATTCCAAGTTTTCCATCAAGTCCCATGAATAGAGGGAGCATGAGTAATATAAAACCAGGCAAAGGAGTCGTGATTTTACCATCGGTTTTGACTTTTCGATTGAGTATGAGATTGAGACCGAGGATTAATCCGAGTAGCACGACGATTCCACCCAACAAATTTCCAACTGATACATCTTCAACTCCATTGATTGCTGCATTTACTGCAATTGATAATTCTGGAAGGGAAGTTAGTAATCCTAAAATAAGTCCTAACAGAAAAATAGGTACTTTGAGTTTGTGTGCAATTTTTTTGATACTGCCTACAACAATATTTGCAGAAAATCCTAACACTACAAATAAAATAACCAAGATAATAATGGAGAGATAGACAGGCATAGTATGAAAATTATAGCATATTTTTGATACTTTTTCTTTACCGAGACTACATTGACATTTTGTATAAAAAATGCTATAGTCTTTTGCTGTATACATTAAATCAGTTGCATGGAGATTATCATAGTCTATATGGTACTGGTTTCATATCGATACAGTCGCTTGCCAGGGGCGTGACCTGGTGGCTCTTTTTATGAGGTGTGTATGGACACTGGCGTGCATCGTTTGCACACGATCGAGATACAGGCGAGAAAGTTCAATGCTCTTCTGTCTGCTCCTGCTGAATTGAATTACGGCGCTGTTGACGTGCAAGCAGCGCTTCCATCCAAGGCAGAAGGGTGGTATGTGATCCCTCGGTGGCAAGCTGTGGGTCCGACCTACCGCAAGGCAGTCGAGATAGCTTTCGAATGGCTCATAGTCAACCGTCCGGACACGATCGACTACAAGTGGGTGGACTTGAAGAACGCATGCCAGCATCCGCGTACTGCGCGGATCATGGGCCAGATCTACCACGCTCAACAGACGGATCTCCTTCTTGTTCCGGCACAGCTGGGGATTCACTACTCTGGTTGGTCGGTTCAGAAGGTGCAGCGAAAATTCGTGGATCCTGAGTTCGGACTGGACACGTTCTCTGTCGCCTGCATGCTCGCGGTGCATCCAGGCCGAATGATTCCGCTCGATCCAGCGAATCCTCTCCATAGTAAGTGGATCAACTGCCCTGGGGACGGCAACCTCGAGGGCGCGGGAATGTTCTTCATGAATCCGACACTCGGCTATCTACTCTCCTTTCGAGGCGATGAAGATCCGATTGATGTCGGGTCAGCGACGGCGTGGCGTCCCATCCCTCGCGGCAAGAGCTGGTGACGGGAACTGGACAATTGGAGCGGGGCGGGCTGCGATATCACGCAGACGCCTCGCTTCGACCAAACATTCAATACAGCTCTAGGCTGTTTTTTTGTTTGCATTGACAAAAAGCGTTTTATAAGCAAGTATATACTAATGCCAGATCACTTTACCGTGGAGGAAAGTAGCTATGAGGGCTGTAAAGTTTACGGATGCGTTCATTGCACAGATCGTACATGAGTACGGCGAGCCACTGGAAATCAAGGAAGCTCTGGAAACAGGTGACTACCTGACTGTCGGTGAGTTTTTGAAGAACGGACACCGAAGCATCATTCCGCTTCTCGAGCAGGAGCATGAGGATGTGCTCAAGGGTACTAAAGAGTCGAAAGACCTGTTTCGCTACATGCGGCAGTGGGGCGATCGAGTCCATCTCTACTTCGTGTGGCAGACTTACGGGGTGTGAACTCTATGGGACCCAATCTTGGCAGCGGTCGTTTCGGCGACCGCTTATCTCAAAAACAGCTTAGATATAGGCTGTTTTTGTTTGTCTGTGGATAAGTTTTCTTGACCCTAACGTAACGTTATAGTTTAGTATGGATATTGTAGGATCCTTACTATGTCATATACCGTACACAGCCTGGCACAATTAGCAGGAATCAGTGTTCGCACCCTTCATTATTATGACCAGATTGGACTTTTGAAACCATCGGTCATCAAAAAGAATGGGTATCGTTATTACGAGGAAGCTGAACTTATCCGTCTGCAGCAGATACTTTTTTTCCGTGAACTTGAATTCGCATTGGAAGACATTAAACATATGCTTAATCGTCCTGGTTTTAATGTGGTCGAAGCATTGAAAGACCAGAAAAAACTGATACGGCTAAAACAATCGAGATTGGAAAAATTAATTTATGCAATTGATAATGCAATTAAAACTATGAATAATAATCATAAAATTAATGAGGAAGAACTGTATGATGTGTTTAAAGACGATGATGTGAAACAGTATCAGGATGAAGTAAAGAGTCGATGGGGGAATAGTGATGCGTATCGTCAGAGTATGGCGAAAGTGGGTAAGATGACGAAGAAAGAAATGGACAAGTTAAAAGCAGATGGAAAAAAGCATACACAAGCAATTGCTGATGCGATGGACAAAGGAATCGAACACCCTGACGTTCAGAAGCTTATTAAACAAAGCCATGAAGGGGTAAACTTTTTTTACGAATGCAGCTACGAGATGTTTCGAAATCTTGGGAAAATGTATGTGGATGATCCACGATTCGCTGCGAATTACGACAAGTTTCGTCCAGGTCTTGCGGTATTCATGCGAGACGCGATTGTGTATTATTGCGATCAACACGAGAATA
>DAORJA010000048.1:0-7879 GCA_035438805.1 Candidatus Magasanikiibacteriota bacterium
CAAGGAAGATTAATGGGCATTTTTAAAATAATAGGTTTCAATACTTGTTGCACCGATAGCGCTTCGAGTAATTTGTGTAATTTTTCACTTGTTGTAAAGGGCTCACCACCAAAAGTATTAGGGCAGGAAATATTTATTTCGTACATGTCACCTACCCCGCTATTTTTCAATACGTCCATACAATTCCCATAATCTTCTATACCGCTTTTTTCATCTGCCGTTCCACTGCAATTTGTCTTACCAATCGAAATAATCTGAGGTATGTTTTTGTTTTGCCTTCCAAGATGTGCTGAAATCCTTTTTACTCCACTATTTTTGAGCCCATAATTCACCACCAACCCTTGTGAATTAGGTAGACGATAAAGCCGAGGCGCTGGATTGCCTGAATATGCACCAAACGTTACCGTACCGACTTCTGCAAAGCCAAAGCCAAGACTGCCTAATATGTGATATATTCGCCCCTCCTTATCAAATCCTGCAGCAAGTCCAACGGGGTTTTGAAAATTAATACCCCATATCTCCTGTTTGAGTGATGGGTGACTGTAATCAAAACATGCTCGTACTAGACGTTTACATATCTTACTTTTCCCTAACCTTTCACCTATATTCGACATTCGATCGTGTATCAATTCTGGATCGTGTGCAAAAAAAATAGGCTTGAGCAGCACTCGATAAAAAAAACGAAATAATACTCTTCGGTACCTCATATACTTACCTGCGTCCATTTACATTATCTAGAACGGGATACGACTCTCCTCTATGCCCACTGCATTCTGACAACGTCGTGCAGGGAATCGTTAATATTGAGCGAGTGAGGGGAATCGAACCCCCTTCTCATGCTTGGGAAGCACGAATAATAACCATTATACGACACTCGCGTAAAAACAGCCCCGACCGAGTCAGAGCTGTAGTATTACACACGAGTTTTATTCTAATGTCGTAGTTGCTGCAGGCACTTGTTCTGTTTCTAGAACCTCAGCTGAGTTTCCTATATCTTCAAAAGGATTTCTAAGACCCTTTGATACTTTGATTTCTGAAGAGAGCAAACGCTGATTCATGTATGCACCAAATTCAGAATCCTGCTCAGTATTAGTTTTAAATAATATATGTCGCGCTTTGACTTCTTCTACTTCTTTGCCATCTTGATCTTTGACCGTGCGTCGATCATCGAGTCTAACAATGTGGTATCCGAATTCTGTTTCCACGAGATTTTCTGCTACTTCGCCTTTTTTGAGTGCGAATACTGCTGATTCAAATTCAGGAACCATGACTCCTTTTGCAAACCATCCTAGATCACCACCGGCCTCAGCTGTACTGTCTGATCCAAATTCTTTAGCGAGGGTTTCAAATGATTCTCCTTTTTTGATTCGATCTAATACACTCTGCGCTTGTGTTTTTACTGCTTCTTTTTTAGCAGGATCTTTTACTGATTCGAGGTATGCAGCACTCAATTTCTGCTCAAGCTCAGTTGGTACAATAATATTCTGTACAAATTCATCAAGTGTCCATCCATAACGCTTCATGATTTCCTCTTCGGCTTTTTCTCTATTTTCAAAGCTCGTCAGAAGTTTGGTTTCTACAATATTATCAATGTCAGCTTGGCTTAAGGTCACATTGTACTCTTTTGCCACCTGTTCTACGAGTCGATTTACCAAAAGGCGACTGAGGATATAGTCAGACATTTCCGCGTCACTTGGGCGAGTAGTCGCCTCTGTCTCTGTATCATAGAATGTTTTCATGGCATCCAGGTTGTCCACATACTCAGTATATGGCACTTTCTCACCATTCACTGAAGCCACGGGGATTTTAAAGACATTTGCTGTTGCAAGCGCAAATGATGACTCAGACAATCCTTTTACACTCTGAATACCAAGTACATACCAAATGATCACCCCAACCACTACTGCTACTCCTACGCCTGCAAGCAATAGAGAACCAGCTTTTGATGACTTTTTTTCTTGGGTAGATGCTTCAGCTACACGACCCTCTTCCACATGTGGAGTTTCTTCCATATATGTTTGTTTAGATTACTGCCCTGAACTGGGCGAGTGATGAATAAAATAATACCACCATTTTAGCGGATTTGAAATCTCTTGTCCATTAGGTGATGTATGCCCTTCTCTACCCCTGTCTCCAACCTCATCTGGACCCACCGTATCAATAAACAGCACGTGTTCGCCTGATTTCTTCAAATTAAGGTCAACACGAGCGGTATCTTCTAGATATGCGGTACTTGAAACGTATTTCAGAAGCTCGAGAGACTCTATTTTTTTCTTTTCCAGCTTGCCAATTTCGCTTTCAAGACGCTTAACTTCTTCACGAAATGCATAATCCTTGAAATATGCACGCGCAAAGCCAAACGCAAAAGCAGCGGTGAGTAAAAACGCGCAACTTAAAAAAATTTTTGATCCAAAAAATGTACGCACGCGTGAGGATTCCCGGCTCATAGTAATCGGTAGTATACCATGATTAGACTTATCCTCTCAATTGCTTCAGTCGTGCTTCAATAATTTTTCGCAAATACAGCAAGTCTTCGGTATCAAGGCCGATGATACCTTTATGCATATCCTCAACTGAATATCTTGTACTAGGTCCGCTGCCTACACCATTGGTTTGTTTTTTTAATTCATTGATTAGTCGCTGGACTCCCTGTGGGCGTTTTACATATTCTACATCTATTCGTATTTTTGAATCTCTGACTCTAATCTCAATCGTTCCATAATTAAGCATCATTCTCCAGAGCCCGCGCTGCTTCACTACCACATCCTCAATATCTCCTAATTCTGCTTCAGAAATGGTTCGGCCCATAATACCATCCTTTGCAATATCAATTATTCGATAATTGGTAAGGATGAGCACAGTCCCACGAAATCGTACGTAATTTGAAACACATCCAGCAATCCCCATGCAGATGAGCAGTACAAAGCCGATAGTTCCGATGGTTCCCTGACGGAACAACCAAAACATGTAGATACCAGCAACTACAAATGGTATAAGAGCGCCCACCCAGCGCCATACATAGGTCAATCCAAAGCGCCGGATTTCTGCAACAATTTGTTCATCATCTCGGAGCGGCAGTGTTTTCATATATTATTCTAACCAAGGTTTTAATTTTTCAAGTTGCACGTTCCAATTAAATACGGCCTCGGCTCGTCGCTTGGCTGCCCTGCCCAACATATCACGTTTTGCTTTATCACCCAATAATTCAGCGATTGTGTCGACCACTTTGCCTGCTTCATGATATACGTCAAATACACGTCCTGTTTCTCCATCAATTACGGCTTCTTCTACTCCACCACTCTTCCCTGCCACAATCGCGAGCCCCGACGATGCAGCTTCAAGAAACACAAGTCCCAACCCTTCTTCTCGTTCACCTGCAGTGTGCGTTAATAACACAAATAGATCAGCAAGATGATAGTATGCAGCCAAATCTTCGTGCGGTACTGATCCAATAAAACGCACCACATTTTGAAGCGATAATTTTTGTACTGCTTCAAATATTTCTGCACGTTTGGGACCATCACCCACGACTACCCATACCGCATGGGGTTCTCGTGCCAAAATTTCAGGCATTGCATGCACCAAGTGCTGAAATCCTTTACCAATATCCATGCGAGATACAGAAAGAATGACTTTTTTTCCCTGCAACGCAAGAGAGGTTCGTAATTTTTCCACTTTTGGAGCATCTGCTGGAAGACGGAATACTTCATCAGGACAGGGGTAGACTACTGATAATTTGTGTTCATATTCTGGCAATCGCTCGACGAAGCGTCGCTTGATTGATTCACTATTAAAAATCACTTGTTCAGCGCCCTTGATTACCCACTTCAACATTTTCTTTTTCCATGGATTGGCTGTGGCATACAATACGTCTGTTCCATGAGAAATAATAATATACGGAATTTTTCTGAATTTTTTTAAGATAAGCGCAGCATACCCAAGCGGAAGCGCATGATTGACCAATACTACTTCTATTTTTTCTTTTTTTGCGATTGAAAAAAAATGAAATATGCTTGGAATCCAGCGAGGCCAAAAAAAACTGAGCAGCTGCTTTTTTCTTATAATCTTATAGGTCTCCGTCGCATCAAATGCTGTATCTCCTGGTACATGAGGTGCATACACGCATACATGATCTGGATCAATCGATCGCGCAAACTGCGCCACATATGTGGCAATACCTCCAATCGTTGGAGGAAATTCGAGTGTTGCTAATAATATTTTTTTCATATCTTACGTTTTTTTTGATCGAATTGATTTGAAATACGCTATATCTTCCGTAGTCAAACCTTTCATAAGTGTAAATAATACCCCAAACACAATCCCCCCAATTACTGCTGCAACAAACACCTGTACATGTAGTGCAGTATACCATACCACGACACCCATAGCTGCGCTTGAAACTCCGAGTTTCATGAGCAATGTACGAAGTTCGTCATATGCAATCGATATGTTTTTTGATACGGTAATCCACGAAATAACAAAAAGCAATATGTTACCAAGCGTTGCAGCAATCGCTGCTCCCTGAATATTCATTTTTGGAATCAGAATAAAATTCAGGATAATATTTGCAAGCATCGTAATCCCCACATAGGTTGTCTGCGTTTTTTGTTTTCCTGTGGCATTCAATAATGCGCCAAGAAGTACATTCACAAATCCAGCAACAACTCCTACCATAAGAATTTGCAGCGGTACCACAGATGGCGAATATTCACGCCCAAAAAATGTATTGATAATCTGGTGTGCCAAGACCATAATTCCTACACACATAGGAATCGAAACAACGAGAAGATACCGTAATCCTTGAGAAAATACTTCTCCCAGACGTTTCTTGTCATGCGCAAAGTACTCACTCATTCGGGGGTACAGCCCTGCGATCAAGGCGAATGGAATAAATTGAAATGCATACGCAATTTTGTAAGGTACACTATACCATCCCACCGCTACATCCCCTGCTATTTTTGATAACATCACAGAATCAGCATACGCAAATACACGCCCAAATATCGTTGCCAAGGCAAATGGTACTGCAATCGGAAGTAAATAAAACACTATTTCTCGGGAGTAATGTGGACGAAGTTTCAAGCGATATTTTATCGTAACCACTGTCCACGCAAATACCATATTCAAGAAACTAGGCACGAGAAATGCGATCATGAGAAAAAATAATGGCAATTTGAAGTATAAAAATGTAGTACCCAGTACGAGAGTCAAAAACTGGCTTCCAATAATTCCATATGCTTCATATTTGATATTACCGAGCGCTCGGAGCGTTCCATATAAGCTTAACTGCAGTGAATCAGTAAGCATGGTAATACCTGATATGAATACTAACACTTGCGCCTCTCTCGTATAACCAAGTGCGATAAGTGTTACTGCCATGACCACATAGGTTGCTAACCCTAAAAAAAATTTCAAAAAAATAATTGATGACAAAAACTCAGACACTCGCTCTTTTGCTTTGGCACCTTCCCTTACCATCACATTCGTAAGTCCCAAATCTACAAACACGACAAAAATAGTCGTGAATGATAGTGCAAAAAAATATTTTCCGGTATCCTCAGCACCAAGGGTTCGCGCGATAATCGCAAAGTATACAAACGAAATAAGCTTCTGTGCGATTGAAGCTAATGTCATATAGAGTGTACTCTGTCCTAAGCTAATCTGTTTCATAGTACCCTTATTTTAGCTTAACCATGCATACTTTACAACACATATCGAAATAGTACACATATTGTCCGGATAAAAAAATCTCTTGCCGAAGCAAGAGATTTTGAGCAACATGGTTAACGTTTTCTCCACTGGTGTCCACGACGAGCTTTGGTCAAACCCGGTTTCTTTCTTTCTTTTGATCGTGAGTCACGAGTGAGGTATCCTTCTGCTTTCAATACAGGTTTCAATTCTGGATTCCATTTGATCAATGCTCGAGCAATACCGTGTCGCACTGCGTGAGCCTGTCCAGTAACTCCACCTCCGACAACTCGCACGGTTACATCAAGATTTGTCTCTCTCTGAACTGCAACAAGCGCAGCCATCACTACCTGCTGAAGAATTTTGGTAGGAAAATATTCTCTGAATTCACGACCATTCACAGTGATTGCACCTTTTCCTGGCATAATCCGTACGCGTGCAGCAGCTTCCTTGCGTCGTCCCAAGGCTTTTGTCATGCTATCGTCGGTATTAGTAGCTCTTTTTGCTGTCATACATTCTAAATTTAAGCCTTAATAGTTAGACGCTTCATCATATCAACTCGATGTTTGTTTTTTGGAAGCATCCCATTTACTGCGCGTTTGATGACTGATGTTGGATCGTCTTCAAATACTGTTTTCAATGAAGCAGTTTTAAGTCCACCTGGGTACATGGTGTGTCTCTTATAATCTTTTTGTACAAACTTTTTACCAGTAAACTTTACTTTTGAAGCATTGGTAACAAGTACGGTTGCACCACGATCAATATGACGCTCAAATGTAGGCTCATCTTTTCCCATGAGTGCCATTGCAACTTGTGTAGCCACACGTCCAACAGCGCGACCAGTTGCATCAATTTCAATAGTTTTTCTTT
The DNA here is from genome assembly GCA_035438805.1 of Candidatus Magasanikiibacteriota bacterium. Lineage (GTDB taxonomy): Bacteria > Patescibacteriota > Patescibacteriia > Magasanikbacterales > UBA922 > UBA922. Next base: position 6,559 of record DAORJA010000048.1, read on the forward strand.
TATTCATAGAAGTCATATTATACAAATTCGATTTTCGCGGTTTCCGCGCTATCGTTCTCGCGATATCCTAATTTTGTAATTCGGGTGTATCCACCTTTTCTCTCAGCATATCGTGGAGCAATCTCTTTGAAGAGTTTGCTTACCGCTCGACCAGTAAAAAGCACTCCCATAGCCATATCACGGTCAAACTGGGTGTTTCCTTTTGCTCGAGTGATCAATGGCTCAACCACAGTTCGGAGAGCTTTTGCTTTGGCTAATGTTGTGGTTACCGCGCCATGCAATACCAAACTTTCCGCCAAACTGCGCAAGAGCGCTTTGCGTTGTCCTCGTTCACGTCCTAGCTTTACGCCTTTTTTCTTATGTCTCATACAATTATCAATAACAAATATTATTCTTGTCCAGCTACTGCTCCACCTGCTGCGGTACCGGCCGCATCAAGTACAAGACTATAGTGGTCCATAAGAATTTTGGTTGCTCGCTCTACAGCAATACGAGGTGAGATCGTTCCATTGGTCTCAATTCTGATCGTCAATTTTTCGTAATCAGTTACGTCTCCTACGCGAGTGTTTTCAACTGAGTAACCAACATCCTTAATTGGTGAATAGAATGAATCCATCACAATCGTGCCGAGATCAAGATGTTTACTTTCTTTTTCTGCAGCAGGAATATAGCCCAATCCTTTACCAATGATCACTTCAAGTGAAAATTCTTTCTTGTCAGAGGTAAGGGTTGCGATTTTCAATTCAGGATTCACGATTTCAATATCAGCATTTTTTTCAAAATCAGCTGCAGTTACATCGCCAATTCCTTTTTTCTTTAATGTCAAAACTACTGGCGCATCGCTGTGTGAAATTACCGCAAGCTGTTTCAGGTTGAGTGTAACTTCAATCACGTCTTCCTGCACTCCTTCGATTGCAGCGAATTCATGCTGTACTCCATCAATTTTTACAGCTTCTACAGCTGAACCTTCAATTGATGAGAGGAGTACTCGTCTCAAAGAATTACCAAGAGTGGTACCGTATCCCTGATGACAAGGAGTAACTACGAGCTCACCAATGTTTTTATCACCGGTTTCTCGGAATTCAATTGTCGAAGGTAGTAAAATATAATCCATAGACCTAGATTATTGAAGGGTGGGGCTAGCGCCACACTCCCTCATGATTAACGAGTTGAGTAATACTCAACAATAAGTTTAACGTCAAATACGCGTTCAAAATCAGTTTCCACTGGTTTTCCAATCACACTACCGCCTTTTGCGGCTGTTGCAACAGTCAACCATGAAGGAAGCTGGTGTTTACTTAATCTTTCGTCAATTCCTTCA
>DAORJA010000049.1:0-7744 GCA_035438805.1 Candidatus Magasanikiibacteriota bacterium
TAAAGAAAAATATAAATGATTTTCTTACAACTGAAGATCAGCTTTGGCGTGTCGCAGTTGATCCTATCGGAGAAGATGTACTAAGAAGATCTTTGACGCAGATGTTTTTGAGTGCATCAGACGATAAAATCCACGCACAATGGTGGACGATGTATCGATTATTCTCAGATATGAGTTGGGGTAGAGTTAGAAATTTACCATCTGATTTTGTCGTCGATATTTGTTTTGGAAAGCAGCTAGTAATGGCTTGCATCCTCAAGTTTGAACCTATTGATGAGTTATTGTGGTATTTGGGATTACATTCAATTGATAAAAATGATGCAATCGCTGAATATAGTCGCATACGAAAAGCAGTTTTTGAATCAGAAATGGTAGTAGGATTGTACAAAAATCAACCCCAGACAGTGAAGAGTATAGTGCAAGAAATTACTCGGCTCAATCAGATGAATAATCCATCTTTAGAAGTTGCTGAGTTTAAAGCAAAATTGGAAACCATATTTTTTTCAGAAATACCTGATCCTGAGTATATTGAGCGTTTGGATATTGATAAACGAGAATCGGTTGCAACATTTTTTTCATTCATTCATTTTCTGATTGGTGTAAAGCCAGAATTAATATTTGGTCTCGTTGAGGAAGCTTTGCATGCGGATAAGTTGGTGATTGAAGAGTCAAAATCTGAATCTACTGATATTATGCAAAAGGCACAGTCGACTACTGTGTCAGAAGCAGAACCAAAGACTAAAGTAAATTATTTTGTTGAGATTAAAAAGGAAATCGAGAATGATTTTATAATTGGAAAGATAGGGGATGAGGTAGAAGTTTTTGATCTTCTGCAAAGCTATTCAGAACAGTACAATGATCCCCGTATCCTCGACCTGTATTACTACGATGAACAGCAAGAAAAATTTGTGTGGAATGAGGAGTTATTAAACGAGAATTAATATGGAAAATAGTTCTAAATCGCAACCTACAATTCTCGTGAAAAAAGCTGATGGTACAACCGAACGTATTACTCTTCAGGAATTCCGAAATCGAAAACAGGTGAGCATTTCTCAGGCTTCTGTGGAAGTACCGAAAGTGCTTGAGAAAAAAGCTGTGATGACTCCTCCTACTCCACCAAGACGAGTAATTCCTTTAGTGGAAGAAGAGGAAATTGCACGTCCGACCCAGACTGCTAAGCCAACAGTACCACAACCCCCTCGTCGTGTAATTCCGCTGGTGGAAGAGGTGGAGGTGGTAAAACCATCAGTACCTTCCAAAGTAGTTTCAACTACTCCTGTGGTTCAGACTGAGACGCATATAGCAAATACAACGCCAGTGACCAAAGTCTTTGAATCCTCCTACACCCTTCGGGCTTCGGCGGACAGGCAACCAGCTAATTCAAAGCAAAAAGTTGATGACCATAACTCCCTTCTTGATGAAGATGATTCTGAGATTAAGGCAATAGGTGACAAGAAAGGGCAGTCAGTCCGACATACCCCTGCTGCATCAGTATCATTTTCAAGCTCAGTACAGATTCCTAAAGATTTGGAAGCCCGCACGTCTGCATTGATTTTGTCATGGAAAAAGGGGATTAGAGATCAATATCAATTTATTGATTATGCAGCCAGACCTGCTTCTGAAGGAGGTCTAGGGCTTACCAAAGTTGATGCAGTGAAATTATTTGAGGAGATTTCACAATCTGCAACACTTGGTGCTCCACGCATACCCCGACCTGCCTCTTTGTCTAGTGCAGTGCCATTAACTTCTCCGATTTCTACTCCTTCACAGAAGAAACCTCAGCTGAATCACATTCCAAGCTCTGCAACACTTATTCGTGAGATTGCTCCTACGAGAGAACCTGCTACAGTTATGGGTCCTATCGAAGAAGCAGCGTCTCTCAGTATCGAAGATTTTCGCAGACTCTCACGCATTCCTAAAACTGCGGGCGAAATGATGGTTGCAAAGTTTAGTGGTTGGAAAGACGAGTCATACTTGCTATACTTACAGGTACGTGATAGCTGGAGAAACAGTCCGTTGTTCCGATTGTACATTGAAAAAACAACTGAAGCGATCGAAAAAAATCTTACCATCACAGCAGTATTAGAGCGGGCACAATTGAGCTATGAAGAGTATCTTGAGATCGCTCTCATAAATCGCAAATTAGGGATGATGGATTAATCAGGCGTAGATTTCATATTTTTTTACCATGCAGCAGTTTATTGTCCCACAATTTATCGAAGTAGAGGATAAGATTTTGGGTCCGATCACTACTCGGCAATTTATTATCCTTCTTGTGATTGGGATGATTGTATTTTTATCATACCGGTTTGGTGATTTCGCGCTATTTATTTTTTGCCTTATATTTTTTGGCATTGGTGGCTTAACGGTTGCTTTTGTAAAGGTGAATGGGCAAGCATTTCATTACTTTTTTTTGAATATTATACAGACCCTTCGCCGTCCGTCGCGTCGAGTGTGGCACAAGACATTGTCAAAAAAAGAACTTGAGTTGCTCCGAAAGTTTGTGCCTGATGTTCCTGTAGTAAAAGAAGAAGTAAAGCAAGTCAAACGTGAACGAATTCAAGATTTGTCATTATTAGTAAATACAGGTGGATTTTATCGAGGTGAGGATAATGATCAGTTTTAGTACTATATGAAAGATAAAAAAGCAGTACAAAAACGAGCAAAACAATCGAATACTCAAGCGCATCTTCCGATTGCTGAAATTAAGGATGGAATAGTGGTATTAAAGGATGGTACGATGCGCAAAGTACTTCTGACCTCAAGCATCAATTTTGCCCTGAAATCAGAAGATGAGCAGAATGCCATTATTTCAGCCTATGTAGGATTCCTCAATTCGCTTGATTTTCCGATACAGATTGTTATCCAATCACGAAAGCTCCAGATCAAGCCATATCTTGAAACCTTGAACAAGCTTGAGCGTGACCAGGCAAATGAGCTCTTACGTGTGCAAATTGCTGATTATCGGCTATTTATTGAAGAACTTGTTGATATTGGAAAAATCATGACTAAGCGATATTTTGTGGTGGTTCCATATTCACCGCTCGATAATCAAAAAAAAGGTTTTTGGGCACGATTCAAAGAGGTGATTGTGCCAGTTCTAACCTTGAGATTGAAAGAAGAACAATTTCAGCGTCGAAAACAGGATCTTGATCTTCGGGTAAGGCAGATCAGCTCAGGGCTCACCAATATGGGTCTTGAAGTTGCGGAACTCGATACCCAGGCTCTCATTGAACTGTACTACAGTACCTATAATCCGGACATTTCATTTGCTGAACAGATGGGTGATATCACTACTCAGCAAGTGGAAGACAACTTACCCATGTAATGTATGCCTTTTCAACCTGTCTCATTTGAATCAAAAAATAAGCGCTTGGCCTCGTCCGCAGACAAAAAGAAAACGGATGAAACATTGGTCACTCTTGAGGAGGAGCGTGTCTATCGTGAGGGTACGGTGTCCCTTCGTGATTTGATTGCGCCATCAGCTTTTAATGTAGAGTCCAACTTTTTGCAATTAGGTTCTATATTTTTGCGCACCATTTTTGTTGTCAGCTATCCCCGCTATATTTCAATTGGCTGGTCATCTCCCATTCTTAATCTCAACCTTACGATGGATGTGGGTATGTTTTTTTACCCAGTTGAAGCGACAGTTATTCTCAAACAATTAAAGAAAAAAGTCGGTGCACTACAGGCACAGATCAGCCAGGATACTGAAAAAGGAGCGCCGCGTGACCCGATTCGAGAAACTGCACTTCGGGATGTAGAACAGCTCCGCGATGATTTGACTCAAGGAATTGAACATTTTTTTCAATTCGCTTTTTACGTTACGTTGTATGCTTCAAGCAAAGAAGAGCTTGATCGAGTGACTGAAGATATACATAATATTTTTGGCTCAAAATTGATTCATAGTAAACACGTATTGTATCAGGCAGAACAGGGATTCAACTCAACTGCTCCTCTCGGCATCGATGAGCTGGTGATTTCGTTTAACATGAACTCGAGTCCTATTGCCGCATCATTCCCATTTATTTCAACTGAGTTGACGAGCGACAATGGAATTCTCTATGGTATCAATAAACATAATAATAGTTTGATTTTGTTTGATCGATTCTCTTTGCAGAATGCGAACATGGTAGTATTTGCGACTTCTGGAGCTGGTAAGTCCTACGCTGTGAAGCTGGAAATCCTCCGAAGTCTCATGATGGGAATCGACGTGATTGTTATTGATCCTGAAATGGAGTATGTGCATCTTTCAGAAGCAGTTGGCGGAACGTATATTAATATTTCGCTTGCATCTGAAAGCAAAGTAAATCCTTTTGATTTGCCACGCCCGGTTGGTCAGCAAATTTCAACTGAAGACGTGATTCGAAGTGCGGTTATTACTATGAAAGGGCTTCTTCGTATCATGTTTGGTACGCTGTCTGCCTCTGAAGATTCAATTCTTGATCGAGCAGTACTTGAAGCGTATGCAAAGAAGGATATTACAACGTCATCTGACCTTGCAACTATTGAGGCACCAATCATGCAAGATTTACTCGATGTGCTTGAAGGAATGGATGGAGCTGATACACTCGCTCTCAAGCTTCGAAAATATACAGATGGAACATTTGCTGGGCTTTTCAATGCAGCAACAAACGTAAACATGAATAACCAACTGGTGGTTTTCAGTGTTCGTGATTTGGAGGATGAGCTTCGTCCAATGGCCATTTATACACTTATCAACTATATATGGAATATTGTTCGCTCAGAGCGAAAGAAACGTCTTTTGGTAATTGATGAGGCATGGTGGCTCATGCTTCATGAAGACAGTGCAAAATTTATGTATGCACTCGTGAAAAGATGTCGAAAATATTATCTTGGGGTTACAACGATTACGCAGGATGTCAACGACTTTTTGCGTTCTCCCTATGGGCAGGCAATTGTGAACAACTCTGCATTGCAGCTTTTGCTCCGACAGGCTCCTTCAGCAGTTGATATGATTCAGAAAACATTCATGCTAACTGAAGGAGAGAAATACTTATTACTTGATAGTGGGGTAGGGCAGGGAATATTTTTTGCAGGGAATAGGCATGCAGCGATTCAGATTGTTGCTTCATATACTGAAGATCAGCTTGTTACCTCAAACCCGCAACAATTATTGGAAATTGAGCGTGCAAAAAAAGAATTCCAATCAGAGTTTAAAGGTCCTTCGAGTCAGTCTCGTGCATGACATCCCTAATTCAATTTTAATTTAGTTTGATATGCTCTCTCTTCGAAAACGAATTTTCCTACTTATAGGGAGTGTTGTTCTGATCATTGCCCTTATTTTATTGTGGGTATTTCTTAGAAAAAAAATTCCAACTACTCCTACTACTGACATCATTCCAGGAACAACTGAAGTCGAGATTGACCCTATCACCACGGTTGATTACAAGAGACCAGATACAATTCCAACACAGCCAGCGGCGCAGCCTGCAAACCCTGATGAGACCTATGCCAAACAAAGTGCTCGAATTTTTGTGGAGCGTTTTTGGAGCTATTCAAACCAGAATGATAATCAGCATATTGATGATGCAATGGCATTGTCTGTTGACTCCATGCATACCTGGATTGTTTCTCAGGCAAAAGCTCAGAGTACACAATATTCTGGAGTTACGACAGAAGTATTAAGCTCCAGAATTCTTTCATACACCGCGCTTGCTGCGACTGTTGAAATTGGCGCAAAACAGACTACAGAAGGTACTGGTGCTGATGGTATTGTGGCTAGAGAAACCAAAAACATTACTGCTAAAGTTGATTTAGTAAAAGTGGGAGCACAGTGGTTGGTTTCCGGACTGTGGCTTGAATAATAATGTTTATTAGTTTTTATTTTGTGTAGAATATGCTCAGCGTGTTGAGGGGCACGTGGGATACGGTGTGTGATTATATTTTTCCTGTTTTTTGTATTTCTTGTTCACAGGAAGGAAATGTCTTGTGCAGCATCTGTCGTAGTACACTCGAAGTTTCGGGTGTATTTTGTTGTCCAGTGTGTCATGTAGAGCGCGCAGGGGGTAGTTGTTGTGACGCATGCAAAGAAAAGACCCCGTTAATTCGGCATGTAGCTATGATGCCACTTACGGAGACGTCATTAGTGCATCAGATTATTCATTTGTATAAATATGAATACATTGAAAGTCTTGAGCCAGTTTTAGAAGTTTATATTACTTCATTTTTTGCTACCTATCGCATGCCTTTTGCTGATTTTATTGTTCCAGTTCCACTACATCCTAAACGATTCGTTGAACGAGGATTTAATCAGAGCGAACGTATTGCTCGTATGGTAAGTAGAGTAACAGGTATCCCACTCCTGGATCCGCTAAAGCGAGTCGTACATACTATAAAACAAGCAACACTTGATCGTCGTGGCAGGGAAATGAATGTCCGCAATGCTTTTGCCGTGCAGAAGGAATATGCATTTCTTCTTGCTCAAAAGAATGTTGTCTTGATTGATGATGTCTATACAACAGGAAGCACACTCAGAGAGTGTGCTTCCGCGCTTAAAACAGCTAATGTGCGAGAAATATCTGGGTGGAGTATTGCGAGAGGGTAAACCTATTTTACTGGATTTTGTCCTCGAATAATCCGAATAAGGAACATGATTATTGCAACCACGAGAAGTATATGGATAAACCATCCGATTGTGTGGAATCCAATATACCCAATAAGCCAGAGTACGAGCAATATTATTGCGATAGTAGTAAGCATATTAAGAGAGCTAAGAATAAACATTTCTAGGATTATGCTGCGGCTTTTTTACTTGAGGATTTTTTACCATTTGTACTATTTTTTGATTCTTTTGCAAGCGTTTTCCATTGGCGTTTAATTTCTTTTACGGCTTCTTCTAAATCAGCTGGGCTAATATTTTTTATTTTTTCATATTTACCTGCTACTTCATCCACAATACGATGAAAAACTGGCTCAGTAATATCTTTTACATTCTCCAGTTTTTCTACAATCTCACCTTTCATTTTAATTACCCAACCTTTGAGTACTTTTCTATTTCTCTTGCCTTGTGGTCCAACGAGAAGATACGCAACTGCTGCTGCAGTGAGTGCGGCAATACCTGCGCCGATTGCCATTTTCTTTGAGCCTCCTTTTGTAGTTTTTTCCTGCTTTGGCATATGTTTCATATTAAGAATAAGCTATATTTTTAGTATACACCTATGAAAAAAAAGTACAATAACAAAAATAAAATACCGCCCATGTGGCGGTATTTCCATTTAATTTATTACTAATATTTTTTATAGTAGTGCAAGCTCAAGCGCTGCAAGAGCGGCATCACTTCCCAAACCTTTTCGAGCGACTGCTTGAGCTTGATTGTTAGTTGTAACAATGCCAAAACCAATGGGGATTTGTTGATCAAGTGAGACTCGCAATACACCTTCCTGAACCATTTTACACACGTAATCGAAATGCGGTGTCTCACCTTTGATGATACAACCAAGCGCTATGAGACAATCGTATCGTTTGGTGAGTGCCATTTTTTGGAGGGCAAAGGGGATTTCAGCGCATCCCGCTACATGCACAGTTGTCACATTTGTTTCTTCTACCTTGCATCCATACAGCTTGCTCATCGCTGATTCGAGAAGTCCGTCAGTAATTTCAGCATTAAAACGAGCTGTGACAATACATACTTTTATGCCGTGCGCATCTATGGTGGGTGAAAATTTATTTGGTATTTGCATAGGACAGGAATTGGTTAAGGTATTTGGCCAATACGTCAATT
>DAORJA010000050.1:0-6738 GCA_035438805.1 Candidatus Magasanikiibacteriota bacterium
CTATACTTACGTTTAAGCTAAATCTGTTTTTTACTTTGATACTATGTTTCTCGAATCAGTATTTCCCGTACTTCCATCAACCATGACTGAAACACTGGTGTACGTCTCAGCTTTTTTGGGTATTTTACTTCTTTCATACGGAGTATTTCTTGAAGCAGAGCGGCGGCAGGATTTGGTATTTTTTCTTGGAGCATCATGTCTTCTCGTCTATGCAATCTACATCGCAAATCTTATCTTTGTAATTGCGATGGGTGCATTCGCGTTGAACTCAATGATTGAATTTATTGAAATATTGACTGGGCTCCACAAGCATGATCCAGAACGGCTTGAGCGTGTTAAAAAATTACGCTAATACTATGTACGATCTCGTAACTATTGGTGACTCCACTGTCGACATGTTCCTTTTGATCGATGAAGCTACTCTCAATTGCGATGTAAAAACCAATGAGTGCCAAATCTGCTTTACCTATGCAGATAAAATTCCGATTAATGGCGCAGTGCAAGCAGTTGGTGGCAATGCAGCGAATGTAGCCGCTGGAAGCGCAAAATTGGGCCTTAAAACTGCAATAGTCACTGAAGTGGGCGATGACATCAACGGACTTCTTATTAACGATGATTTGACCAAAATTGGCGTTAACACAGATCTCGTACACATAAACAAAGGGAAGGAAACACGATATTCTGTGGTATTAAGTTATAAAGGAGAGCGAACTATACTTTCATACCATGCCCCTCGTACCTATCAAAAACCAAAGCTACCAACTACCAAAGCTATATACTATACGTCTCTCGGAAAAACTTTTGAACGTGTGCAAGATGCGGTAATTGGGTACAAGAAAAAAAACAAAGCAGTGATTCTCGCAAGCAATCCTGGTTCTTACCAGTTTGGTCATGGTATAAAAAAAACACGAGAGATCTTGCCTTTTACTGACATTTTATTTGTAAATAAAGAAGAGGCAGAAAAAATTACCCAAACCAGAGGGACTGTTCCCGAACTTATTCAACTTTTACACGCTAAAGGGGTTTCAATCGCTGTTGTTACCGATGGATCAAAAGGATCGTATGTCTCTAATAGAGAATCTCTCTATCACATGCCTCGATTCTCGGTAAAAACACTCTCTCGAACTGGCGCAGGAGACGCTTATGCAAGTGGATTCATGAGTGCATACCTGCAAGGACATACTATTCCTCACGCAATGGCCTGGGGCACAGCAAACGCATCAGGTGTTGTACAGCAGTTTGGTGGACACAAAGGTACACTTACCAAAAAACAAATCACGACTATCCTCAAAAAATACAGCTCAATTAAGCCAAAACTTCTGGCCTAAGGCTTGACAAAATAACTTCTGTGTGGTATAAAACTGCACGCTTTTTCTTCGGATAATTTATCCTATGTCTTTAAAAAAGAAGCAAAATATTGTTCTCTATGTAGGAAGAATCCCGACCTACATTATTACTGATATCAGAAAGTTTGCAAAACGCACCAAACGCCCACTTCGCATTGGGTTACTCTACGACATCAAAGATAAACGTAATTTCCCGAGTGACGAATTACTGAAATCTATTGACGTAGCGATTCCATGTGATACTTCTTCTGATCGAATGATCCAAGCAGCACTGCTGCCTTACGAAGATGAGCTTCTTGCAATTACCTGCCGTGGTGAAGACTATATTAATATGTTTGCACGTATTATTCCATTTGTACCTTATCTACGAACTCCTACTTCAGAATCACTAAAATGGTCCTCGAATAAACTCGAGATGCGACGCAGACTATACACCTACAACAGAAAAATTTGTCCTGCATATACCGTTGTTGCAGATACTGATCCCGCTTCTCTTGAGAGAATTGAACGAAATGTCGGCTTTCCGCTCATAGTAAAACCCACCGGCCTTGCCGCCAGTAGACTAGTGTCTCTTTGTTTCCACAAAGAAGAACTGGAGTCTACACTAAAAAAAATGTTTAAAAAAATAAAAACAGTGTACGAGAAAACAGGTGGCAATTGGGAACCACAGGTGGTAGTTGAGCATTTTATGGAGGGAGAGATGTATTCTGTCGATGCCTACGTTACTGCGAGAGGCAAAATTACCTTCTTACCATTAGTGCACATCAAAACTGGACGTTCGATTGGATTTGATGACTTTTTTGGATATATCCGGATGCTTCCAACAAATCTGAACAAAGAAAGTATTGAAGCTGCGAAAGTTGTGGCCCGTCAAGCAGTTCACGCCCTTGCACTGAGAAGCACCACTGCGCATATCGAACTTATGAAAACAGAAGCAGGATGGAAAGTTATTGAAGTAGGTGCTCGCATTGGAGGATTTCGAAATGAAATGTATGGATACTCATATGGAATTCATCATTCCATCAATGATTTTTTGATCCGTATTCCGGAAAAACCAATTATCAAACGAAAATTAAAAGGATACACTGCGGGAATGCAATTTTTTGCATATAAAGAAGGAAAACTTGCGAAACTATCTGGGATCAAGCGTGCACAGGAACTCAAGTCTTTCAAAGAAATTACGATTAATAAAAAAATTGGTGAACAGTGTAACTTTGCCAAAAATGGAGGTACTGGTATATTCAATATCATCCTCTTCAATCCTGAAAAATCAGAATTACTTGCTGATATCCATCGCCTTGAACAGATGATCGAAATAGAGGTGGTATAATAAAACCGTCACCTAACTTTATTAGACATACCAACGTACTATGGATATTTTCTTTCCTCGACATATCAGTTGGCAAATCTTCTTCAAAGATTCAGACCCCTATTCTCCGTTTGGAAAGCAAACTACTTCTCGTATCAAAAAATCGATTCCCATACTACACGAAGCAGGATATCGCTTCGCTATTGAAGCTATCGATGATTTATATTTGGACAAATTTATTCCCCTGTATGAAGCACACATTTCCTCGAAGGAGCGTGGCGTTATCTTCCCTGTTCGAGACAGAATTAAAGAAGGAAGAAATAGGGGAAGAGAATATGGTGCACTATCCTTATATAAGGATACGCAGTATCTAGGTGGGTTGATTTTTTCACACAATACTGATACTCATAGTGTCTCAAGTAACTACAAATTCTTTCCTCACCAAATACCAGAAAAAATACCAATCAGCATTACATTTGTTGCTGAGATGTATTTTAATGAATACGCACTGAAACGTGATTGTGAATTTATTGCGCACGGAGTGGATCGAAACGTGTATGGGTTTCATTCAGCAATCGGGCTTGCGTGTTATAAAACTCAAATTGGTGGTCGTCCATTTATCCCTCGCAAACATGTTCCCACAGACTCATTGAATGAAATATTCGATCGTGTGCCTGAATTTGCCGATGACATGCTCGTATTTTTGGGCAACACACATGACGAATTTGCTACCACAGCATTGCTTATTTCAGAAAAATCAGATGATGAACTTAAGACAAAATTTCCAATACTGTTCTCAAACAAACATTACAGTACACACACAATAAGGCATAGTGAAATCCCTTCCTCACTAGACTGGAAATAAAACAGAGAGTAAATACTCTCTGTTTTTAATTATATTCCCCATCGAACTTTTCTCTCTTCTCTTTTTCCCTCATAATACGCCGGCATCTGACGTATCTCTTCTATTTCTATGCGTGGACCGAGCATTGCAATACTATGCTCAATTCCTTTGATTCTACTTTGTATATCCTGCGCCAAATCACAATGATCGCTACTTTGGTTTTCAGCAAGATGTCTAAGTGACGTGAGTACCGTATTGATTTCCTCTATGATTCCACCATAGTATTCAATCTTTTCTTCGTATGTTTTTCGATCGTGGGTCAAAACCGCCTGCATAGCATAGCGTCGGATATCATGCTTCAAGTCTACCAGGAGTTCATTCAATTCTTGTTTTTCAGTGTGATTAAAATGCTCAGGCAATGTACCGCGCGACACATGTGACAACTCGCCACCCAGATTACGCACCAACATGTATTTTTTTCTGAGGCCTGGAGAAGCTTTTTGCATGAAAAATTTATCACCCATTATGTTTTCATGATGCTCTACCATTTCTTCAAATGCCCGCATATACGGCCATACAATCATGCCGTGTTCTGCCATGGATTGTTCTACTTCGTGAAGAGTAATGTCTTCGGTTCTAAATAGACGATCAATCTCCACCTCAAGATTTTGTTTTACATTTCGAGGCACTAATGGGGGGAGACGATTAAGAATCGTTTCGTAGATATATAATGTATGTTCAACAATAGGTTGCATAGTAGGGGTAGTATAGCATATCAAAACGACGCACGACACACACAGCACAACAAGATACTTATTGGTCGTGTTCCCATGAGTCGCGTATTGTTTTCTTCTTTAGAAGGATAAGCTATCTCTCCACCGTATATATAACTCTTTCGTTGCATGCAGATCTCCCGCGCAGTATTCTGCAATTTCCTTACATTTTCCAGCTTGGAACATGGGTAATACTTCATGACCATTTACTCCATTTGATTTGGGAGACTTGATCCCAAACGCTTTGCAATAAAAATCAAGATTAAATTTCCGATATGCATTATAGAAGGTTAATTGCTCAAGCAGATCTACATGAGCATCAGTACTATAGCGATAGGGTGCTAAATTTTTAGTTGGTTTCACCCCGAGCATTGCTGATCGGAGCATAAGCACCGGACAATCAAATCCACGCCCGTTAAATGTTACAAATTTGTGAGAAAATGAAATTGCTTTCCAAAACTTTTCAAGAATTTCTTTTTCAGTCCCACACTCATATTTGATACCCTCTTTTTCGTATGGGTCAACCGTCTCTGCTGAGCTTTGAAAATATACAGCACCTTTCCCACTCTCAACTGAGAGCATACCAATCGCAACGATTCTGTTTGTTGGAGCCCAGAGTGCCATTTGTTGTTTTATCTTTTCCTCATCTTCGCCATTTTCTGCAAACTTAAGCAAATAACTTTTCTGATCTTCATCCAATGTGTCGAAAGACACGGGAATAGTTTCGATATCGAATACTACTGTATTCATACATGTATTTATTACCCCACTTAATAAAGTATTAAACACTATACGATATCAGTTGATTTTTGGCAAAATTATGCTAAGATAAGGTAAAATATTATATAGTAATTTTTTATGAAAAAAATAGCCCTTTTTACCAACATGCCTTTATCTAAAGAAGGTCGACCTGCATTCAAACCAACTTATTGGACATCATATTCTGAACTTTCACAGGCTGTGAGTGCATATGGTGGACAACTCTATATCACACACGGTCAGCAAACCTATATAGGAAATGGTTCTTTTTCACGTTCGTGGATTATTGCTGATAACATTCTCCAAGACACAGGACCGATTGTAGCTGAAGTTATTTTTGATAAAGGCAAATTCAAATCTGATGAAACTGTTCCTGTTTTTAACCATCCGGAGTTAAGTAACATCTGCAACGATAAATGGCTAATGTATCAGATGTTTCCAGAGTATTGCCCTACGACTTTTTTTGCAAAGTCTAAAGAAGAATTGCATTCTACACTTCCTCATATTTCAACACAAAAAATTGTTTTTAAACCTTTTCTTGGTGCCGAAGGCAGGGGGATTAAAATAGAAGATAAACAGTATTTTTTACACCACTCTGAAGCACTCATCTATCCAGGTGTTGTATCAGATTTTTTAGATACTTCAAATGGAATTCCTGGTATTGTTGAAGGTACACACGATCTTAGACTCACCATATTTGATGGTGAAATCCTCTATTCCTACTTTAGGACTCCACCAGTTGGAAGTCTGTTGGCAAATGTTTCCAAAGGTGGGCGATTTGAGATGGTGGATATTCAAAAATTGCCCTCAGATATTGTAACAATTGCCAAGCAAGTTGACTCGCGATTTATGAACCTTACCCATCGCTTCTATTGTATTGACTTTGGATATACCCCAAAAGGTCCTAAAATCATCGAAATGAATTCTGAAGTTGGTTTATTGCCCAATAAGGATGGAAAAGTTTTTGCCAAACTCAAAGAAAAATTAGCACAGGTATTTATGGATCTGTAGAACTAACTGTCATGTAGCAAGTGTCCAATGTGGTACATCGCAATCCCTGCAGCCACTGACACATTAAGACTCTCTTTCATACCACGCATAGGAATATGCGTCACGATATCGCTCTTTTGAAGACTTTTTGTATCAATCCCATCAACCTCATTCCCCACTATGAGGGCTATTTTTGTACCAATCAACTTTTTGGTTATGGTACCAAGATCGACACTCTTTTTTGTTTTTTCCAATGCAAGGATAGCATAACCTTCTTTTTTTAAACTAGTAATTAATCGTGCCAAGCTTTTTTTATGCTCCCACGGCACTGTTTTTTCAGCACCAAGAGCTACCTTATCGATTTCAGGACGTGGAGGTACTGGAGTGTACCCTACAAGGTATATTTTATTAAATCCACACGCATCAGCTGTGCGGAACATTGCTCCTACATTGTGGCACGAGCGGATATTGGGAAGTATAAGAGAGAGTTGTGGTTTCATAGGACGTAAGCATAGCGAAAATAAGACTGGCTTTCAACCAGTCTAATATTTTCCATTAATTTTGAGGACGTTCTTGAAGTGGGAGTAACGGGCGGACAGGTTTTTGTCGTTCGCCGGTAGACGTCGCAGATTTCTCTCGCTGACGTTGTAACATTTGCTGCTTTTTAAGCATTTCTTCTTGTCTTATACGCTCGAGCTTACGCTCGGCAACCGGGTC
>DAORJA010000051.1:0-6440 GCA_035438805.1 Candidatus Magasanikiibacteriota bacterium
ACCGATTACTGACATTCAAACAATCGTTAGTCAGGCTGATACGCTCACAACTCTTATCAATAGTATCGACACTGGTCCGATCGTTGGAATCATAAAGAGTAACAATCCATACGACACTAAAGCGCAGCAGATGAAAGCGGCGATTACCGCAATTGTTCCAAAACTTGCGCGTGGAGTTTATGGCGAAGTCGGCGTACTTACCGATGCAGACATTGAAAATTATTCACGCACGATCGCAAATCTTCGAAGCACAAATGACGTGAATAAGGCTGTCATGGCAATGACTCTTGATATTGCGACAAGATCCCTCGCAAGTCAGCTCAATTCAATGGCGGCCGGACAGCGCGATGTGTCTCGCTTTGAATCGATCTATGTGGGACTCAATGAAAAAGCGACAAGTCTTAAGTCCGAGCTTGGATATGGATCAGCGCCGGCGGCAGAATCCTCTTCTTTCACAAGTAAGAGTGGAAAGACCTATAACCTCCCAAACTAATCATGCTTACTCGAGAAAAAATACAACAAAATATCGAGGCGCTCGAAAGTCAGGGGGCAAGCCAAGAAGAAATTCAGGAATGGCTTGATACTTTGCCGCCGATGTCAGCCCAGCAGCCAGAACCTCCCAAGAAAGATGGAATATTAAAAACAATTGGAAAGACACTTATTTCAAGTGAGCTTAAATTTGGAAAAAGTATCGCTGATGCGTTACCTGGTTTTGTGCCAGGAAGTGCCGCGTGGACAAATAAGCAAAACGAAGAACTCATGAAGCAACATGAGGAGATCGCAAATAATCTTTTGAAGACAATAAAGGAAAAAAGGGCGCGAGGTGAGGATACAACTCGTCTCGAAGCTGCACTCCAGCAACACATAAAAGATACGAGTAAGCCGCCAATCGATATCAACGAAACGAACGCAAGTATAAATAAAAGTGCAAAGCAAATATTTGGTGAAGGTCTTGGTGTTGCAACTGATATCGCGGCTTTTGGTACTTATGGGAATGCAGCTAAGGGTGCGCAGACCGGTAAACTACTCGTGAAAGGAAAAATGAGCGGTGTGTTAGCTAAAGCACTTCCATCAACTACTTTCCAAAAAACGATTCCAACTGCAACTTCTAAACTTGCCGCATTCGGCAAGGGATTTGTGGAGGGTGCAAAAGAAGCGGTCCCGCTTGGAGTGAGTTATGGCGCTGCGTCTTCTGCACAAGATGATGAAGACTTACCAACGATCATGAAAAAGGCTCTTACGAGCGGCGCAATTTCTGGAGTGATCGGTGGAACTCTTTCCGGATTGGCGAATATGAAAAATGTCAGCCCAGAAACTCTGAAGAAAGAAGCGATCGAGAGCTATAAGCGGGGTCTGAATGCTACAAAAGAAAAATATAAAGAGCAGGCCGATAAAATCATTCCTGATCTTCTTGATGACAAGACATGGGGTACACGCAAGAAGCTGATCAAAAAAGCAGAGCAGGGAATCAGGCTCTCAAATGAGGAGTATGCAAAACTCGGTGAGTTGGAAGGAACAGTAAAAACTGATGGCCTTCTCCAAAAGATTGATGATGAGATTGCTAACTACTCTCAAGGTGGCCGTGCTTTTACGGAAAAGACAAATGCGGTCCAAAGTGCAATAGATAATCACCTTGCAACAGCAAAACAAATTCTCGCTGATCCCGACATGGTCAAATCTGTCAAAAAAGCAGGTGGAGTACCTGCGGTTATTGCTGACTCAAAACGAAATATTGTGGATCAGCTCAGACATAACGGCCTAGAAGATATTGGCGATCTTATAGATAATCTCGATCTTGGAAAAATGGACAGCATTGATGAGTATGCTCGAACCTTGAAGCATGCTGTATCAGAAGCAATGCCGAATCGCCCAATTTCTGTGAATGTATCGAAAGTAAATCAGCTCAAAAAACTTCGTGCGGATATCGAGGCGTATCATTTGTCTACAAAACCATTTGAAGCATACCAGCAAGATCTTCGTGAGCTGGCCCAGGATTACGGAAACGTGGTCTATGAGACAAGAAAGAGTCTCAAAACTGTCGAAGACAATGGCACGCTTTCTCAAGTTAGAAAGATTGATGGGGCGATCCGTGAGCTTTTGAATACCAATAATCCTGATTACGAAAAAATAAATAAAGTTTACACACTCAACTCTCGACTCTTCGACATACTTGATGAAACTGCAAAAAGAAAAGAGGCAAGACCACTCATTTCGTGGTTCAACGCGATTATGGGAAGCACCGGCGCAACGATCGGAGGTACTGCAGGATCAGCAGCTGGTCCGGCCGGATCTGCTGTTGGTAGTCTTACCGGCGGTGGCTTGGCTGTTGGATTAACGACAGCGCTTAATAGCACATGGTTCAACACATTAAGAGCAGTACAAAAAAATCAGCTTGCTGAAAAACTGATGGAAATCGGAACTCTCAACGCAGCGAAATATTGGGTCCAACTTCTGAACTCTCAAGGTGTAAAAGCAGTCAACGAAATTCTCTCTAGTGAAAAAGAAAAGCTGAACCAAGTGCCACAATAAAAGCGAGTACAGCACCGATCAACACGCCGACCCATCCAAAAATCGCACCCCCAACAAAGGCAAAAATTGCTAAAGCTATAAAAAATACGGCATAAGGCATGCACTCATTGTATCCATGAGTGCCTTTTTGTTGCAAATGTCCTTAGCCTCGGTCCTCTTTTTAATTCCTATAGTTAGACAAAAAACTACTTCTATCATGGAGGCATGGATAAAACAGAGGGCTTCAAGAAGTTTTTATACAACCAGGTCTCACTGGTAATTGGAATTGTTGGTGTGTCATTTGGAATCTTCAATATGCTTCAGATTCCCAAGACCGATATTCAGGTTATCGAAGCCCTCAATAACATTCGAGATAACCACATTCATACGATCGAGGAAAACGTGAAGCGGATAGACGAGGCAAATACTCAACAGTATCAAGACACACGAGATCGTCTCACGAAAATCGAAACCATCCTCAATGAGCGTTTACCAATTAAAAAATAATTTATGAATATTCCATTTCAACAGACTCCAAATTATGCAGTTGGTCCCACAAAAAAGATTGCTGTGGTCCTTCATTTCACACTGGGTGCATTTAATGGTGCGGTAAGTTGGCTTTCAAATGCTAATAGACCGAATAGATCATCCGCACATTTCGTGATTGGTCGGAATCAAGGAGAAATTGTTCAGCTCGTGAAAATTACTGATATAGCATGGCACGCTGGCGTTGTCAGCAATCCAAACGATCGGGCAAAGAAAATCATGCTCAAGAATCTCGATGGATCATATGTGAATCCAAACCAATATACGATCGGCATTGAACTCGCAGCCGGATACGACATTGATCATGATGGCGTGGTCGAGCCAAGCGAGAATGACATCACTGAGTGGCAGTATGAGCAGCTCACTGAACTTGTGAAGTCATTCGCAAATAATCCAGACACAGCATTTGTACTTGATCCGAAAAACATCATCATTCACGGCGACATCGCTGACTACAAAGAAAAGCCTGAAATCGTTCGCACCGAATTGCTCAAGCGCTTGTTTCCGGTCCAGTCAGATAATAGGGAGGCGATTAAGTCTCAAATCATCGGCCTCTTGAATCAACTATGAGGTACATCTCGCAGATCCTAATAGCACTAGCAGCATTTCTCTTTGCTTATGCTATCTGGCTCGAGCATGTGCATTGAGATAAAGAAAAGTTAAAGAAATTATCAAGAAATAATAAAGAATTTATGAACGAAATCTATAAATCAGCATCAAAAATAGTATTCATTATCCTTACAGTCACAGCCTGTGCCGGTTTTATAATGGGGAAGTTGCCGGTTGATCAATTTATGATCCTTGCAATTGCTGCTTCGTCCTTCTATTTCTCAAATAAGGGAGATTCAACACAACCGTACGCTGGAAAATAAGGGTGTATCCAAAAGATCGGGGACCGGCTATGGTCCTCGGTTTTTTTCTATGGCCCTATAAATTGCTTTAATGTGCCAAATATGACAAAATATGACACATGGAAGAACTGGAAAAAAATAAAAAAATAACCAGTAACTCAGTCTCACTCGCTGGAGAGTTTGCAGTCTTGTCTCAGCTAGCTCTGCGTGGATTTGATGCCAACATGACGCTAGGACACACAAAAGGTGTGGATATTTTAGTCTCAAATCCCGAAACAGGGAAAATGTATAAATTGGAAGTCAAAACAACTTTCAAGGATGCTCGAGAAAAACCTAGTTCGTCAAAAATATTTGGAGATATAGTAAGTTCCTGGATGATGGGCTCAAAACATGAGGACATGGTCGATCCGGATTTGTTCTACTGCTTTGTAAATATTGGAAAAGATACGAACGTATTTAAATTTTATATTGTTCCAAACGAGGTGGTAGCAAAATATGTTAAAGAGCAGCATCAATTGTGGCTAGATGAAGATCCGGCGCATAAAAATGGTGATTTACGAACGTTCAGAATCGGTTTAGAGAAAAGTACTTATAGGATTCCAACTCCCACAGCAGAGAAATATGAGAATAACTGGGAGTTTAAAAAATAATTATGTCAGACCAAAAACTTCTAAATGTGAAGGAAGTGGCAAAGAGACTTAGATTGAGTCGGCGCACGATAATGCGATATATCTACGCCAAGAAACTTAAAGCAATAAAAATGGGGCAGTGGCGCATCACTCAAGAAGATTTAGATCAGTTTCTCGTATCGCATACCAATCAATGAAATTATGAAAACCCACTTTTACTACAAAGATAAAAAACAAGTTGTACCAGTCTTAGATCCTGAGAAAAATAAACAGGCTAAGAAGAAACTGGACCATATCTTCAAGAATATGAAGGATAAGGTACCTGACCAATTTATTGAAAGGTGGTCAGAGGTTGCTTTGTATAATCCTGGTGGGGATGTAGATAAAGCAAATGCTCTCTTGCTAGAGCCAGAAAACGGCGCTTATGACCTGTCTAATCCGTTGAATGATCTGACCGGCAAGGAGTGGATCAAGTTTACATGCAGTTGGTTTATTTTTAATGCATTACACTCAGACCTAAAAGAAGAAAGGGAAATCTCTCCCAATACCCAAGATCACCCTGCGACTTATTCGCCTACAATGATCGAAGGTTTCGTAAAGTTCTTTACTAAAAAGGGCGAAGCAGTCCTCGACCCATTTTGTGGGATCGGAAGCACGATGGTTGCATGTAAACGCACGGGGAGAGTGGGTTATGGAATTGAATTAAATAAAAAATATCACGAACTAGCACTCAAACGCACTCCAGAATTTAAAAAGAATATATATCATGAGAACGCTGCTAACATTAAAAAACTTAAGCTGCCTAAAATCGCCTTCTCAATATCGTCACCTCCATACTGGGACGTGTTAAATCGAAGCACCAAAGATTTCAAGACCAAGAGAGACAGAGGGGGATTTGATGTCAATTATTCTTCACATAATGAAGATTTGGGAAATATTGATGACTACGATCTCTTCTTGGAAAAGACAGCCGAAATTTACTTCGACATCTTTGATGTGCTTAAAGATGGTGGGTACCTCGTAATAATTGTGAAGAATGTGAAGAAAGAAGGTAAAATGTACCCATTAGCGTGGGATTTAGCTAGAATTTTGTCCAAAAAGTACACTTTGAAGGACGAAAAGCTGTGGATACAAGATAAAGTAGGGCTTGCGCCGTATGGATACCCTGCTGCGTGGGCCAGCAACATACTCCATCACTACTGCTTAATTTTCCAAAAGAAATGATATGTCACTAAAATTATCACAAATCATAAATAACCTGATCGACGTAAACGATATTAAACATGATCGGAATTACTCGCGCGTGGCAAAGTTGCACAAATACTGGTCTAGAAAACCTTGGTTTGTCATTGATAGATATGTCGAAAAATACTCTAAGCCCGATCATTTAGTTTTAGATCCATTCTGCGGAAGTGGAATTATAGGCTTGCAGTCTGTTCTTGCAAATAGAAACTTTATTGGATACGACTTAAATCCATTTGCTGCTTTTCTTGCAAAGAATTCTCTAGATTTGGAATTCGATAAAAACTCATTTGATGAAGACTTTTCAATGATTGAAAATGAGGTCCGACATAAAATCGAATCTCTCTATAAGGTGAATGATAAATATATTTTATATACGATCCTGGGTAAGAAAAACCTCAAGGATTACAATGCTGTAATTGCTGACAAAAACTTCCAAAACAAAGAAAAAGTTGTATTAAAAAACGGCCATCTCAATCCTAAAGTAGAGTTTCCAAAGGGACTAAAATACCCTGATAAAGATTTTCCAAAGAAATTCTACAAGGATCGATTTTCATATAAAGGTGTACAAAAAGTCTCTGATATGTTCACTCAGAGAAATGTGCTTGCGTTGGCGTATCTCTATAACGCTCTCAATGACCTTAAGCTCAAAAATAAGGATCTC
>DAORJA010000052.1:0-6134 GCA_035438805.1 Candidatus Magasanikiibacteriota bacterium
TACCTGCCGGCTGTTATATATCCGGTCAGGCCCAAACAGCAGATCAATCCCGTCAATAGAAAGCAGTGGGTCGGAATCGGGTAAAGCGTCAGATGCGGGAAGTGGTTCGATTACTTCTCAAAGACAATAGAATTAAGACAGGCTATTTTATTGCATTTTTATCTACCCCAAAGTTGTTTGGGGCAGAGTACGCAGACATTGCGAAGGATATTGAATCAATTCTCAAAAAAGCTCGACTACTCGTATAATCGTCTTTTTTCTCTCAAATAAGCATAAATATGCGATTACTTCGTTTTATTATTACAATTCCAAAGAAAATACTCTTACTTCTGATATGGGTGTATCAGCATACTGTATCACCTGACCATGGACCCATGAAGTCCCAATTTCCTGGAGGATATTGTAAATTCACGCCAAGCTGTAGTGAGTATGGCTATCAGGCAATACAAAAATATGGAGTAATCAGAGGACTTCCTCGAGTTGTGTGGCGAATCCTCCGGTGTAATCCATGGTCAAAAGGTGGAATAGATAAGCCTTGACAACAAGCGCTTATTTTGATTAACTAAACCATTCTCTCATGAAAAAATTGTAGGTAAAGCGTGTATACGATTGTGGAAATCAATATGGATTTCTAATGTCGTGTACATGGTACTAATGAGCACGTCCGTAATAGCTTCAGGCGGAGGATCAGATGAAGAATAAGCGAGCATTTTTGGTACGTACTCTGACGGAAACGTCAGAGAAGATCAGGGATTACTTCCCTGGATTCGCGTGGATGGTGGAAGTTGGTGATCCTGAAAAAGGAACCGCCAAGTACTCAGAAGCTCATGGCATCCACCATTCGGATAAAGCGCTCCACGAGGAAAAGGAGGAAATTCTTCTGTATCTGCTGCAGAACCTGAAAAAGCTCATCCAGGAGGTGGGTGTCCAGTACAAGCAGCAGATCGACGCGAAGAAGATCGTGGAGGAAGCGTTGAGACATATGGGCAACGAAGAGTCCTGACACATCACATTTTGTCTCCGTTTCGTAAAATGGAGAGAGGTTACGCCGTACCTCCACAAAAACGGCCAACCTCTTCATGTGAAACATGAACTGATGAGTCCTGATGATTAGGACGAAAGGTAAAAATAAAACCACCATACGGCGGTTTTTTATTTGTGAAGTGCGGTCAGTTCTTCTGCGAACAACCTCACCCTGTCCCTCTCCTACGAGGAGAGGGAGCGTACTTAGGTAATATGGAAATAACACACATCCCCGTCTTTCACTTCATAATCTTTTCCAACCAATTGCATTTTCCCTTTTTCTTTTACACCTGGCCAGCCACCAAGTTCTACAAAATCAGTCACACTTGCAACATCAGCTTTGATATAGCCTTTGACAAAGTCAGTGTGAATGACACCAGCTGCATCAGGGCCTAGTGTTCCTCTTGTAACTGTCCATGCACGAGTTTCCTGTTCACCTGAAGTAAAGTAGGTGATGAGATTAAGGAGGTTGTATCCAGCAACGATCAATCGATCAAGTCCAGTTTCTTTCATTCCCAAATCATCCATAAACATTTTTGCGTCATCGGGAGTAAGTTCTGCAATTTCTGCTTCGATCTTTGCGCTGATTTCTACATATGGAGTCGTGCCAAAAATATTTTTGAAATCTACTTTTCCAACAGCAGATTCTTCAACATTCACCACATACATCATAGGTTTCATGGTAAGCAGATGAAGATCTCGCACAATTAATTTTTCATCATCATTGAATTCAAGTTCACGCGTAGGTAATCCCTTTTCTAATTGTATGTTTAGTTTTTCAAGTACAGCAATTTCTAGTTCTTTCCCTTTTGCCGCTGCACCCTTTGCATCACGTTTTGTTTTATCCAATCGTTTTGAAACAGTTGCGAGATCAGCCAATGCAAGTTCAAGATTAATAACATCACTATCATCTTTTGGATCTACTTTTCCTGCCACGTGAATAATATTTCCATCTTCAAATGCACGAACAACCTGTACGATAGCATCAGCTTCACGAATATGGGTAAGAAATTTATTTCCCAAACCCTCTCCTTCTGACGCACCTTTTACAATTCCAGCAATATCAACAAATTGAATTGCAGTCGGAATAATTTTTCCAGATTTTGAAGTAGTAGCAAGTGGGGCAAGTCGAGCGTCGGGTACCTCAACTACACCGACGTTTGGTTCGATAGTGCAAAAAGGATAATTTGCAGCCTCTGCCTGTTTGCTTTTTGTAAGTGCATTGAAGAGAGTTGATTTGCCTACATTTGGCAGTCCAACAATTCCGATTGAAAGCATAATAAGTATTTAGTTTCAGATTGATCGAGTCTAGCAGAAGAAAATGAAAAAATCAACAGTTAAATAAAAAAGAAAGATCGTATGTCTTTCGTGTGCTGTGGGTTCCTAGGGCTCTCGTGAGTACGAAGAGCCCTAGGATGAGTCATCGTCAGGCTTCACCAGTCGGAGGTGTGTTGGTTTTGCCAACAAAGCCCGGTTTTTGCGGTACGGCTGTCCACGCATTCCACCGGGTATGGAGGAAAGGATGGGTTTGAGCACCGGAGTTGTAGGTAGTTCTCGAACGTTGTCAACGTCGCCTCCCGTAGATTCAACGGTGTTGGCGACTGAAGAGAACATCGACACCTCCTCAAGAATTGATAGGACCTCAATCTTGAAAAGATAGTAACCAGCTTCGTTTGAGACACATTTCAGCTGTTGAACGAGCTCAGTCGAAAAGGTCCGTGAAGAACGGATATCTTCCAAAGAGATTCGCGCTATTGTTGATGAGATGTGTTTGAAAAGAATGTCCGAGAGCTCAGACATTGAGAAGCTTTCGAATTGGGTCCACTGAATGTGGAATTTGATGTGTATATGAGCACGATCGCTCGTCAGGGCGTAATAGGCCAACTCCTCGCTTCCGTAGACGAACGTGGGGTAGTTGGTAAACGAGTGCCATGGCCATTTTATGTGAAAACCGGGGGGCAAATAGCGCGCGTTGTCGCCATTTCTCCGTATTGCCAGAGTGTTCTGTGGGACCACGATGAACGAGCATACCAGCAGAGCGAGTATGCATATGGACAAAAAGATGGTGATTTCCATCTGCATACCTCCAGAGTTGATAGTGAAAGGGCTTGGTACAACATAGCATAAATAATGAAAAATGCAAAGTGTGTAC
The DNA here is from genome assembly GCA_035438805.1 of Candidatus Magasanikiibacteriota bacterium. GTDB lineage: Bacteria > Patescibacteriota > Patescibacteriia > Magasanikbacterales > UBA922 > UBA922. The sequence continues at coordinate 3,176 of DAORJA010000052.1, forward strand.
AATATTATTGTACGACGTATAATAATATTAAGAATAAGCTAAAATTTAATATTTCCGATAAATTCAAAAACAATTATGCATTAATGAATGTATAATTGAGATACTTATTAATGCATAATAAACACAGCGCATAGGCTGTGTTTATTAAAATCTTGTTTCACCATTCTGGCAGGATGCATGCTCCCCTTTTGTACAATTATAGGCAGGTAAAGCCTAGTAGTGCCCCTACCGCGAATCGAACGCGGATCTAGACGTTAGGAGTGTCTTGTTCTATCCATTGAACTATAGGAGCGTTTGAATTATTCTATCCTGTACCATGTTCCATGTGAAACACTGTAAAAAACCATCTATTTTTCAATTAATGTATACAATAGTGTGTACATAGAGCCTGCTGTCGCTTGATGAGTAATAGTATCAGCGTATAACTCACCTTCTTTATTACTAATAGTGTATAAAGTATCTTCTGAAACAATGATTTCAGTAGATTTGTATACATCTGCATGTACTTTTGAGGCAATAATCCAGTGAACGTCGGGTGTTATTGGGAGCCCCTTAAGAGCCTCTCTATTTTTTAAAGTATCGAATACGCAACACTTGTTTGCAGAATTTTCAGACTGAGATTTAGCTTCAAAGAGTTCTATAAGCGTGTCGGGGTCTATACTAGTTGGATTTAGAAGAGAAATAACAGTATTTTTATTTGTATACAGTGTTCTATACAAATCTAAAACTGCTTCTTTTCCTATGCGATTTGAAAGAAATGGACGCCCGAGCATTGTATACGACGACTCAAGTTTTGGCAAGAGATTTTCAGCGTCATTAATACGATTATTCCACATGTTTTTTTGTCTCTCTGCATACTCGATTAATTTTCGCGGATGTTTCACGTGAAACTCTGCGGGCTGTGAATTCTTTTTTTGTTCAATCAAATCTAATTCAATTAATTGATCAAGCGAATGATATCCAAGTGTTCGAGTAATACCGGCTCGGTGGGTGATTGATGTCACAGTTCCAGATCCTAGTTCAAGAAGAGCAAGATACGTCTTTGCTTCAGTTTCTGCAAGTCCAATTTTTACTAGTTCTTCAATCTGCATAATTGTAAATATAAATTTACAATAGGTAATAATTAAGCGTATATATAGTATATAATAGTAAATATAAATTTACAAGATACTAAAATGAAACACAAACTTTAATCGAAAAGAATTGACAAAGTAGCATAAATATGATACACTCTTTAGTTATAATAAAGTTCCTTACATATACCAATAAGATACCTCAGTTTTCCTATAGCGCTATTTACCAGAAGTAGTCCTATAGGAAGACTGAGAGAAACGCTCAGTCAGTGGAAACCTTGCGCCTGGCACAATGCTTGGTAAGAGGTGCTCCACAAGAGTGGAGGTTAATCATAATGGGAGAATACACGATCGAGTTCAACCACAATGTGGATTTCGAGACCGCTGTCACGGATAGCGGGTGCTACTGGGCTAACACGAAGATCATCCCGCGTGAGAGCTTGCCGAGATATATCCCGAGTCATGGCATGTTGGAGGATAATAAACGCTGCCGACTCGTTTCGTTCAGCCGGACGACTGGAACCTGGGAGATCAAGAAGCGTCTGAAAGATATGAACCTCAGGTCGGCCACCTTGCTCGAGCTCCTCGCATTCGCTGCTAAGTACCCAAACGAGCAGCAAGAGGGAAGTCCGATCATCGCTCTCGATGGATACTATGATCATCGTGGGTTTCATCGCGTTCCGTACCTCGAAAAATCCTGGGACCAGCTCCTACTCGATTTCTGCTACGGTACTCCTATCGGGGGGTGGGACAAATGCTGTCGGTTCCTCGTGGTCGAGATGAAGGGCAAAAGTTAAACTATCTCTACTGAGTAAAGGGAGAGATGGTAAGCTTCATTTACCCTGGTGATAGTTGGGTGTGGTGATGACTCGTTGAGCTGAGACTCTGGTGTCTCTAGCTCCGAAGTGAAGTAGTTCTTTAGTAAAGATATGTTTCGCCACATGGATTGGTGAGAAGCGAATGCGCTGCTTCGAATGCGCAAACCGCCCTGTATACACATACAGGGCATCATATTTTTTATAGGGGATTTTTACAATGATATTGCATCACGAAAGTGGTGTCTTTTTGTTTTATAACACCTAGGATATATTGACAAAAAGGGTATTTTGTGATATTATTTTTGGTCCTTACAACCAAGGACACGGAGAGTCTCATGTACGGAACAGCAATCTTCTACTTCATCTTGGCGACGTTGGTCGCCATGGTGGAGATTGAAATCGAGGGCAAATACGGGTGGGCAGAAAAACTGCCAACCTGGTGCCGAACGCACGGGTTCGCTGCTCGAGTGTACGGCGTCATCATGGCGAGTCGCCCTCTCACGGGGTACCACGCACTGATGTTTGTTCTCATTCCTATGTTCTTCCACTTGCCATTCGCATCAGGAATGGAGTGGTCGATCGAAGTAGAACTGCAGACTCTGGCGATGTATTTTGCCTGGTGTCCGCTCTGGGACTTTCTCTGGTTCGTCTTGAACCCTCATTACGGGATCGGGCGATTTCAGAAGAAGTACATCTGGTGGCATGCGAAGGTCAAGTGGATCGGACGCGTGCCGCTCGACTATCTCGTCGGCATTGCGCTCTCGGTAGTCCTCGCTCTCGGCGCCGGACATCTGAGAGAACAACTGGTGATTCTCGGTACGCTCATGCTTCTTCTCGTCATCACGATCGCTCTTGCACCCAAGTTTCGGCGCTGGAGAATTAGGATGGACGAGAGGGATGATCGACCGCTGGCAGACATCTATCATCGCGACTGAAACCCCAGACCACTATGGTGGTCAACCATGAAGGAGTCTAGAGATGAATACCAAAAACAAGTTCCTGCAGTGGCTCTTCTCGACGTGGTTCGCGCAGCTCTTCGGCCACATCTTCATCGGCGGGTGGTGTTAC
>DAORJA010000053.1:0-6070 GCA_035438805.1 Candidatus Magasanikiibacteriota bacterium
AATAAAGCTTAGATTTATTTCAATTAAAAAACCATCAGATCAACTGATGGTTTTTTGTTTGTGAGCTATTATTTTTTCTTTTTAGCTTTAGCTTTTTTTGCTTTTGGCTTTTCAGAAACCACTTCTTCTTTTTTATCTTCAGATTTTTTTGGTGCTTTTTCTTCTTTCTTCTTTTCTGCCGGTTTTGCTTCTGAAAATTCAGTGCCTACAGCTCTCAAAATTCGTTCGAGCTTATTGTTCATGATTTCCATCTGTTGCTTGAGCTCATTTATTGCTTTGTTATCCTGAGCAGGAGCCTGGCGAAAGTCAGGGCGTTTGTTTTCAAAGCGTGGGCGATCAAAACTTCGTTCTCGTGATCCACCACCAAAACTTTTACCTTCTTGGCTTTTCTGTTTACCAAAACAGTTGCTGCAGAAAATAGGACGTGCTCCAGTTGGTCGGAATGGTACTTCACACGCGTTGCCACATTCACTACATGTTGCAGCATGCATTTCTGATCTACCACCTTCTCGACGGTCTCCACCTCGGAATCCACCTCGATCTCCTCCGCCAAAGCTTCTTTTTCCAAATGAGCGTCCACCTCGGTCGCCACCTGATCTATCTCTATTAAAATTACCCATACGAACAGTTGTGTTAATAACTATATTGAATAAGACGGGAGTCTATCAAATTTTGCTAAAAAAAGCAAGAGTTGAGCCATTTTTTGGCTTTTGACTATTTTTCGAGGATTTCTATGCTACTAACGGTAGTGGGGCTGACTGGCTGTGAGAGCTCTCCTGATGCACTCATTTTGACTGCATCATTTGCAATCAGGTCTACCACTTCGATACCTTTGGTTACATGGCCAAAAATCGTATAGTCTTTTGGTAGAGGATAATCTGCATGCATAATAAAGAATTGACTGCCATTGGTATTTGGACCTGCATTTGCCATCGCTACTGCTCCACGGGTGTATTCTCCGGTAAATGGCTCATCATTGAATTTGTATCCAGGACCTCCTGTACCATTTCCTTTTGGATCGCCGCCCTGGATCATAAACCCTTTGATTGCGCGGTGAAAGATGGTTTGGTCATAGAAATTTTTTCGCGCAAGATCAACAAAGTTTTTTACTGTATTTGGTGTTTGTCCGAAATTGAGATCTATTTCAATGTCGCCTTTCGTGGTGTGAAGTACTGCTGCGTAGTGCGTTGAAGCGTTGAATTCCATAGGGTTAGTAGTTGTGACAGGTGAATTAGTTGTAGTAGTAACTGGCTCGGATGGGGGAGTAGGGTTTGCTTGATAATTGTCAGTTACTGGTTTATTTTTTACAAATATGTCTTCAGCAGTTAGTCCATTATTATAGCTGTACGTTCGTGATGTCTCTGTTTTTGTACAACCGGCACCGAGAGTAATAAGGACCGCGACAATTAGGAAAATAGTATTTATTTGTTGCATAGTTTGTGTAGTGTAGCACATTAATTAAATTGAGTTAATGTGATGCTTCAAACCCAAAACGTATGGCTGATTCTAGTACACTAGTGTTTATATCTTTCAGAGTTTTGAATTTAATACAATATCCCGTCACACTTGCTTTACCGATTTTTTTCCCATATGTCTCGGCTAAGTATTTTTTATCAGTAATTCCAAGGATGTAGATAGAAATTCCCGTTTTGTTTGCGCTCATACCGATTTGGTAGAACTCCCTGGTTTTTCCATCACTATACTGTATAGTCTGAAGTCCATATCCTATATTCGGATTAGAAACAGTTTTATTTTCGCTATTTTTACCATCTAAGAACCATAATTTGCACGTAGGCTTTATGCGTAGAATGCTCTCATGCAATGCCTCCATATCACTGCGTTTTTGTTTAGGCTGACTTGTAATGTAATGTTTGATTTGTTCTTTTATATTCATACTAATTATTATACATTACTGTATCATATGGTTTGAATCTCTCCTAGAATAATAAAAAAATAGCTAATTCTAGCTAAATTTTTATTGCTCGGGGACAGGGACTCGAACCCCGATACGCAGGACCAGAACCTGCAGTCCTACCATTAGACGATCCCCGAATATATGGTATTGATTATGTAACTAGAAAATTCTATCAAAAATATGATAAAAGTCAAGATTATTTATGAATTACTCTATTGGGATAGGTAATTGAATATTTGTACTGTGGCTGGTAATATGACTATATAATATTTTTTATATGTTTAAAGAAATTACTATCCCAGAATTGCATTCGTTACTTGATCAGGATGACCCACATCGAATTGTTGTGGATGTTCGAATGCCTTTTGAATTGAAGAGTGGAAAAATCAAAGGTGCTGTGAATATTCCTTTGGATCAGATACTTTTAGAAAAGGACCGTTTGATGGCGTATACTCAGGTCTATGTCGTGTGCCAGTCAGGTGGACGTAGTATGCTTGCAGCGACTCAACTTGAAATTGCAGGGCTCACCAATGTGTATAATGTGCTTGGTGGTATGCGCATGTGGAAGGAACAAGGATACCCGATTGTGATTGAAAATTAAAACGTGTATCAAAAAACCGAGCTACGAAGAACTCGGTTTTTTTGTATCAGGACTAGATTACACTTCCACCCAATGCAGTGGCTAGATCGTTCAAATCTGCCGCAACATTTTTCTGCTGCATCGTCTCATCGATTCCTACTTCAAGCGCTAATCGGAAACCTAGGATAGTTGCAAGATGATCTTCTATTCTTTTTCGTGTCGCGACTTGTATAATTTTATCTTGATGAAAACTATATGCAACGGTCAATTTGAGTACTCCTCCTGTTGCAGAAATGAGTACTGCGTTTTTGAGTATAAAAATAAGTGACGGCGTTGTTTTTTCAATTTCTGAGATAAGCGCGTTCCATGCTTTTTTTACCTGCAGCATATCTACACTTTCAGGAGCAGGGGGCATATCTTTCTCTTCCACTACGACTACTGGCTCTAATGGCTTGCTCGTGGTAGAAGCAACCGGGGGTTGAGGGGAAATCACTGGTTTTGAAACAGGAGGTGTGATTGGCTTTGGTGAAATAGGTTGAGGAGTTGGAGTAGGTGCTGGGGCAGTAGGAGTATTCACTGTAGAAGCTGTACCAGCTGACCATTCGACTACAAGCAGCTCAAGAGGGAGATAGGGAAGTGGGGATGATTTCACTTCATACATTCGAGCAATTGACCGATCAATAAGGCGTACAATATCGCTACCTGATATTTTTTTGGTGAGTTCTAGAAGTGTGACAATATCGCTTTCTGGCAAGTATGATTCTTTTTTTGCGAGCTTCTCATCGACAGAGGTAATTAGAAGTAGACGAAGTATCTGAATAATCTCTTCCATGAAAAAGTGTGGGTGCGTTCCTTGTTCACTCAGTGCATGTATATCAGCGAGTCCTGCCACTGTGTTTTTTTCAATCAGATGTGAGAGGAATGTAATCTGTGTTTCGTTCGTGGTCGTTGGCATGATAAACGAAGCATTTGCAACAGTAATATGCTTTTCTCCAATTCCAATTAATTGGTCGAGGAGACTCACTGCATCACGTGCTCCACCACGAGATTTTCTGACGATTGCGTTCAATACTGCGTCATCAATTTCAACACCTTCTTCTTTTGCAATTGATATCAGATGTTTTTTTGTAGTTTCATCAGGAATTCGTGAAAAAGTGAATCTTTGGCAGCGAGAAACCACTGTCGCAGGGAGTTTCTGAGCGTCGGTCGTTGCAAGGATGAAAACAACGTATTGAGGAGGTTCCTCTAGTGTTTTGAGGAGGGCATTGAACGCAGCTGTGGACAACATATGGACCTCGTCCACGATAAAAATTTTGTATTTTCCCAGGCTAGGTTTGAACTGCGCGTTTTCAATAATATTTTCCCGTACATTATCTACACCAGTTTGGCTTGCTGCATCGATTTCTATGACGTCAATTGAGCGAGAATTTGAGATATCCTTGCATGAATCGCATTGATCACACGGATTTGGGTCGCCAACTTTCCTATTTTTACAGTTTAAAGATTTGGCTAAAATACGGGCAGTTGTAGTCTTACCCACGCCATGAGGCCCAGAAAACAAGTATGCATGAGCGACTTTATCTCCGGTAATCTCATTTTTTAAGGTCGTAGTGATGTGCTCCTGGTGGATGATAGTATCAAACGTCTGGGGGCGGTGTTTGTGGTATAGTGCCATAGGTCTTTTTGATGTGTTTTTAGTCAGTATTTTAGTATAAAATGTAGACCTAGTATAACGTAGATTTTCCTATGTTTCAAATGTGGTATACCCTGCCCCTCTTGCGAGGGAGAGGGTGCGATGCTATACTGATCTCGCATAGTAACTTTTAATAATTTAATCATATCTCTATGCCACGCAAAGCAAACCCAGCGCTCATGAGACCATACAAACTCTCAGCAGAGCTCACCGCAGTAGTAGGTCCAGGACCTATGCCTCGCTCACAGGTAGTAAAGAAGTTGTGGGAATACATCAAAGGTAAGGATCTACAGAATCCAAAGAATAAGAGAAATATCATTGCAGATGAAAAGCTCAAAGCAATATTTGGTGGTAAGAGTGAAGTAACTATGTTTGAAATGGCTAAACTCGTTAATAACCATTTGACCGCTGCCTAATGCAGGGTTTGATCGAACAATTTTAAACCCCGGCTAGTCCGGGGTTTTTGATTATTGTTTTGACGACTCGCCTGAAAGTATTACCTCCCTGGCGAGCCGTTTGCATGCGCTTGTTGTTCGTCTAGCGCTTGCGGAAGCCGATGTACACGCTCTTCAGTGCACCGTCCTTGAACTTCTCAATTCCTTGTTTCAAGGAGGGGACATTCAGCGCGTGAATCTTGGTCTCGTCCAATTCCTGGTGGGAAGAAAATTTCGCGAAGCCGAATTCAGTACCGGCTTTCGTATCCTCCAGGATGGCTTCGAGGTTTGTGCCTACAAAGTAGTGTCTTGCTCCCTTGGTTGGGTAGTTCTTTGAGACAAATTCGACAAAGACCATTGTGAACGTTCCTTATGGAGAGGGAATTTTCTTGATGCGTGCGAAATGCGCGTACCCAATGATCGTGAACCAGCACCTCACCTCAATCCAGGTGTACCTTCGTTGTTCGCAGGATTCTTTGGTCACTTTATACTTTTCGTATCGCTCCTGGACCAAGAAGCAGAGCGGTTCTCCTTCTACCTTGAACATGTACACAGCACTTGCAACGTACGTTTTTGGGCCGTCCTTTTTTTGTACGGTCCGTACATTGCATACTACATTGACAATTTGTCCTGTGAATTTCGGCACTACGAGTCCTTTGTTCTTAACGCACGGAAATGTGCATGGAACAAAAAAATATACCCCAAATGGGGTATATTGTCAAGTGCATTGTACAAGTTAAGACGCAATAATATTTTCTACCGCACCCCACGAACTTTTGGCATCTTTTGGAACCAGGATGACTACGTGGTCTCCAGGCTTGCCTCGATAGAAGGTAGCTGAGGCAGTGAGAATTTTATACGTGTTTCCTTCGTGAACCACTGTCCATAGTTGACTAGCTTCGTCGAAATAAAGTACACCAATAATTCGTTTTCGTTCTGTAGGGCCAATCTGCTTGTAGATGAATTTGCCGTAAACAGTGATTGTTAATTTCATGTGATCGCCTTCCACTAGTCTTGATTTGCTTGCATAATTTGGAGGTACTGCGTATTCCTGTCCGTCTGGGCCAACCATTTTCTCACCATTAAATACTCCTTCAATGATTTGTTCGCCACCTACTGTTTGTTTTGGTGCTTCGCTAGAAGCATGAATTGGAGAGGGAAGGGTGGTAGAATCCGTATCTCCTTCGAGTAGGCGTATAATAGAAGAAACTTCATCTTTTAGTGCGTAGAGGCGTTTTTTGAGCTCAGGAGCATTTACAAGAACTGGCGCATGCTTGTCTTTTGACGAATCTATAGAGGAGGTTGTCGAAACGTTGGGTACGTTTTTAGCGGGCGATTGTCCATCTTCTGGATGGTCAATCCCTGCAAGTGAAAAATCAAGAAAGTTTGAGATGTGGTCCATATGTTTGTGTTAGGTGTAATTTTTTAAATTTTTTTATTTTTGATTT
>DAORJA010000054.1:0-5742 GCA_035438805.1 Candidatus Magasanikiibacteriota bacterium
GTTGTTGCGGATGGCGTGTGATTACTTGAGAATCAACTCTGGAAAAATATACGCCCCATGGAACACCCGTTACTTTTCCAATGATTTCTGAGTTAAAAAAATTTCCTATTCTGATACATCCGGCGAGAAGGGGGATGGGCACTACCATGAGATCGAGATAGTTTTTTAGGTCGATTTTATTTATTTTTTGATACACCCACGCGGTAAGAAGTAGCCCAATGGTGAGGCCATGGCTTGAGAGTCCACCGTGATTGATAAATATTATTTCGCTGGGATGAGCCAAAAAATAGGGTAAATTGTAAAAAAGGATGTGGCCCAAACGTGCTCCTATGAGACCCCCGACGATTAGCCAGACCGAAAGATCGTAGATCGTGTTTAGTTTTTCTTTGTCTTTTTTGGCGAGGCAATAGTAGATAAGAAGACAGGTAAGAACTCCAATCCCAAGCATTATTCCATACCAACGAATCGTAAATGGACCGAATTCTGCGAATATGGGATTGAAGTTATTAACGAACATACATTATGATTTGCGATTAACCTTCAAACTCTTGAACATACTCATGAGTATAAAAAGTGCAGATCCAACGAGGATAATAAGCGCTCCTGAAGGAAGGTCGAGATAATAGGAGAGTACTAGTCCGACCACAGTCATGATGAAGGCAATACTCATTGCAATTTTTTGAAATGCGCTAAATGATGGTGCGACTAGTTTTGCAGCAGCGCTCGGCGTGATGATGAGCGCGCTTACGAGAATAATTCCAACGAGCTTTACGCTCACAATAATCGCAAGTGCTGTAATAATGTAGAAAGCTAGGTCATAGCGTGCCGGTGAGATACCTGATAAATATGCTCCATCTTTGTCGAACGTGATGAATGTCATTTGGCGATTGAATACTGAAAGTAATGCAAGTACTCCTACACCAACTCCGCCAATGGCCCAGAGATCGGTGGTATTGATTGCGAGAATATTTCCAAATAAATAACTCATGAGTTCAGGCTGGTATCCTTCATGAAAATGCATGAGAATAATTCCTGTTGCCATGGATGTGGTAAATAGAAGTCCGATTGCTGCGTCTTGGCTTACATTTGTTTTTTGTTCAATAAAAAACAGAATAATTGCGAGCACTACACCAAATACCAGTGCTGTTGGTAGGGGAGCAATTCCGAGTATGATTGCGAGTGCTATGCCACCAAGAGAAGCATGTGCAATACCATCTCCAATAAAACTCATTTTTCGGGATATGATAAATGTGCCAAGCCACCCTAATACTAAGGAAATGATGACTCCAGATAGGAGTGCGCGTTGCATGAAGGGATATGAGAGTAATTCAAGCATAGGTTTAGTGGTGATGGTGGTATATTCCTGCATCTGACCCATATAGTTGTTTTAATACTTCCGGGGTAATGGTTGCAGATGGTGATCCCTGGCAGATTTTTCGTTTATTGATGCATATTACTGAGTCCGCGAATCGGTGAACGATTGCGACATCATGTGAAATAATAATACAGGTTATGCCATGTTCGTTGTGCAGCCGTTCAATTAGCTCATACAAACTCTGCTCTCCTTCTATATCAATACCAGCTGATGGTTCATCCAACACAAGAATGTCTTTTTCATGAAATATCGCTCGCGCAATAAGGGCTCGTTGGAATTGACCACCTGAAAGAGTTCCAATTTTTTGGTTGATTTGATCAACAAGTCCCACCTCTTTTAACACCTGGGTAATATTTTTGTATCGATGTTTTTGGTCTTTGCATGTATACGCTTTCAAGAATTCATTAACTGTAATAGGGAGAGTGCGATCAAATTGGAGTTGCTGTGGGACGTACCCAACATGCGTACGCATCTCAGACGGGCTTTTACCATCTATCGTAATCGTGCCTTTTGTGGGCGAGAGAAGTCCTAAGATTCCTCGAATTAGTGTAGTTTTTCCTGAACCATTCGGACCGATGATTGCAGTGATTGATCCTTTTTCTATGGTACAGGATACATTATCAAGCACCACTACTTCATTGTAGCGATGTGTTACTCCTTTGACCTCAATATAGGGGCTTATGCTTTGTTTTTGCATACAGTACAGAGTCCAGTGAGTATGAATGAGTGGCGGACATTTGAAAATCCTGGAATTTTGGGTATTTCATCGTGTTTGCAATCAACACATTTCGTTTTTTTACAGTTGGTACATATGATGTGATGATGATGGTCGTCATCGCCATTTTTTTCATAAAATTGCTGGCCATCGATATTCACGACTGGGTTAATAAGTTCAAGATCCTTCATGATTTCAAGCGTACGATAAATCGATACTTGGTCTACTTTATTCATTTTTCGTGCCATGGTGAGCGCACAAAACAACCCTTCTTGTCTTATAAGGTATTCAGTGATTACTCGGCGGGGAGTCGTTGCTTTGTGCCCATTTTTTAAGAGTGTTTCAAGTAGCCAATTATGCTTCATAGAGTCGGGTATGTAGAATGTACAAAGTATAGCAAGAATAGGGGATAAATCAACTGTTTATCCACAGCAATCTATTTGCAATTGAAAATGAATTGCATTATGATAATTGAGTTACTCTAGGTATATAATTTACTTGTATGAGGATAATGCGTATTTTTGTAATTTTTAGCGTCGTTCTTCTGCTTCTTGGCGCAGGCTGTAGTATCACTACACCTGATAAGCCAAAAGTAGCTGCAACTATTTTTCCTATTTATGATCTAGTTCGAATAGTGGGAGGGGAAAATGTTGAGACTGTATTAATTGTACCTCCGGGAGCAAGTCCACACACGTTTGAGCCTACGCCATCGTTAATTAAAGAACTTAAAGGTACTTCACGCATCTTCCAGATTGGTCATGGGCTTGATAATTGGACTGACACTATTTCAGAATCAATACCCAAAGCATCCATCGTCACGATGGATAAGAATGTAGAGCTCTATACTGCCACAGAACATGAGGATGAAGATCGCGGGCATGATAAGTATGATCCACATTATTGGATGGATCCGACCAATGCGTATATCATGGTTGATACTATTGCCGCAGAACTTTCTGTAATTAGCCCTGAACATGCTGGTGAGTTTGTGGAACGTGCAGAAAAATTCAAAAATGAACTTGAGCGGAAAGATTGGGAATGGATGAAGATGCTGGGTGATCTGCAAAATAAAAAATTAGTTACGTTTCACGATGCGTTTCAGTATTTTGCACGCCGTTTCCAGCTTGAGATTGTTGCAACATTTGAACCATTTCCAGGACGTGAGCCAACTCCACAATATCTTATTGATTTGAAGAATGAAATTTCAAAACACAAGGTAAAAACGCTCTATGTCGAACCTCAATTTCCAAGTAGTGCTCTTGAAACATTTGCGCATGATAATGGACTTACTATTGCGACTCTGGATCCTGAGGGATCAGCGGACCATACGACATATCTCGACATGATTGAGTATAATGTTGCGACTCTGATTGAGAATCAGAAATAATTTTTAGAGAATAAATTTTTTCTTATTCCCTCCCTCATATTTGGAGGGAATTTGTTTACTATTTCTTTTAGCTGTCTATTTTTTCTCAATTATTATCCACACCTGGGGAGGGCTTGCAAAGTTCGCTCAGTGTGGTATATTGTGACCTGCTTTGATTATTTAAAATTCTTTTATGTCTGATTTTCAATACGATACCGTAAAAACCGCCATCCTTGACCATGTTCGAGAAATGTTTGAAGAAATCGAAGATGGTCTAGCCCGGTCTCATGAAGAAAAATATGCGCTTTTGGAAGACGCGCTTGAAAATGCTTCTGACGTTGATGAATTGAAAGTCGCATTTGAACAATGGTTTGCTGATCATTCGGAAGAATTGCAGCTCGAGTATGAATTGGATGAAATGTGGGCGCACGCAATAGCACGTGTGGAAGATACTGAATAATCTTGCACAAGATATTTTGTAGAAAACAACAAAAAATGATAGTATATATGTACTATCTTTTTTTATGCTCGACATTTCACGCATTTCTGAAATTCTTGGTGATGAAGCAGAGAGTTTGCTCAAGTTTTCAACACCTAAAATTGCTAAAGAAAAATTACATCTTCCGTCGAAACATTTTTTTTACAAAACGTTTTCTATTTCTGATCGGTCACATAAGGTAATTGATAACCTGATTCATCTGCGAAAGACGGGAAGATTGAAAAAAACAGGGTATTTATCGATTTTGCCTGTAGACCAAGGGATTGAGCACACAGCTGGGGCTCGGTTTTCCACAAATCCTGATTATTTTGATCCAGAAAATATTGTGAAGCTTGCGATTGAAGCAAAATGTAATGCAGTGGCCTCTTCCTATGGCACGCTTGCAATCTTGAGTCGGAAATATGCGAGTAAGATTCCATTTATTGTGAAGCTGAATCACAATGACCTGTTCCGTTTCCCGAATGATTATGATCAGACCATGTTTACGACCGTAAAAAAAGCTCATGAGATGGGAGCGAGAGGAATTGGTGCAACTATTTATTTTGGTTCGCCTGAATCAAAGCGACAAATTACTGAAGTATCAGAAGCATTCGCCGCAGCGCATGAAAAAGGCATGTTTACCGTACTCTGGTGTTATGTGCGGAATGCTGGGTTCAAGGTCGGAAAAACTGACTACAGTACCTCTGCTGACCTCACAGGCCAGGCAAATTATCTAGGAGCAACGATTGGGGCTGATATTGTAAAACAGAAACTGCCAACCTTGAACGGCGCATATATCGCACTTAACAAAGGAAAAGGTGCATACGGAAAATATGATCCTCGAATGTACACTGAACTCTCAAGTGATCATCCTATTGATCTCTGTCGGTATCAGGTAGCGAATAGCTATATGGGACGAATTGGTCTCATTAATTCTGGTGGAGAGAGTAATGGGGAGTCAGACCTGCACGACGTAGTCCGAGCAGCAGTAATCAATAAACGCGCTGGGGGAATGGGGATTATTGCTGGAAGAAAAGCGTTTGAAAAACCTCTCAAAGAAGGGATTGAAATATTGAATGCAATTCAAGATGTGTATCTGTGCAAAGAAGTGACGATCGCGTAATAAGTCGATTGTGGAAAAAAATAAGACAACCTAATTAGGTTGTCTTTTGATTCATCTCACGATCCACCAATTTTGATGTGATCCTGAGATGATGGCCAGTGAACTTTTATAAGTCAGTGGCCAATTGTCCAAGGTCTCCTAGGTCTTGGACGTGTTTGTGAGTAGAGTTTTTTACCGTTTGAGGATCCACCCCACTTGACTATTGGCGGACGCGTTATTCCAGACCCCGACTGGCGCGTTCTTCAGTAGCGCCTGGCAGGTATTGCCGGATTTAGGCCATTCACCATGACCACATGGCCAGTTGAAGTGCCACGGCTCTGCCACGTAGATCGTCGCGTCGAGTGCGACTGCGTTGTGGTAGAGGATCCGTCGGTTGCGAGCGAACATTCGACATTCGTCGACTGACGGACGATGGAATCCGCATTCGCTGAGGTACTGTCTCAGCAATGGGTCTACCTCGACTTCCTTGAGGAACGACTCGAAGTTTTCTTCATGCTCGAAGAAGTCCATTCGAGATGCTTTGCCCGCGTAGTCGAATGGTACACCGAGACAGACCGGGTTGTTAGACGTTCGGTCGAACATGTAGATGTCGGTCGCGCCTCCATTTCCATGTGCGGTCGATGCTGTCTGTGACAGCGTCACGTCATGTCGCCATCCACGATTTGCCTCGTAGGTGATGAGGAGT
>DAORJA010000055.1:0-5677 GCA_035438805.1 Candidatus Magasanikiibacteriota bacterium
GAAGATGCGAAGCGTAACTGCATCACCGAGCGTGAGAAGAGGAAGTGTATGGAAGATCAAGACCGTGAACACGTGATAGCTCTTACGTCCATGCGTGCGCAGATGGCTGAGCTCTCGCGCACGAAGAAGCAACTCGAGAAGGAGTGCTCGGAAGCCGAGCAAGAGATCGCTCTGTTCGAAGCCGAGCAAGAGCAGAGCGCACAGGTCGCGATCGAGCTCATGCGAGCGGCTCTAGAGAATCTTCCGCCCGAGCGGCGTGAGCACGTCCTCCGACAGCACTCGCTGCAGTCGGTCGGACTGTGAAGCCAAGGCAGAAGGGAAGCGTAAGCTCCCCTTCTGCCTAAGAATTACATCACCCCATGGGTGTTTTTTTATTTTTAGATCTATTTTGACTTTTTCATGTATTGCTTGTATATTTAACTTAAATGTAACAGTGCATTTTCCTGGCAATCACCAGGGAATTTCTCAAGTGAGAAGCACTAGAGGAAGAATTCTGAATACAGTCAGAAGTAGAACCTCTCGGGTATGCCCGTAATAGCACTCATGAAGTAGCCACTATGGAAGTGAGGTGGTACCGCCTGGCCTAGGCCTGGTCCTCACAATTAGTTAGGCTTTTTATTTTTTTATACTGAGTGGATATATGCCCTATAATGCACAAGAGCGAGAATTAGAAGTACTGAAACATTGGGACAAAACCGATGCGTTTAGAAAATCAGTAGAAAATCGTCCACAAGACAAACAATATGCATTCTACGACGGCCCTCCATTTGCAACGGGTCTTCCTCACTATGGCCACATTGTAGCAAGTGTGATGAAAGATGCAGTTCCACGCTACTGGACTATGCAGGGGAGACGAGTGGAACGTGTATGGGGATGGGATTGTCATGGACTACCGATCGAAAATATTGTTGAAAAAGAACTTGGCACCAAAAGCAAAAAAGAAATTGAAGAAATGGGCGTTGCGAAGTTCAATGAACTCTGTCGATCAAAAGTATTGGGATACGTTCCTGAGTGGGAAAAGACCATTAAACGATTAGGTCGCTGGGTAGATATGAAGCATGCCTATCGCACCATGGATAATACGTACATGGAGTCAGTCTGGGCTGTATTTAAGCAACTCTGGGACAAAGATTTGATTTATCATGGATACAAACCCATGCACATCTGCCCTCGCTGCGAGACCACATTGTCACAGCAGGAAGTAACTGAAGGATACAAAGATATCAAAGATATTTCAGTAACAGCGAAATTTAAAGTAAAAAATGCCAAAGAAAAATTAGGAATTGATGGTGATGTGTTTGTGTTAGCTTGGACCACCACCCCATGGACATTGCCTGGAAATGTACTTCTTGCTGTTGGGGGAGATATTGAATATGTACTAGTGAAATCAGGCGAAGAATATGTAATTCTTGCGAAAGAATTAGTTGAATCAAATTTTGAAGGAAAAGAATACAAAGTAGTGCAAAACCTAAGTTCAAAAGAATTGGTTGGCCTTGAATACGAACCATTATTCCCATATTTTGCAGATAGCAAAAATTCGTTCCGCGTAGTTGCTGCTGATTTTGTGACAACTGAAGATGGAACTGGGGTGGTGCATCTTGCACCCGCGTTTGGTACAGATGATTATGAAGTGTTCAAAAAAGAAAATGTGCCATTTATCCAGCATGTGAAAATGGACGGAACATTTATTGATGCGGTCACCGATTTTCGCGGAATGCATGTAAAGCCGGCAGAAGATCATATGGCAACAGATGTAGAAATCGTGAAATGGCTTGCACATAATGGAAAATTATTTTCAAAGAAAAAATACGAACACAGCTACCCACATTGCTGGCGTTGTGATACACCGCTAATTAATTACGCAACGAGTAGCTGGTTTGTGAATGTCACCAAAATCAAATCAAAAGCACTGAAACAAGCAGAAAAAATTAATTGGTCGCCAGAACATATTAAAGAAGGTCGATTTGGAAAATGGCTCGAAGGGGCGCGTGATTGGTCAATTTCCAGACAGCGTTTTTGGGCAACCGTTATTCCGGTATGGCAGAGCGCAGATGGGGATTCAATCTGTGTCGGGTCTATGAAAGAGCTTGAAGAATTGTCTGGTAAAAAAGTAGATGATTTACACAAACATATTGTAGATACGATCACGTTTGAAAAAAATGGTAAGACTTATACGCGTGTACCTGATGTATTGGACACCTGGTTTGATTCTGGTTCCATGCCATACGCTGAAGTACATTATCCATTTGAAAATAAAGAAAAATTCGAAGCAAGTTTCCCAGCAGAATTTATTGCTGAAGGGCAAGATCAGACTCGTGCATGGTTTTATTATCTCCACATACTTGCAGTTGGATTATTTGGAAAAACTGCGTATCAAAACGTAATTGTAAATGGAATTGTGCTTGCAGAAGATGGAAAAAAGATGAGTAAGAAATTGCAGAATTATCCAGATCCAAACCTTATTCTTGAAAAGTATGGAGCTGATGCGCTGCGATATTATTTGCTTACATCACCCGTCATGGCAGCAGAGAATTTGAATTTTTCTGAAGCAGGTGTTCGTGAAATGTATAATAAACTCGTGAACACATTGTGGAATGTGTGTGAGTTTTATGAATTATTTTCTGAAAAAGGAAAATCACAAAAGGCAAAAGGCAAAAGAGAAAATATTCTTGATCGCTGGATTATCACAAAACTAAATGTGCTGGTAAAAGAAGTGACTAAAGGAATGGAAGTATACAAACTTGCAGAAGCAAGTAGACCAATCGTAGAATTCGTCACTGAATTATCACAATGGTATGTACGACGTAGTCGTGATCGATTTAAAGGCGATGATGTGAATGACAAAGAAGCTGCTTTGGAAACACTCCATACAGTTCTTTTAACACTTTCAAAAGTCATGGCGCCTTTTACTCCATTCATTGCGGAAACTTTGTATCAGAAAGTCGGAGGGGAAATGGAGAGTGTGCATCTTGAAGATTTTCCAGCGTATAACAAGAAAGAAGTTGATGAGGGTGTACTTGAAGAAATGAAGCATGTTCGAAAAGTAGTAGAGATGGGCTTAGCACTTCGAGCAGCTGCTGGTGTAAAAGTTCGTCAGATACTATCAAGATTATTTTTCGATGGAATTACACTTTCAGACGCAGCACAAGAGATCATAGCTGATGAGATCAACGTAAAATCAGTCGTAGCACGGGTGCCTGCCTTAACTGAATTTATTAAGATAAAAGTAGATGGTCCCATAACAGTTGGTCTCAATACTGAAATGACTGATGAATTGAAGAAAGAAGGACTGGTACGTGAAATAGTACGCGCTATCAATCAAATGAGAAAAGACGCAGGATTAACGGTGGAAGATAGAGTGTTGATTTATTGGTATACGGAAGATCAACAATTGCATGAAGTTTTCGAAAGTTTTAAAGATACTATTGCTCAATCAGTACTTGCGACAGAACTAACTGAAAAACTAACTGATATCAAAGTGGTAATTGAAGGAGTAGAAGTTTCATTAACCATTGAAAAGAAATAAATTTATCCAATATGAAATATACTGTTCACACAAATATTGAAGAATTAAAACCGTGCAATGTGGTACTGTTTCCCGTATTTGAAGATCAGAAAGTTGAGTCTGAATTGAAGAGCTTTGGAATGCTTGATGAAGTCCGAAAAAAAATCGTAGGAGTCGTGGAATTGGAAGAATTCAAGGGTAAAAAACTAGAAAAATTAGTATTACATACTGAAGACATAAAACATCCACGTATCATGTTGGTAGGATTGGGGAAGGAAAAAGAATATTCAGTAAAAAAATTACGTGAATGTATTGGTGCTGCATTTGTTGCCGCACAGAATAAAAAATGGAAAAAAGTTTCAGTAGTGCTCACGAGCGCCTTGAAAAAGAAGGAAACGGTTGATGAGCTTGGCTCTCTTCTTGTTCGAGCAGTTGAAATTTCAACGTATGCATACGATGAGCATAAGACTGACAAAGATGCGCGGAGCGTCGTTCTTGAAGAAGTACAGTTCGTTGGACTTGTAAATGCAAGTGAAAAAAAAGCATGCGAAAAAGGTATTGCCTATGGAAAAATACTTGCTGAGGGGGTGAATTTTGCGCGTCACCTTGGAAACACTCCACCAAGTACCATGACTCCTGCATATCTCGCTGATGCGGCAGTAGATATGGCAAAAAAGAGTAAGATCAAAGCTACGATACTTGGTAAAGCAGAGATTAAAAAATTAGGAATGGGCTGTTTGCTTGGCGTGGCGCAAGGATCTGAACATGAACCCAAGTTTATTATCGTCGAATATTGGGGAGCTGCTAAAACTCAGAAACCAACCGTGCTGGTAGGAAAAGGGATTACCTTTGATTCTGGTGGATTGTCTATCAAACCAGCGAACTGGATGTCTGAAATGAAATACGACATGCTTGGAGGAGCAGCAGTGCTTGGTGCGATCAAGGCTGCAGCTGAACTCAAGCTTAAGAAAAATATTGTAGGTCTTATTCCTGCAGCAGAAAATATGCCGAGTGGTACTGCTTTCCGACCTGATGATATTCTCGTTGCAATGAACGGAAAAACGGTTGAAATTTTGAATACTGATGCCGAAGGACGACTCATTCTTGCAGACGCACTAGTGTATGCAAAAAAATATGAACCAGCTGAAGTGATTGATCTCGCAACACTCACTGGCGCATGTATGGGTGCTCTTGGATCAGAGCGTTCAGGAATATTTACTCCGGATGATAAGATGTGTGAAAAGCTTATTGCAGCAGGGGAGGAGTCTGGTGAATTATTATGGAGGCTCCCACTGGGTGAAGAATATACAGAAGCTATGAAGAGTGAAATTGCTGATATCAAGAATCTCGGTGGGGTGGGTAACCCTGCATTTGGTGGAGCATCAACCGCTGCTGCATTCCTTCAATTCTTCGTAGATTACAAATGGGCGCACATTGATCTTGCAAGCGCTATATTCATGGGCAAAGCAAAACCATGGCTCAGACCTGGCGCCAATGGATTTGGTGTTGAAACATTGGTTTCCTACCTTTCACGTTAATCTATGATCGCGCATATTCAGGGAACGATTATTGGAAGTACCAAACAAAGTGTGATTGTGGCAACGCAATCAGGTATTGGATATGAGGTGGTGCTTCCCACATACAAACTTCTTGAATTAAATACCGGAGTTCCAGTATCATTCTTCATCTATCACAAAGTAAGTGAGAATAGTCAGGAATTATTCGGCTTCTCAAGTATTCTCGAACGTGAATTTTTCATGCTCCTCATGACAGTTTCAGGTATCGGACCAAAGAGCGCTATGAATATTATGTCTCTTGGTTCAATTGAAGACATACGTGATGCAATTGCAAGAGGAGATATTGGATATCTCACGGCAATCCAGGGAATGGGGAAGAAAACCGCTGAGAGACTCGTGGTTGAGCTCAAAAGTAAAATTGAACTTGGCACGAGAGTATCAGTCCGATCCAAACCTGCGGATGGTGTGCTCGATGATGTAATCGAAGGATTGATTTCAATGGGATATAGCAAAGATGAATCAAGAGACATGCTTCAGAATGTAGAAGGCGAAGGGAAAAGTGCTGCTGAAATTCTGAAAGAAGTGTTATCGAAGAAGAGATAATATTTTTCAATTAAAAAGCTCCCTATCAGGGAGTTTTTTAATGTCTAAAAAT
>DAORJA010000056.1:0-5449 GCA_035438805.1 Candidatus Magasanikiibacteriota bacterium
ATGGGAACATTGTAATCAACACGAAGAAGGACTCGCTTTCCGAGAAGATCTTTTACCTGCCTGATACTTCGCAGAGTCATAATTTTTGCGTCGTTAGTTTCGCGCTTTTACTTTGCCTGCAATCACTGCCATTTCTACCAATCGATTTGCATACCCCCACTCATTGTCATACCACCCAACCACTTTCACTAGATTACCATCCACTACCCGAGTCAGTTCAGCATCTACAGTTGCTGAATACGCATTTCCAATATAATCACTCGAGACGAGTGGTTCATGCGACACATCAAGAATTCCCTTCAGGTACGTTTTTGATGCTTTGATATACGCGTTATTTATTTCATCAACGGTCGTAGACTTTTTCAATAATACGGTAATATCAGTTAGAGATACACTAATCGTTGGAACACGAACTGAAAGACCATCAAATTTTCCTTCAAGTTGAGGTATGGTTCGGGTTACCGCAACTGCGGCTCCGGTTTTTGTAGGAACCATATTTTGCGCAGCTGCTCGTGCCTCACGAAGGTCTTTTGACGGACCGTCCTGAAGTACTTGAGACGCTGTATATGAATGGACTGTTGTAAGCATGGCTTTTTCTATACCAAATTCTTTTTCCAAGACCAGCATCATTGGGGCAGCACAATTGGTCGTACAAGATGCATTATCAAGAATTGCCTCGCCCTTGTACTCTGCATCATTTACTCCACGTACATAGGTTTTGAGTTCTCCTTTTCCTGGTGCAGAAATAACTACTTTTTTTGCTCCTGCAGTAATATGGGCTTTTGCACTCTCCGCATCAGTAAATCTCCCTGTTGATTCAATTACCACATCAACTTTGAGCTTGCCCCATGGCAATGCAGTCGGATCTTTTTCTGCAAATACAGGAATTTTTTTACCTTTTACAATAATGTGTTTTTCGTCGTAAGAAACAGGGTATGGAAAATCATTGTACGCAGTGTCATGCTTCAATAAATGCGCCAAAGTTTTAGTATCCGTGAGATCATTAACTCCCACAATATCAAGTTTTTTTTCAAACGCGATTTTAAATGCGTGCCGGCCGATTCTACCAAAACCATTAATAGCAATTTTCATATACCTAGGAAAATTAATTCTTGTATTACTCATCAGTATACCACATTTTCTATTTTAGCTTCGAGACTTGTTCCATTTTTCTCGATGATGCGCAGGTCAAAGCGATTGCAAGCGCATCAGCTGCATCATCTGGTCTAATTTTTTTCTTTATTCCTAGAATTACTTTTACCATAGCCTCAAGTTGAGTTTTGTCAGCTCTTCCATAGCCGGTAATGCTCTGTTTTACTTCGAGTGGTGTGTACTCATGAACCGCAAGTTGAGCCTTGGTAAGCGTCAGTAGGATAACGCCCCTGGCTTGTCCGACTTTGAGTGCTGTTGTCACGTTTTTATAAAAAAATAATTCTTCCACTGCCGCGCAATTAGGCCTATGTGTTCGTATAATTTTAATCAACTCGTCTGAAATATCTACTAGCCGTTCGACAAACGTGCGCTTGGTGTCAGTCTCAACACATCCATATTCAACAAGCGTGTAGCGATCACCCACGCAATCAATAATACCAAAACCCACTCGGCCAAAGCCAGGGTCGATGCCGAGAATACGGGTGTTTTTTTGTGGTTTTGAAATAGACATAAGACTTTACAACATTGATTCTTTTTGCTAGATTGCATACCCTGCGCGCTCGAAACTTTCGAGTACATCTGATTTGCACAACCAAGGGAGAGTATACTAATGAAAAACGAGGTTTGCGCTTATTGCGGACAAGGTGAAGGAGTGCACCATCTGGCATGCCCTCAACACAAGGAGCCTGGAACTTCTCGAGACGAGGCCATGCATACTTGGAAGCGTGGCTGGAAGGAAGGTGATGAAGGGTTGGAGAGCTCTTCTGAGAATCCTACCCACACCCTCGGCCATACGATCGGCATGACCGGATCGATTCGCGACGTCAGATGACGTAGTCT
The DNA here is from genome assembly GCA_035438805.1 of Candidatus Magasanikiibacteriota bacterium. Taxonomy (GTDB): domain Bacteria; phylum Patescibacteriota; class Patescibacteriia; order Magasanikbacterales; family UBA922; genus UBA922. The sequence continues at coordinate 1,993 of DAORJA010000056.1, forward strand.
CTCGCGTTGACCGCGCGTGTATGGGCCACAAGACCCTACATCTCGCGGTCCCATTCAAAAGCAGCTTTGTTAAAGGCTGTTTTTGTTTTATATAAAACAACTGCATTTCTGCAGTTGTATACTATACCATATTGTTACTTTGCCGTGGTATACACCTCTTTTACATCATCGAGATCGTAGAGCGCCTCAACGAGTGTTCCTAGTATTTCAGACTGATCTTCGGGAATCTCCATGGTTTCTTTTGCCATCCATTCAAGACTCGCACTATCAGGACTAATACCTGCTTTCTGGAGTACTTCATTCATTGTCTGGAATTTTTCTTTTGGCCCCACCAACTCTACCCCATTTTCACTTTCTCGAATATCATCAACTCCTGCGTCCATGAGGGCAAGCTCAAGCTGTTCCCAATTTTTTAATTCAGTTTTCTTTTCAGCACCAATACGGAGCACTGCTTTGTATTCAAATTGCCATACAACTGCACCCTTACTCCCGAGAGATCCACCTGACTTAGTAAATGCGTTTTTGATTTCTGTAAGCGCACGATTGGTATTATCCGTGACTGATTCGACGAGCATTGCAACTCCGCCCGGGCCATACCCCTCGTATACTACTTCCTGCAATACCACTCCATCTTTTAATTCTCCCGTTCCTTTCTTAATCGCGCGGTCAATATTGTCTTTTGGCATGTTTACTTCTTTTGCTTTATCAATCGCCAGACGAAGTGAAAAATTCATCGCAGGATCTCCCCCGCCATTCTGAGCAGCGATCGTTATTGCTTTTGAAACCTTAGTAAAAGCATTTGCTCGAGCCTTATCTGCTTTCCCCTTTTTACCCTGTATATTGTGCCATTTTGAATGTCCGGACATAGCAATATGTTAGTCTGTAATATATAGGATTTTAACAAAATGTAAGGAAAAATCAATCCTTTCAAAAACCTTTACAAAACCGGTTCAGTGAGCTAGGATACTATCTGTGAATATTCAAAATAATTAATTTTATGGAAAGTCAAAATGCATGGCATTCAGTATCAATTGGTGAAGATTCACCAAAAGTTGTACAAGCGATCATTGAAATTTCAAAAGGTAGTAAAGGAAAATTTGAACTTGATAAAGAAACAGGCCTTATCAAGCTCGACCGGGTACTCTTCTCAGCAGTTCACTACCCGACGAACTACGGATTCATTCCTCAGACCTATTGCGATGATAAAGACCCATTAGATATCCTCGTTCTCTCAACCGTTGATCTACCTCCACTCTGCCTTGTCGAAGCTCGCGTAGTCGGTGTCATGGGTATGATTGACGGGGGCGAAGGAGATGATAAAATCATTGCTGTTGCAAAAGGAGACCCTAACATGAAGCACATCAATGAATTAGAAGATCTGCCTCAGCATACACTCGATGAAATCAAACAATTCTTCGAAGAATATAAAAAACTTGAAAAGAAAACCGTCGAAGTAAAAGGATTTGAAGGAAAGGAACGAGCGCTTGAAGTAGTAGAAGAAAGCATCAAGCTCTATCAAAAAACATTCAAATAATCCACTATACAAAAACATCCCGATTCAATCGGGATGTTTTTTATTTGTCTATTCACAGTCTCTATTAGGCTGCGAGTTCTTCTTTCATCACTTCAATTGCACGTTCCTTGGTGCCAGTTCCCGCAGGAATAAGGCGACCAATGATAACGTTTTCTTTCAAACCTTCTAGATGATCCATCTTTCCGGTAATTGCTGCGTTCACGAGTACACGAGAAGTTTCTTGGAACGATGCGCTCGATAGGAAGCTCTGAGTAGTAAGAGAGATCTTACTGATACCCATGAGCATATCTCGTCCTCGGGCGATTTTTTGTTTATGCTTCTCAGCTTCTTCATTTGCAAGCATGAGCTGTGAGCGTTCAACAATTTCTCCAGGGATAAGATCAGTATCTCCAGTGTCTTCAATAAACACACGAGAGAACATTTGTTTGACGATAATTTCAATATGTTTATCGTTCAAGCGCTGACCTTGTGACGCATAAATTTCCTGAATTTCTTTCAAGATGTAGCGTTTTACTGCATCCTGACCTTTGAGATCAAACAATTCTTTCAAATCAAGGGATCCTTCGGTCAATTGATCACCCTTGAGAACAGTGTCACCCGCTTTGACCCAGAGTTTATATCCCAGAGGGACAATATATTCTTTGGTGGTTTTACCATCGTAGATATAATGAAGTTTCATACCATCAATCGTAACCTTACCATCATATTCAGCTTTGATTTCTTCACCAGATGCTCCCCGAATGATGAGTGTGTCTCCTGCTTTGATCTTTTGACCTTCAGCAACTTTTACATCATCTTCACCGTGGATATCATAGGCAATTTCATCAATTCCATCATGGTGAATTTTAACAATCTTTTGTCCACGGCGTCCTTCAAAAATCTTTCGTCCAGTTGGACCCATAACTACTTTTCCATCAGCATCTTCGATTTCTACTGTTCCTGCAACTTCTGAGAGAAGCGCTTTTCTCTTTGGCATGCGTGCTTCAAACAATTCTTCTACGCGAGGAAGACCCTGGGTGATATCCCCTCCAGCGACTCCACCAAGGTGGAAGGTACGCATGGTAAGCTGAGTTCCTGGTTCTCCAATAGATTGAGCCGCAATAACTCCTACTGCAGTTCCCTTCTGAACAATGGTTCTGCTACCAAGATCATACCCATAACATTTTGCGCAGATTCCTTTTGCAAGACGACATTGTAATACTGAGCGAACATGCACTACATCAACTCCATGTTTTTCAATTTCTCGAGCAGCATGTTCGGTCACGACTTCACCTTTTTTCACTAATACTTCTTTACCTACTTTTACATCTGCAAGTACAAATCGTCCAAGTACACGCTCTGAAACTTTTTCTCCCATTTGTTCTGATTCAACTTTATTGAATACTTCTCCGACGGTGTCTCCACAATCTTCTGCACGTACCACTACATCTTGCGCAACATCCACCAACCGACGGGTCAAGTACCCTGCGTTTGCAGTTCGAAGCGCAGTATCTGATAGCCCTTTTCGCACACCATGACTTGAGATAAAGAACTCAAGCACATCAAATCCTTCTTTGAAGTTTCCTTTTACTGGGAGCTCGATAATGTCTCCGCTTGGACTTGCTACCAGACCTTTCATCGCAATAACCTGACCCAGCTGCGCCCATGAACCACGAGCACCTGAATCAATCATTGCAAACACGGATCGATCTTTGTTCAATACATCTTTCAAATGCGAAAGGAGTGATTCTTTTGCCTCGGTCCAGATTTCAAGAATCTTCGCGTGACGTTCTGAATCAGTTAGTAACCCTTCATTGAATTGTTCGTATACTACTTCTACTTTTGTATCAGCTTCAGCCAATAAACTACGTTTAATATCGAGTGATGGGAAGTCATCTTTTCCAAGTGAATATCCTGATTTCGTCACGTATTTGAATCCAAGCT
>DAORJA010000057.1:0-5426 GCA_035438805.1 Candidatus Magasanikiibacteriota bacterium
CATGTGAACAGGTAGGTGGAGATATCCGCATTAGTCGAAATAATGGACCAAAATATGTCCTCACCAGTTCTTGTCGAGATGCAGGACATGGTAAACGTCAGTACAAGATGAGCTGTGTGTCATCTACCAAATACCAGGTAGAATGGACTACTCCAGCATCATGTACTAATATTGATCAGGACACCACTAATCCTCAGGTTTTAGTTAGTGCGTCAAAGTCAAGCGTACAGAATAACGAAAGTGTAACTATTACAGCGACTGCAAGTGATAGTAAAGGGGTCACAAAGATTGAACTTTACGAAGATTCAAGCTTGATCAAAACCTGCAACAACACTACAAGCTGTGCGTACACCTTTACTGCACAATCAAGTGTATCGACTGAGCGCACACGAGTGTTCAAAGCAAAAGCATATGATGCAGCAGGAAATACAAGTAACTCATCTGCAGTGGTTGTGCGAATTTCTCCAACCAAAGATATGATCAAGCCTGACGTAACGGTATCAGTAAGTGCAACAAGCATCACCTCTGGGCGGCAGGTTACAGTGACCTCACACGCATCTGATGCAAGTGGAATCTCAAAAATTGAATTATATCGAAATGGTGAACGAGTAAAGACATGTACGAATACGACAAGTTGCGTATACTCTATAACTCTCACTGTACCAAGTTGGGCAACATCACAAACAAATAAATTTCACGCACGAGCAACAGACAAAAATGGTAATGAAAGAACTTCAAGTACCAAAGAAGTGCGCGTGACTCGATAATCTGTAAAAAGTATCACTTATACACACCCGAATACCGGGTGTGTTTATTTTGAATCAACAAATTATGGTATACTGTATATATTAACTTTGTTTGCCTGTCTATGTTTGAAACAAGCCGCGATTTATTGTATGTAGTACTCTCACTTGCCATCATTTGGTTTACCGTATTTTTGTGCTGGCTCATGTATCAAGCAGGCAGAACACTTCGAAATGTAAATCGAATCGTAGAATCAGCGCTCGAGAAAATGGAAATGATTTCTACTGCAGTAGAATTTATACGAAAAAAAGTAGACGGCATGTCGAGTCATCTTGGAGCAGTATCAGGTATTGCGTCAGGACTGTTTGAAAAATTTGTAGTGAGTAAGTTATCCGATAAGCTCGATGAAAAGCTTTCAGGAAGGAAAGCGAAGTCGAGAAAAGAAGATTAATTTACCCGCCTGTTTAGGGAGGGATTAAAAAAATTCATATGAGGAGGGGACCAACAATCTTGTTTTTAATTGGATTGTTTTTTGTTTGTGTAATTAGCGGGGTAGTATACTTTCTAAGTATTCAAGATGTACGGATTCCGGCGGAAGAGCATACTGCTATGGTTTCTGAACCGCTTCCAAAGGGCGTCAGTGTTGTTGAAAAAGATGGGAGTAGAATATTGACGGACAATCGAGCCGGGTATGAGATGGTGATACCCGATGATATAGATTTGAAAACAGAAGAAGATAGAATTTTATTCTACAGTCGTGAACCGCATCTGCCAGTTTTGGGTGGTATACACATTTTTGAAAACACGGAAGGTCTATCATTGGAAGAATGGGTGGAAAACGAACATAAGAAATCCTTTTTTCTTTTCTATGATGAGAGGCAGAAAAGTAACATTGGTGGGATAGAGCTAATCAAAATACAGGTAGAAGGTGAAATGGAATATTACAGCTACTTTTTTAAAAAGGATGGTAAAATTGTTGGTATATCGTTAGTTGGACAAAATTATTCAGATAAGTATATAGAAAGTATCAAAATTATTAAGTAAAATTTAATTACAAATTTATGTTTAGGAGGGGGCATAAAGGTTTTTTTATAATTTTATTTGTTTTGTGTTTATCAGTAATTCTAAAACCGTATCAAGTTTTTACACAAGAAACATTTCTCAATTTGCCATTCTCTACAGGTGTAAAGCTTTTACAAGGATGGTATTACACAGTACTGGTTAATGGCAGTAAGGATCATGGGGCAACTGACTATGATTGTGAATTAGGTGAACCTATTTTAGCAGCTGCTGATGGACTAGCAATGGCTTCAGTTCAGCTTGATTCTCGAACAAAAAGAGGTTATGGAAATTTTGTATTAATAAAGCATAAAAATGGTTATGCAACATTGTATGGGCACTTACGCAAAGCTGCAGACCATTTAAAATATTATCCCACTGAACTAAGAAGTAATACTAATTACTCGGAATGGACGCCAATTGAGAAAAGCGAATACATCGGTGACTGTGGTACTTCCGGGACTGATAATGTACATCTTCATTTTGAAGTTACCACTGGAAAATATGCAGTGGATCGTATCGATAGTTATGATTTATATGACACCAAGCAATTTTATCCACCTAATGCCTCATATATTGCGCTGGGAAAAAAACATCTATGGATGAGTGATCCTCCGCAATATCTAGAAGCAAAAATTGCTCACAACCAAACAAGTGAGACATTCGAAGAAAAGAAAAGTATTTTAGATACGATAAAAAATTGGTTTGCGCCAGAAGTAATTTCAGAAAACAAAGTAGAACAAAAAAAGGAAGAATTAGGTCTATCTTTTGTTGATAGGAAAATTTCTCTATCATCTAATTTCGGTGAAGATATACAAGTGGTAGTACAGGCAAAAAATACTGGTTCTAGAGTCTGGAAAAGACAGGAAATTTCGCTTAATGTGATTGGTGGAAGAGAAGTAAATTCTCTATTCCGTCATCCTACATGGATTACTGATCTGCGTCCTACGTTGCTTGATAATACAGAAGTGAAACCTGGTGAAACAGGTAAGTTTAGTTTTATTATCAAAGGCTTGGACCACGGATCGTACACCTTAAAAATAATGGCAGTAGAAGTAGGAACGTGGAAGCAAGTCGGAAGTGGAAATGTTCAGATTGAGCTATCAGTTTCTGAACCATTAAAAGAATCTATTGAAGAAGTTAAAAAAGAGACTGTGGTTGAGGGGGTAATTCATGGAATAAAAGAATTTGCAGAAACAGTGGTAGAGAAGGTAGTGGATGTAATTAAATCAGTGCCGATAATTTTTAGCGGCAGTAGCGGGGGCGGTAGTTCTGAAACATTGAATGAAAATACTGAACCTGTCTCAGAAAATTTCGTGGAAGATCAAATTGTAGTAGAAGAAGACGAAGATGTACGGGAGGTGGATAGTGAAACAGAAACTATTCCCGTAGAGACTAAAGAAGTACTGTTCAATGAAATTGCTTGGTCTGGATCTAGCGGGGTTTGTTCTGACCATGAATGGATTGAATTATACAATCCATTAGAACGTCCACAATTACTTCAAAATTGGAAGCTTGAAGTTAGTGTAAATGGGATAGTGCAAACAACAACTTTGTCAGGAATGGTTGAGGGACATGGATATTATTTGATTTCACATCCGAATACATTTACAACAGTGGTTGTTCCAGATAATTCACTGCCCGAACATATGCAATTATCAGATACGGGTGCAAGATTGATATTAAAAAATCAAGATGGAGACATTGTTGATAGTATAGATCAAAGTCAGGGTTGGATTGGTGGAAGTATGGGAGTATATCCGCATACGCTTGAGCGTGTTTCAGATGCTGGAACAAGTACATGGAAATCAAGTGATTCTGTACGATATGGAGTACAATCAGGAAATTGTGGACAAATTACAGGTAGTCCACGTATGAAAAATAGTGGGTATGCGTTTATTTCAGATGAAACATTAGGTTTTTATCCAAAAAATAATGCAGGAAATGTAGTGCTTACACAAGAAGAAAGTCCATATCTATTTTCAAGTTTTACAATACCTAGAGAGCAAATGGTGGAGATAGATTCTGGAATAGTATTTGCAGGGATAAGCTCAGAATCAAAAATCAGCGTACAAGGTGAATTGATAATCAGGGGTGATGAGTTTAATCCGGTTGTAATTACTTCAAGACATGATCAGGAAATGGTTACAACAAGTGCGTTATTTTCAAATATTCTTACAGGAGCAGTAGCGCAAGCAGGAGATTGGCAAAATATAGAAGTAGTAGAAAGTGGAAAACTAATAATTGAGCATGGTAGATTAAAATATGGTGGAAATAGATTTGGTACGAGTGTGTCATGTCAGGGATGTGGCCGTTCACAAATGATAACAAATCTGGGTGGGTTTATAATATTAAAAGATGTTGAAATTGAGAATGGGTTTGAAATTGGTTCAGGATCTGGTCCAGATGCATTAGTATATTCAAGTGGTGGGATGGTGGATTTACAAAATGTTAAACTCCATCATGGAAAAAGAGCATTACATAGTGGCGGAAACACAGAAATGAAGGTAGATTTAGTAGAAATTCATGATTTTGATTTGTCAGATAAAGTTATATTTGTTGAGCAGCAAATGCCAAGCGTGTGGAAAAAAATACAGTTTACGGGCAATACCCCGCTATATGCATATAGTCCTACACTCATCGTGACCAGCTCGTATACTCTTTCACCTGATCATGCATTTGAGTTTAGTACGGTATCAGTAGAACCACAAGGGGAATTAATATTAGATGGGGGAAATTTGTATGCCAAGGAAATTACCATTAAAGGAAAACTGAGTTCAGGAGCAAATGAAAATATAAGCGAAATAGGAGGTGGACATTCTCCGTCATCAACATTTTCTCGAATATTATTTTCAGCAGGATCATCAGGCAATCTTAGTAATGTAAAAATTCAAGGTGGAGGATATTTTCAAAGTACTTCTGCATATCCTTTTTCCTCACCTCGTCCATACATGATATGGGTTGATGGAGCAACAGTCTCAATATCACATACTCAATTGATTAATTCGAGGCGTCCGGGCGGAATGGTAGTAGTTCGAAATGGTAATCTGGATATACAAGATAGTGAAATAGGTTGGTATAGCGGATATAACAAATTAAGTAGTTTTTTGGAATATGGAGTAGTTATGAATAATCAGTCAGTTGGGCATATTGAAAATATAGATTTTAGAAAAATGGATTATGTAGTGGAATTAAATCAAGGATCAACATTAACCCATGATCGGATGAGTAAGACAAATTTTATTGATCTATATCCCGCATTTTTCCCGAGTAAAAATTGGTATCCGACCACCATTTTTCCCTTTTAACTAGTACAAACTAAGAGTAGGTCTAATTTTTGCTTTAAATAAGCCATTTTTGAGGCTTTATGATTGACAAAATCACTAAAATATGGTATAGTATGTCGTTCAAAATGAATTGGCATCTAGCTTTTGCTAGGTGGTTCACGAGAACACACAACATGCTACCAGGAGACGTTAGATGGTCAAAGCAAACTTTACCGGGAACTGGCTCGATTACTGGACTCTGATCCTCATCGGCGAGCTCCTCATCTGCAAGGTGGTGGGCTACGGTACGGTCGAGGTCAAGGTCGAGAGCTTCAAGCACAACGACCAGATCCAGGG
>DAORJA010000058.1:0-5393 GCA_035438805.1 Candidatus Magasanikiibacteriota bacterium
AATCTTGAATAAGTAATGCCCGGACTTTTATATTATCAGCAAGACTGGCGGGGGGGTATCGTATATAGGTGGTCTCATTAGCCTTATCTGAAGTGTCATATGCACCCCATGAACCACCATCATTGGTCGACTTTTCCCAGGTTCCTGTAGGACTATCAGTGACATCACTCATCAACAATGTACCTGCAACTGCATCATACAGTTCTACCCTGAGAGTAGGGACGGTTCCGCCAAATGCGGTGGAGAATCTCCATGCAAAATATTTACTCGAGGTATTCGATTGTCCAACTGATGGCTGGTAATGTGAGTCAGTGGTATTATCTTCATATACCACACTAGCGCTGTAAATACGCGCTGGAATGCATGACATTCCAAAAATTTTGAACTCAAACATTAGCTGAATGGCAGATGAAGGCGTTGAGTCAGTGAAAACGCCGCTATCATCGACCAGTGTCCACGATCCACTATCGTCACTGATTCCTGATGTTCGATAATATATTCTAAATGGCTCAGTCGATAGACCAGTCGTTCCTGACCCCAGTTGTCGTGCAGCATTAACATAGACTCGGTCGAGTGATGTCGCGTTTGAGGTATCCAGCGAAGGTGTTATCAATCGCTGTACTGGTGCCGTACCCGCATAGGTCCAGTGTGCGCCAATTGGTAGCGAATAAATCTGAGCACCTGCAGCAGTGGTAAGATTGCGACATAAATGAAGTATTCCACCCTCAGACCATACTGAAAAAACTCCTACCTGAATTGAAGGGTGTGCTACTGCACCTGAATCAGCAGAACTCTGATCCAACTGTTTATCATCACAAAGAAAAATATGATCAAATGGATTTGAGCTGGTATTATACTGACTAGCATAACTACGCACACCTGAAGCACCAGTAGACATTATAATTAGACGATCGATGCCGTCTGAAATTTCACAAGAACTAAGCGCACTCGTTGCAGCATAGGTCGACGTACCTCCTGGAGGGACTTCGACCATCGCGTCTTGTTGCCAACTTGTATTACCATTTGTGATATTTGAAACAATCGCTCTATATACGCGTGTTGTGGTGACGAAGTATAAGCACTTGACTCCTACTCCTGGACCATGATTAAGAATGCCTATGCGTCCATTATTAGCCTGTGAAACCGTACCTGTTGGTGTTTGCGCACCAGTTACATATTGGAAAGCTGATGTTGATTTACCTGAGGCGAGTGTGAGTGTTGCTCTGATATTAAATACATATACTCTGTTTGTAGCAGCAGTTCCATCTAATACATAGATATTATGAGATGTCCAGGAGGTCTTGGTGTCTAATGCTAGTCCGCAAGAAATTGTATTCGTAACTGTGGAAGCGTCTGCCAACCAATAGGTCGCGCGTACACCGTCTGTGGCAGACGATGATGCAATAGTAGTTCCCGAGGGTGAAAAGAGCTCGAATCGTAGGCCTTTTGCCATAAAGACACCCCCGTTGGTTAATGTTGCATTTGAACAGGAAAGTAACAGACGCAGGTCTTCTATCACATACGCACCATCGCCTACGCTTCCTGCTGAACTCGTGAGGGTTATACTGGTATCTGAACCTATGGCTGAAATTTCATACCAGGTTGTAATTTGTGTTGGATCAGTCGATCCGAATCCAATCCGACAACCTATGGGAAGGTTACTAGAATTCCATGCAGTGCCTGTACCAGTTACGGCAGTGCCATTTACCGCAGCAGTGCCTGTAGTATATAAATCACGTGTAACACGAAAACCTCTGATCGTATGCGCGGTTGCTGACTGAAGTGTAAGAGTAACATATCCATTCCATGTATACGTACTAGTTGATATCTGATAGTTGTACAAGACAACTCGACGATTAGCCACTGCAGTTGCTAAATTTTCTACAAAAAATACCCACTGATTATCTGAATCATAGGGAATCGCATGTGGATACATTATTGGTATAGAGGTACTAGCTTCTACAGGCCTCCCTAGACCGATAGGCATTGGGCCTGCAAATTTGTCTGTTGGGTTTGAACCTGTTCGTTGCTGTATAAGAACCCCAAGATTGGTCTTGGTCGGATCATATGATGTGTATGGTGTTGTGGTTCCGGTAAATGCATGTTCAATCACTCTTTTTGCCATATATTTTAGACTTCTAAATAATCTACATTAATCTGAACAGTAGTTGTCCCCGATATCACACAGTATAGCACTTCATCCACACCACCCTCAATAAAATTAGGATGGTTATTTGCCCCGTACAAGCCACCTGTCTTTGGTGACATATATTTTTCATAATCAGTGCCCCCTGCGGTAAACCTAAAGGAGACAAATGCAGCGTCAGCAGTAAGAGAAAAACGATTACTGTATACACGAATTTTTTTACCAGAAGACGGTGTCAACACGTTACCTGAAGAAGAAAGTGAAGTGGTAATTTTTTCGACTCCCTGTCCTGCAATGAGCGCCTGTACACCCTCCTCAGTCGCTGGGTTAACTTCTTCATTTGAAGTATTTTTTACTCCTACTACATTTGAAGTTGGAGTACTACCAAAAACAAAAGCATCAGCTCGTTTGGGTAAAAATAATGAACCTGCTACTCCCAACCCTGCAATGCCTAAGAATTTTAAGAATTGTCTTTTTTTTGTATCCTCAAGAGGATTTGTTTGTTCAATAGCTGCAAGACTTTTTTCTAATGTTTCTTGTTTTGGTGTATCTTGAGGAATCACCACTTCTTCTTTTAAAACAAAAGAATGTGAAGTTTGTCTTCGTGTTCGTTTGATGTGCAACATCCCAAGTGTGGAATTGTTGTGAAGCCTAGTTTTTCTACTCACACATTTTCCGTAAAAAAAGAAAACCTTTACCAATAACCGTAGGTAGTATACCATAGTCACCGAGCTTGTAGTATACTATTTTAAAGTTCGCTTTGCCTAAATTAATTAACGTTATTAACAATATGTTTGGTATAGGTACAAAAGAATTGATAATTATCGGAATTATTTTACTATTTTTATTCGGTGCCAAAAGAATTCCACAACTCTTCAAGAGTATTGCAGATGCGGTCCGACAGTTAAAAGAAATAAATAAAGAAAAAAAATAATCCCACGAAAAAACTCCCTGATAGGGGAGTTTTTTATTTTTTTATATATACCTACGAATGACCATCATGTACGGAGTAGTGGGTAAATTATTCTTTTTATTCCTAGAGCTAGTGATAAAAACAACCCGAGGTACACTATGAGCGCAAGCCAAGATGGAAGGATCTGAAAAAAATTAGTATACCTCCATAGAATAGGCCAATGTATCAAGTATATCTCATACGAATAAAGCCCAAAATATGATAATAGTTTAAATTCATATTTTTTTAAAACGAATATCATCATAATGAACAACATGGTGATAAGGCTTACGATCTGTTCTGTACGTAGACTTTCACCAATTCCTGAATAGTATGCAAAATAGGATGTACACAACACACAGATTGAAATAAAAAATATTCTCCAAATAGAGCTTGAAATATTAAGAAAAAATCTAGTCATACCGATTGTATAGGTGCTATACAATGAGCCAATAAAAACCCCCAAGGGAAATGCAATAATATGAATTTTATATAAATGAATCGCGGGCATTAATTCATAAGAAATTTCTCTTATGAATACATAACTCAATGAGAATATAAGAATAGCTGAAAACCAGGGATATTTCTTGATAAAGAGTAACGGAAAAACAAGATAATAAAAAATAATCATCGTGATGTACCACAACGAAGAATTGAAATCAGTATAAATGTCAGTATGGGTGAATAACCCAGTGAAAGAATGTACTATAAACTGGGGAGTGTAGGTGATATGTAAAATAAAAAAATCCAGTAACAAAAATATAGTAAGCACAAGCCAAAACGGGACATATAATTTTGACAACCGGGAAGTGTAAAATGTTACGATAGAAAAATCTTTTTTAATACTTGATATGGTCAAGCCAAATCCCGACAAAAACAGAAACAGATTAACCCCAACACCGCTGAGTATCGAAAGTGGAAATAAAAAATGATCATCAGAAACCAAAAAATATCCTACGTGAGAAAATATAATAGTGAGAATTGCAAAACCTTTTAATTCTTTAGTAAGCGACTCGGAAAATAATTCACCGGTATCTTTTTTTTCGCTGAGAGAACGAGTGCTAAGATTAAAAAGAATGAAAAAAATAAAGTTGATTGGACTGCGTTAGTAATTGAGACGATCATAGATTACAGTTGACCACATACGATAGCCCTCTTCTGATGGATGAAAAAAATCTGCTGAATAATGAAAGCCTTTTTCTTTAAACAATTTTTCTGTAGGAGAGTAGAGGTCGATAAAATGTACATGTGTTTCAGCTGATAATTGTTCGATTACCCTATTGAATTTTCTTGTACGCCAGTCAAAATAATACTGATATGGAAAGCTCAAAAGAGCAGGCGCACCAATAAATGGAAGGGCTATGGTATAAATTGTGACGTCACTTTTACTTGTTAATTCTTTTAATATCTGAGAATACTGTTCTCTAAAATCAGTTAAAGAAACATTCCCATGGACATCATTAATTCCGAGTAGAATGGTGATTATGTCTGCTTTTTCCTCCTGTACCAAAGGAAGTACATTTTCTATTATTCCTTTAGTGCGAGCACCTGGGTATGAATAGTTTCTAAGGATAACTGTACTCCCATTTTCTGCAATTTTTTCTCCAAGCTTATAAGGATACGACATTTCATAGGCAGTTGTACCAACTCCTGACGTAAGACTATCCCCAATAGCAACATACACGACTTGGGAAGTGCTTACGCTTGATGAGATAGTGTATTCTCTCTCCTTCAGACTAGCCTGAAGTCCAACACTATCAATGGTGTCATAAATATGTGCGTACGAACGATTGAGATACAATCCAATAGAAAGAAGAGCTACAATTAAAAAAATAAGTAATATTTTCATAGATATGTAGTATAGCATACGCAGATAACTCAACCTTATAGTATTAAACTAAAATCCCCCGTAAGGAGGATTAGTACAAGGATAAAATCCTTTAAGTAGTCGGAGTGAAAGGACTTGAACCTTCGACCCTCTGGTCCCAAACCAGATGCTCTAGCCAACTGAGCTACACTCCGATGCGACACGTGCCGAGAGCCAGGATCGAACTGGCGACACAAGGCTCTTCAGGCCTCTGCTCTACCACTGAGCTACCTCGGCGTAAACAAATTAACAATTAGCAATAAGCGATTAACAAATTTTTGCAACCTGTTAATTATTAGTTGCTAATTGTTAATTATACTAGTGGACCAGAGAGGACTCGAACCCCCTACCTCCTCGGTGCAAACGAGGCGCTCTACCAGGTGAGCTACTGGCCCATTGCATTTGTAAAATCGAAAAGCAGTATAACA
>DAORJA010000059.1:0-5375 GCA_035438805.1 Candidatus Magasanikiibacteriota bacterium
AAAGCAGTCCATCAGTCATAATTCCTCCAATACCCACGTTTAGACCATTGGCCACATATGCATTGTTTCCAATACTAAGGTTTTCTGTTGTATTGAGTGTATTTACCTGTAATGCACCTATATTGGCACTTGGCGCATCAATACCGCCAATGTCCACGATATAAAAACCTCCACTAGAACCAAAATTTGAAATGTATGCATATTTGCCTGATACATCAACTTCTAAAGGACCATCAAGTTTAGTGGAATCTTTTACACCCCCTACCAAGACAGGGTGTGTAGAACTTGAAATGTCGATAATACGAAGGGAGTCATCAGTGCGAACCGCAGCATACAGGTATTTACCAGCGAGGGTAACGCCAGATACACTATCCAAATTCACTGAATCAGTAACTGTACCTACAAGTCTTGGATTAGTAGAGCTTGAGATATCCACGATATACACCGAATCATTAGACGTATCACCAAGATATGCATATTTTCCTGAAACAGAGAATGATACAGCACTAGAAGTAGCCGTACTAGAAACAACTAATGACCCTTTGATCTCTGGGCTGTACGGATTTGAAATATCAGCAATAACCAATGAAGAGCCGCCTTGGGACGGCGTGTAGGCGCTACTGATATATGCATAGTTTCCGGCAACCACAATTCCACGAGCAAAATTCAATACAGTAGATGAAGTCATTGTACTAACAATCGTTGGATTTTTTGGATTTGCAATATCAACTACTAACAAGCTATCAAGACTTGAATTTGTAATATAGGCATAACTTCCAACGACTTCGATACTCTGGTCTGAAGCAACAGTTGCAGAAGTACTAAGAGTAAGCGTGCTTACAATGGTCGGCGCAGTTGGATCTAAAATATCTATTACATGAAGATTAGACTCTGGCGCTGAACTATACGAACTTAATACATATGCATATTTTCCAGATATGGATACATCTCTAATATCATTCATCCTATTACCAGCTGAACCCTGACCAAGGAGAGTACCCACAATAACAGGATTACTAGGATCTGAAATATCTATAACATTGAAATGTTCATCCCCTGTACGTGTAGTACCCACATATGCATATTTTCCACGCACTTCTACTGCCCACGCACCATTAATTGAAGATCCTGTCGAAGAAGCGATTCCACCTACGACCACTGGATTTAACTTTGATGAAATATTCACAGTTCCTGACGCAAATACATTGCCGGTAAGTCCGTCTACATTGAACTTTCCACTTTCGTACCCTGTTCCCTGACCAATAATGAGACTAGATGAAACAAACGCATGTGAAAAAACATGAAGGGTTCCTGATGCAGACACATTACCACTATTATCAACAAAAAAGAGACCAGACAAATTCGAGGTTGAAGTTGCAATATAGAGGCCACCGGCCTGCAAACTCGAACTCACTGATCCATTCGTAACAGTGACTGAAGTGGTAAAAGCAGAATCAACTATTACTTTACAATCAGGGTCAGTCGGTCCACAATCAGGATTTAATGTCTCTCCTGGTTCATAAGTAGTTGCTCTCACCCATCCTGCACACCCAAGAGATACCAAAAAAAACAGTATAACAAAGGTTTTTATAATAAACATTCTTACCCATTTTTTTTCTCCTACTTTTTTCATCTAAATATATTAGTCCAATACTACAAAATTTCTAGGTAATTAAGATACCTAAAAATTCCATGATAGTATATCATAATTCTCTCTATTCTACGTATAAAATACGATACATGTGGATACATCGATGAAGAATTACATTTAACAAAAACTATCAGCGCGTAACTGATAGTTTATTACATAATTTTGTATACACACCGGCTATTTCATTGCGTCTACAATTCGCTCGATTGCCTGTACAAATGCAGCTTTTCGCAGTGGAACACCATACTTTTCTGCTGTATTCCAGATATCGCCAAATGCTTTTAACATTGCTACCTCTAATTTTTTTTGAACATCACTTTCCTCCCAATGTTCACTCGCCTTATTCTGTTGCCATTCAAAACAACTCACGGTCACTCCCCCTGCATTAGCAAGCACATCTGGTACAATTACCACACCTTTTGTATTCAAAATCTCATCTGCTTCAGGAGTAGTAGGACCATTTGCAAGCTCTACAATTGTTTTTGCTTGTACACGCGGCGCATTAGTCTCAGTAATTGCACCCTCGAGCGCGGCAGGTACGAGAATGTGAACTGGCAACTCAAGCAATTCCTCGTTTGACATGTCTCGCCCCCCACTAAATCCTTTTACGCTTCCTGTCTGCTCTTTATATTCATGCAATTTTGTAATATCCAATCCTTCTTCATTAACCGTAGCACCTTTGGAGTCACTTGCTCCTATAATTTTGAATCCTTTTTTAGCAAGCAGATCTGCCATATGACTTCCTGCATTCCCAAATCCCTGAATTGCAATGGTTGTTTCACTTGGATTAAACTTCATTTTCTTGCTCAATTCGAGAACACAATGTACACCTCCCTGAGCAGTCGCATATTCTCGCACTTCTGATCCACCATGCTTAAGAGGTTTTCCGGTAATCATGCCCGGATCTTTTTTTCCTGACAGATGCTCAAATTCTTCCCTCATCCACTGCATGATTTCGCCATTCGTGTACACGTCTGGTGCGGGAATATCAATGTCTGATCCGAGATATCTCCAGAGCTGTCGTACATACCCACGAGATAGTTTTTCAAGCTCTGTTTTTGATAATTTTTTAGGATCTACTATTACCCCACCTTTTCCTCCACCCAATGGAAGGCCTAATGCAGCACACTTGATGGTCATCCAGAATGATAATGCCTTTACTTCGTCATATGTAACTCCCTGATGATACCGAATACCACCTTTATAAGGACCAAGAGCATTATTATATTGTGAACGGTACCCTGTAAAAATCTTTACTTCACCTGTATCCAATGTAACTGGAATTGATACTTCAATTACTCGATCAGGGTGTGATAGTAATTCAATTTTCTCAGGTGATAAACCAATTACTCTTGCTGCTTTTTGTAGCTGTTCCATCGCATTTTCAAATGCACTTTTCATAATAATATGTTTTGTTTGTGTTAAGATAACTACAGATTACACACGTTTTTTGAGTCTTCGAGCGATAAGCCATCCGATAAGCGCAACGACTCCCCAGACTGGAGCGAATATTACGACTCGAATTACAATACTTACAAATTCTTTGCCAAACTCTAGCAATGATCGAAGTGCTTCCTTAATTTCACCCACAAATTTCCATTCATCAGAACCATCCACAATCGGGAGAGAAGAACTGTCTGAAGATAGGTATACGGTGATCGTAGAATAGTCTGCGCTCTCACTTAGGTATTTCATCCGCCCTTCCATACTCTCGATTGATGATCGTACGTTCATCAATTCTCGCTGTACTGCAAGGATATCTTGAATTTGGGTTGCTCGTTTCATGATTTCAAGAAATTGTGTCTCAGTTGCTCGGAGATTTTTTAATTGTGCTTCGAGATCTACAAATTCCTCAGTCACATCTTGACCATTGATTGATTCGCTGCGTACTTCTCCCACACTCTTGATTTGTGAAACAATTTCATTAAATGATTGTACAGGAACTCGAATAACCACGGTCGCATGTGGCGCGGTATCCATGTCATACACCTGATTTGAAACGATAATTCCTTTTTTCTCTTCTGCAAATTGTGTAATTTGATTTGCAGCATCAGACACATTGCTTGCAACTATTGAGAAACTTCCTGTCTTGATAATAAGGCGACTATCGACGTCACTGATTCCAGCTCCGTCTGTGGTAGGTGGGTACGGAGAAATAATCATATCTCTACCAATTGAAGCTGCACCAGGCATGGTAGCTTTCGTAACACTATATGAAACATCTTCTGCCATTTCTCCTCCCCCCATTGGAGCAGCAGCATTCATACTCCCGGTTCCCATATCTCCAAATCGTACAAACGAAGAACGATTGGCTGTTGTCTTATAGAGAGCAACAATAGCTATGAAGAGTATTATCCCACCGATAATCATTGTCCGACGATTCATACAAAAGATTATTAATAGTTAAGTGAAGATAGTATATCACACAAAACCCCACCGCTCGCGAGGGGTGGGGTTAGGATGTACAAGCTATACTTTACACTTTATGCTTTTCAAGAACTTCTTCCAATCGGCCTTTTTGTACTCCACCTACAACTTGATCTACCACTTGTCCGCCTTTGAATACAATAAACGTGGGAATACTCATTACTTTATACTGATTTGCAATTGTACCATTTTCATCTACATTGAGTTTTCCTACTTTGATTCCTTTATCTTGGTACTCATGTGCAAGCTCTTCAATAATAGGTGCCATTTGTTGGCATGGGCCGCACCATGGTGCCCAGAAATCAATTAATACAGGGGTTTCTGAAGAAAGTACTTCGTCTTGAAAATTTGCTTCAGTAATAGTGTGATAAGCTGACATACAATAGATCGTTTAAGAATAGCATACCGTATTTTACGGCAAACAATTTTATGTAGCAAGATGGGGATAAGTATGAAAGAAGATTACTTATCAAACACAATTTCTCGCGCCTTAGTTTCCTCAGTATAGAGCTCAAGTACGTCTCCTACTTCGATACGAGTTGTTCCTTCAAATTTCAAACCACATTCAGTACCTTGCCCTACTTCTTTTACTGATCCTTGTCCTAATTTACAATCACTAATTCTACCTTTTCCAATCACCAATCCCTCACGTTTAATTCGCGCAAGAGAAATTTTGATTGCTTTTCCAGCTTCCACTCGTCCACCAACAATCATCGAATCTTTTTCTTTTCTAAAAATTGCAAGCACTTTTAATGTTCCCACTTCGGTCACGATCTTTTCATCGCTCAATAATTTACCTAATTCTTCTTTGACCCAATTGATCACATTATAAATAACACTATACTCAGTAAAAGGTATTTCTTCTTCTCGGATAATATCTTTGGCAACTCCCGTAGGTATTACGTTGAATCCGATAATATGTGCATGTGCATCTCGCGCTCTTTTCGCATCATCTTCATTGATATTTCCCAATCCTTTTCCTACAATTTTTACCCCAACTTCAGGGTGTTTGATTTTTGAGAGAGAAGCAATAATTGCCTCAAGGGAACCAAGCACATCAGCTTTAACGATAACGTTTAATGTTTTCTTTCCCTCTTCATCAGGAGTGTCCATGGAGTCTGCGATACTTGCCTTATCAGCTCCAGTTTGTTCAACTCGTTTTTTCTTCACATCAATTTCAGTTGCAGTAGATTCTTTTGATAAATCAAGTACGTCTCCTACTTCTGGAGAAACTTTAAATCCAATAATCTGTACAGGGACCGAAGGACCGGCAAAATCAATAAAAGCACCCACATAA
>DAORJA010000060.1:0-5226 GCA_035438805.1 Candidatus Magasanikiibacteriota bacterium
CTGCTTCATTTGGACAAGGAATCACTGTGACTCCACTTCAAATGGTAACTGCATTTTCAGCACTCGCAAATGGGGGTAAGCTCATGAAACCGTATATTGTAAAACGTATTGAATATGCGAATGGAAAAGTAGATGAAGTCCATCCCATTGAAGTGAGGCAAGTAGTAGACAAGCATACTGCAGATACCGTTGCAGCCATGATGGTCCGGGTCGTAGATTATAGTGAAGGTATCAGGGGTAAAGTGCCAGCATATTATATTGCAGGGAAAACAGGGACCGCACAAATTGCAGGTCCAGGAGGATATACCGCAGAAACGAACCATTCATTTATTGGATTCGGTCCGGTAGATAATCCAAAATTTGTAATGCTTATTAGACTTGAAAAACCACAGCGTTCATACGCAAATATTACTGCAGCGCCGTTGTTTGCACAGATCACTACATTCCTCATGTCGTATTATCATATACCTCCGGAGCGCTAGAATTTCCCGATTGACAAAGAGGGGAAATTTGAGTATAGTATCGCTCACGTTTTATGGCCCGTTCGTCTAGTGGCTAGGACGCTAGGTTCTCATCCTGGTAACAGGGGTCCGATTCCCCTACGGGCTACAAAAACAAAGAATCCCATTGATGGGATTCTTTGTTTTATGATTGATTGGGGAATCGGACGAGGGAAGGGTGAAACCGTAAGGTTTCACATGCTGAGGAAAGAACATGAAAACCCGAAGGTTTTCATGAGAGGAGCGAAGCGACGAGTGCGAGTTCCCCTACGGGCTACAAAAACACCTGCATTGATGCAGGTGTTTTTAGTATGTTCAGTTTTTCTTTCGTATGCGCATTAGTTCATTTCGTATGCGGTTGATATTTGTCCGATGCTTCATTGTCTTTAGTTCCGCATCTTCCTCTGAAGAGATTCCTAGATGACCCTGAATGGCGTCAAGCATATTTAATATTTTTGTAATTTCATTTTCAGCTTTAATATTAATATGCAAGTCGAGCTCTTCTCGTAATTCATCAATCTCGCTTGCTCTATTTTGACTAATAAGGACAATGACGCTCAAGAATATTGCTTCGAGCGAGACCGCAGTGGTAAGTAGTCCATATGGGTATGGATCAAAAACGGGAACATGCGGGATGAGTCCTGAATTAATGAGTATCCATCCAAGGAAAAGAATTGCATTTAAGGTAAGAAACGAAACAGTGCCAAAAGAATGTGTCAAAAAATCAGCATAGCGGTTGATACGACTGTTTTCTTGTGTAATTTTTTTAGCCATGAAATGTATATTATGTATCTCAAGTATGCATAGTATACCAAATACAGTGTAACAGGGCAAAAATATCCCATACACAAGGCCTTGAAATTTTTCTAGATTTAGTGTATTATCTATCGTGTTAAATGTCAGGGTAGCTCAGTTGGTAAGAGCGGAGCATTCATAACGCTCAGGTCGGGGGTTCGAATCCCCCCCTTGACACCAAAAAAATTCCTCTCTAATTTGGAGAGGAATTTTTATTTGTAAGATAAATTATTTCTTCAATGCGTCTTTCAAACTTTTTCCAGCTTTGAACTTTGGTACAGTCACTGGAGGGATCTGAATCTTTTCAGTTGGTCTCTGAGGATTTACTCCTACGCGTCCTGCACGAGTCTTTGCGCTGAATGCGCCGAATCCTGCAATAGAAACTTCACCATTTTGTTTGAGTGTATCAATGACGATGTCTACAAAAGCAGAAATCATAGCTTCTGACTCTTTTTTCGATACACCTACCTTGTCGGCAATGGTTTGTGCCAATTGTGCTTTGTTCATACGATGTATAAGTTAAAAGATATACTTCCAATCGGCTGGTATGCGATAAGAAGTATTGTTTTTAAAAGTATATAACCTAGTGTAGCCTAAAGTTAAATTTGCGTCAATAGAGCAAAATAAACCCTCCCCAGGGTAGGGGAGGGCCATTGAATACATATATTATTTTGCGTATTCGACTACCCGTGACTCACGGATTACATGCACTTTGATTTCGCCTGGGTACTGTAATTCGCTTTCAATCTTTCTCGCAATATCTTTGGCAAGATTATATGCTCCGAAGTCATCAATTGCTTCTGGTTTCACAAACACTCGCACTTCTCGTCCTGCCTGGATTGCATACACTTTATCAATACCTGCAAAGTCTCCAGCAACGCGCTCAAGTTCTTCCAATCGCATCACATACTGTTCGTAGGTATCACGGCGTGCACCGACTCGTGATGCAGAAATAGCATCTCCTGCTTTTACAATGTCAGTGATAATATGGTTAGTTTTGTCATCATGGTGGTGGCGCGCAGCGTATGCTACATCATCTGGCATGCCGAATTTTTTGAGGATCGTTTCTCCAATTTCCATATGTGTACCCTGAGTTTCATGGTCCACTGATTTTCCAATATCGTGGAAGAAACCAGCTTTTTTTGCCATGATAGGGTCCACTCCTACTTCCTCAGCAATCATTGCACAGAGATTAGCAACTTCTGATGAGTGTCCGAGAATATTCTGTCCGTAACTGGTGCGGTACTTCAATCGTCCTACAATTGAAACAAGCTTTGGGTCAAGTCCAGTAATACCGAGCTTGTAAAGGGCTTCTTCGCCAGCTTGCTTGATATCAAGTGCAAGTTCTTTCTTTGCTTCGAGGATAAATTCTTCAATACGTGCAGGCTGGATTCGTCCATCCTTCATGAGTTTTTCGAGGGCTAAGTAACATACTCGTCTTCGGATTGGAGAAAAGCCTGAGATCATAAGTACTCCAGGAGTATCATCGATGATCAATTCACAACCAGTCATCTTTTCAATAGTCTTGATATTGCGTCCATCTTTTCCAATAATACGTCCTTTCATTTCATCACTTGGCAGATTGATTGCGGTCGATGTAGTTTCATTTGCATGATCTGCTGCGCATCGCTGAATTGCGTCGATCACAATAACGCGTGCTTTGGCGTCATATACGTCTGAATTTTGTCTTTCAAGTTTTGCAATTCGTCCGAACAAATCTTCGCCACTTTCTTTGGCAACGGTTGCAAGAAGCTTTTCCTCGGCTTCCTTTTTTGAGAGGCCAGCGAGTTGCTCCAATTTTTGTGCAGCGTCAACTCGAAGCTGTTCTACCTTTTCTTTGGCTTTTACCACTTCTTCAATTTTTTGCTGGAGCTTAGTCTTACTGTCCTCGAATTCAAGAATTTTAGCATCAAACATTGATTCACGTTTTTCGATTCGTGATTGCATTGCTTGTAACTCTTTTCTGCGCTCAGCTTCTTCTTTTTTTGACTCTTCAATAGTCTTCAGGGCCTGATCTTTTGCCTGCAAGAGTATCTCCTTCTCTTTATTCCGTGCTTCAGCTAGAAGCTGGTCTGCTCGGGTTTCAGCAGAATTCATTTTTGCCTTTGCCATTTGCATGCGGATAAAATATCCGAGGCCTACCCCAATTCCTATACCCACAAGGGTGAGAATGATGGTTACTATCTGTGACATATAAAAAATTACGTGTACTTTAAGGACCATTTTTTGAGGAGTATCGTAGGTTTTAGAAGAGGAAATCAAGAGTCTGTAATAAACACAAAACTCTCTGCTATAGGTTTATAGAGAGATGGTATGCGTGTATAAAACTCGAGAAAACATATAAATCGTTTGAATATTTTGTTATTGTCTGCTCTTCCTAGGCTTCAACACCGTCAATTTAGTCCCTACAGTTTTTATTAAAGTTTCGACTAAAATACGGCACTATCTTAGCATATATGGACTTTAGTGTCAATTTTCAGCTCAGTTGAGCGAATTTGAAATTTTGAATTAAGTTAGTGTGTCGAATATGTAGGTTTCGAGCTACATGAGTTGATTTAAATATCTCCTTGTTATTAGGTAGTAGTCTATTATTTTTTTAGGTTTGTATATTGACGTAGTGCTTTTTTTTCGCTATACTCTCAATACTTTTATAGAATAACCTTATGAATGTCAGTGAACTCGCACGACAATTACGAATAAACACTGCTGAGCTATTGGACCTCCTACCTCAGTATGGTTTTGATATTGGTAAAAAAGCGATTAAAATCGATGATAAGACTGCTCAGCAAGTCCAGAAGCGATGGCGATTTATCAAGCGTGATTTGGAAGAAAAGAAACGCAAAGAACTTGAAGAAAAGAAATTAAAAGAGCGAGAGCTTCGAAAACAAATGGGGCAGACCGTGGTCTTGCCACAGCGTATTACTGTTCGAGAATTTTCCGAGCGCTTGAGCATGCCGACAAGTCAGGTCATTATGGAGATGATGAAGAATGGAATTCTAGCAAACCAAAACCAAGATATTGATTTCGATACTGCATCTATCCTTGCAGAAGAGCTCGGCTTCTCAGTGAAAAAACAAGAAGGTGAAGAAGAGGAAACAACCAAAGAAGCTTCACGTGTAGAAGATTTGACTACTGCGCTTTCACAAGCAAAGAATCTTGAACCTCGTGCACCAGTCATTGTGGTCATGGGTCATGTTGATCATGGAAAAACCAAATTATTGGATACCATTAGAAAAACACACGTTATTGATACTGAGGCTGGAGGAATCACTCAGCATATTGGTGCGTACCAGACTGTCTGGAAAGACCCAAAGAGCAAAGAAGAGCGCGCAATCACTTTTATTGATACTCCAGGACACGAAGCTTTTAGTATGATGCGCAGCCGTGGTGCTCGGATCGCTGATATTGCGATTCTCGTGGTTGCAGCAGACGACAGTGTAAAACCTCAGACTATTGAAGCTATCAATATTATCAAAGCTGCAAAACTTCCATTAGTTGTTGCAATCAATAAAATTGATAAAGAAGCAGCTGATGTACAGAGAACCAAAACTGACCTTTCTCACCATGGAGTGATTACTGAAGAATGGGGAGGAGACACACCAATGGTAGAAATCTCAGCAAAAGAAAAGAAAAATATCGACAAATTACTTGATGTACTTCTTCTAGTTGCAGACGTACAGGGTGAAGCGATCAAAGCTGACCCAACGCTTCCGGCAATTGGAACGGTTATTGAATCAAATGTAGATAAGAGTGCAGGACCTGTTGCAACTGTGTTGATCCAGGCAGGAACCCTCCGACGTGGAGATAAAATTGTCGTGAATAATGAGATTTATGGAAAAGTACGGGCAATGAAAAATTATGTGGGTGCTTTTATTGATTTTGCCGGTCCTTCGGTCCCTGTACAGATTATCTACATTTGATTCAATAACCG
>DAORJA010000061.1:0-5223 GCA_035438805.1 Candidatus Magasanikiibacteriota bacterium
AGACGTGATACTTTGAAATGACTGCGTTCACCTTTTTTTTCTTTATCATAAATTACCCGACCCGTGATTGAAAGTTTTTTCAAGGCTGCAAGCATGAATTTTCCAATTTTTATTTTGTATAGTGCTTTGCCTATGATAAATAAGGGAAAATTCCAGAGGTATGGAAGTACCCACATGCGTTTGGGGTATGTAACCTTTTCATATTCAGCCCCAATTTTTTCTCCAATCGCATCATTGGTAGTAATTAATGCTCCTCCACGTCCGCATGAAATTGGCTTGTCACTTCCAAAACTAAACATGCCTATGTCGCCATAGGTTCCTAGTTTTTTCCCCTTATACTCACCTTCAATCACATGTGCAGCATCTTCGATGACCGCAAGACCATTTTCTCTAGCAATGTGTACAATCCGATCAATTTCACACGGAATACCAAACGTGTGCTGAGCAATGATTGCTTTTGTTTTTGGTGTAATTTTTGGTTTGATTTTTTCTACATCGATATTGAAATCCGGCCTCACATCTACGTATACAGGAATCGCACCCACCCATTTGATCGCGTTTACAACAACAACACAGGTGTATGCCTGTACAATCACCTCATCCCCTTCTCCGATGCCTAGAGTTTTTAAACTTATTTCCAATGCGCTTCTACCACTGTCGAAAAGATACGTATGATACACAGAAAATTTCTTACGGAGCATGCGGCAAGCTTTTGCTTCATATTCACCTCCTCTGATTACCTGGCCCCATTTCCAGGGCAATAACAGGTATTTGAGTGCAGTCGTAATATCTTTTTTTGTTGCATTCGGTTGAAAACCGGTAAAAATCATAATTTTTATTTTATGTACAGTTGTCTCACCACGTCCGGAATTCTATTTTCGATTAATATAACTACTTCTTCATTTTTCAAACTTTCTACAAACTTTACAATTTCTTCGGTCTCATACATATCATGCACGGTCGTGTGGTATTTTTCTATAATCCCGCGCTTCATAGCATCAGCGAAATCAGGAGTAATAATCACTAATTCTCCTGCGAGGAATGAAATTTCGTTGCCAATTTTTTCATGCAATTCTTCGCTTTCGGTGCCAAGCTCGAGCATACCTCGGGTAATCACAATTTTTCTTTTCTCAGTTGGGAATCCACCAAGAAGATCAAGTGCGGCTTTGAATCCATCAGGATTGGAATTGTAAGTGTCATCGATTATGATAGCTTTTCCAAATTCGTACACCTTTATCGATTGATCAGGTTGGGTGAGTTTATTCACTGCAGTCGTAATCTGCTCACTCGTCATACCGAGATGGCGAGCAACCAGGATACATGGAGCAATGTTCACTGCCTGATATTCTCCAATCACTGGCGGATGCACATTCATTTTTTCTATTACACCATCTGTGTTGAAGGCATATTGTACATCGAGTCCTGCATTACGTGACCACACTGATTCAATGAGACAATCGGGGTGATGAGGTACTTCGGTGCCAAATGTCTGAACTTTGCTTTTTAGATCAGTAATAAATTGCATGCAGAGCGCATTATCTGCATTGGTAATTGCAAGCCCTGTTTTTGGTATTGCATAGAGCAATTCATATTTTGTTGATTGAATATTTTCAATAGACCCAAATAAGCTCAGATGCTGCTGATTGATTGCAGTAAGAATACCAATAGAGGGGTGTACAATATCACATACAAGCTTGATGTCCCCCTTATTATATGCACCCATTTCAACTACACATATATCGACATTTGAAAAATCAGTTGCAAGAATAAACTTCGAAATTCCAATGTCACTATTCGTGTTTTTTGGAGTACACTTTACTTTGTACTTTTGAGAAAGAAGCTGCGTCAGCAATTCTTTCACTGAAGTTTTACCATAACTTCCGGTAATTCCAATTTTGATAAGATTAGGATATTTTTTGAGTTTTTGTTCAGCTGTTTTGAAATAAATGCGCTTGATTTGATTGGTAGTCCAATTGATACCAATAACTACAAAACTAATAATCGCGAGGCGAATTGAGCTCACAAGTAATACGAGACTCCAATTACGAGTAAACGCATATACTAGATACTCGATTATGAGGGAACCTACAATTATTAATCCTGCTTTTATACTTAGTTTTGGACGGCGATAATGTCCTTTGAACTTTCGGTATGCAATATAGATAATATCAACAATAAAAATGTCCAATATCGCATAGTTAATCATGGTATTGACTCTTAGCTGCCATGCAAATAGTACAATTGCAACTAGTATTCTCATTACTGTGTAGGGATCAGTAATGAGAGATTTTCCTTGTTTGGTTGAAATAAAGTCATTGAAACGGTCGATTCTATACCATTTGAGTTGCCAAAAATAGCAGTATTCAGCGTACATGAGTACTGCGCTCAAAAACCAGATGAGATATAGAATACTCTCTTTCATAGAGCAAATGGATTAACCTGTAGTATACCGCGCTTTCAGCGTATTGAGAATATCAGTCGCGTGCGTGTGATGAAGACCGTGTCTGCCGTTTTTGAATACAATTAATTCAGAGTTTGGAAGTTTTTTTGCAATTAATTTTCCGTGTCGCAGTGGTGTGTAGGTATCGCACTTCCCCCAGAACACCAGTGTTTTTTTGGTGATATGCAGAAGTGCATGTTGCATATCCTCGCGGATGACTTTCTTGAATATTTCACGCATAATCCCTGAGGTTTCTGCGTAATCAGGAGAAGATAGTACATGATATATTTTTTTTCTTATTCCTCCTAATTTCAAATTCTCTTGATTTAGTCCGAGGATGGTTTTGACTATTCGGGCGCAGGTTCGCATAATTACACGTTTCATAATACGTTTTGGTCTGACTACTGCTGCAGCAACGAGCACTAATTCATCAAATGAATCTGGATATTTGTCTGCCACGTATGTCGCTACTTGCCCACCAAATGAGTGTCCGAGCAGAATAACTTTTTTATTTCCTGATTGTTTTCTTATCTTCTCTAGTTGCTCGTACACGTATTCCCCATACTCTTCCACTCCCCACGCAGTATTAGGACACGCAACTCCACCAAAACAAGGCAATTCAATACAGTGGACATCAAAGTACCCTTCAGCCTGCGTAGTGAATTCTTTCCATGTTTCTTTGGTCCCTCCCCAACCTGGGACAATGCAGAGTATTGGTCGTATCATACTCTAACGTGATTCAAGATATTTTTCTGCGAGCATAAGTGCTGATAAAATTCCCATATTTACATTTTCTTTACCTATCTTTTCTAATACCTCTTCCTTTGAACATAGAACTACTTCAATGTCCTCAGCATTTTCATGATTTGTTTCTGCAAATTTTTTTGCATTAAACCCGCAAAATAAATGTATTTTATTATCAATAAGACTAGGGCTCGAATAGTATGCGCTGAGTGGTATAACTTCATCAACTACGTAACCAGTCTCTTCGAGAAATTCACGTTCTGCTGCAGAAGCAGGATTAATATCTTCTTTGTCAATTTTACCGACAGGTAATTGCAAAATATATTCTCCTATTGGAATACGAAATTGTCTTATAAGCACTATTTTTTTATCTGGTGTGAATGCAATTATTGATGCAATGTCGTTTTCTCGATGTGCATAGTCCCAAATGCCTTCTTTTCCGTCTAAACCAATAAAGGTCGCTCTGACTACTTCGAGGAACTTACTTTTGAACATCGTTTCTTTTTTCGACACGCTAATCCCCATAGTCTTAGATAGATTTTTTGCCAAGATATTTCTGCAATGCTTTTGGAATATTTATTGTACCATCTTCATTCTGATGATTTTCAATGAGTGCAATTGGGAAACGGCTCGTAACAATTGCTGTACCATTGAGTGTGTGTACAAATCCTGATTTTCCTTCACTATTCTTGTATTTGATATTTGCTCGACGCGCTTGATAATCAGTACAGTTGCTTGTACTTGTTACTTCTCCATATCCTTCATTCATTACCATCCATGCTTCAATATCAAATTTACGATATGCCGGGCCACCAAGATCTCCGCTCGCAATATCAATGACTCGATATGGAATTTCTAATCCGTCACAAATTTCTTTTTCAATTGAGAGCAGTTCTTCGTGCATGTGCTCACTATCTTCAGGAGCACAGAACACAAACATCTCAAGCTTCGTGAACTGGTGTACTCGATACAATCCTTTGCTGGTGCGGCCATATGCGCCTGCTTCGGTGCGGAAGCAGTGTGAGAGTGCTACATACTTTTTTGGTCCTTTTGATAGATCAAGTACTTCATCAGAGTGATATCCTAATACTGAAATCTCAGCAGTACCAATGAGACTGAGATCATCCCCTGCAATTGAATAGATTTGAGTTTCTTCTCCTCGAGGATTGAATCCAGCGCTTTCTAGAACATCATGTCGCGCAAGATCTGGAGTTTCGATCAATTCAAATCCATGTGCTACAGCAATATCGGTTCCATATGTAATGAGCGCTTGGTTGAGTCTGACTAAATCATTTTTTACAAAATAAAATTTTGAGCCAGCAACTTTTGCTCCACGCTCGAAATCGATCCAGTCTCTCTCAAGCATGAGAGTTTCATGGTCTTTGGGCGTGAATCCAAATGTTGGTGCACTCAAGTGTTCGCTTACCACTTTGAAATCATCTTCTCCACCAATCGGCGTTTCTTTGTGTGTGAGATTTGGAACCTGTAGAAGCAATGCTTTTCTTTTTTCCTCTAGACTTTCTAATTCTTTTTCAGCTTTTTTTACTTCTTCTCCGAGGGCCTTCATCTTTTCGATTACTTCTGGAGTCGGTTTGGTTTTTGAAGATTTATTTCTATCAGCCCGGAGTGTCTCTAATACTGGACTAATTGCCCTCATCTGATCGTCATATGTCAACAAAGCGTCAATGTCCACTTTCACATGACGGTCTTTACAGTTTTTCTGTACTTCCTCTTTGTGTTCACGAATGTATTTGATATCCAGCATACGTCGATTAAATTAGAGATTGTGATTTTTTATGGTTTCAGTGAGTTCAAAATATATTTTTTCGTACATCTTTCTATTTTCTCCAATCAGGTTGTACGTGTTTACCTGTTCTGGCGATACCCACGCTGTTTCCATTACTTCTTCTTCGCCTATGACACCATCTCCTTCTATAATTCTGCAGACAAATGGCAGTAGATAAATTTGTATTCCATAATGTGTGCTTCGAGGATTTGGAATCTTTACGGTCCAGGTCATTCTGAGTTGGGAAATGATT
>DAORJA010000062.1:0-5207 GCA_035438805.1 Candidatus Magasanikiibacteriota bacterium
CACCTTCAGAGATTCCAGCTGGAATTTTTACACTATATATTGATTCTCCTCGAATAATTCCATCTCCTCCACAATGCTTACATTTTTTCTCTGGAATTTTTCCTACTCCTTTACAGCGTCCACAGGTCACGACTGATTGCATTGCTCCAAGAATTGTCTGTTGTACTCGTCTCACTTGGCCTGACCCTTTACATTCATCACAGGTTTTCAATTCACTCCCAGGCTCAGCTCCACTTCCTGTACATACATCACACGCATTATTTTTGGTAAGTTTAATTTCACGTTCAACACCAAAAGCGGCTTCCTTGAATTCTAGCTCAATATCAACTTGGATATCATTTCCTCTGCGCTGGCGTTGCCCACCTCTATTTCCACCCATCCCAAATATGTCACCAAAAATATCTCCGAAATCAAAACCGCCATTAAATCCTCCCTGCGCTCCGCCTTGCCCACGGGTAGCACGCATAAAATCATCCCAGCTCATACCACCACCAAATCCGCCCTGCTGATTGAAATCAGCACCGAATTGGTCGTATTGCTTTCGCTTCGTCTCATCTCCGAGTACCTGAAAAGCTTCGTTCACTTCTTTGAACTTTGCTTCGTCCCCTCCCTGCTTATCCGGATGGTACTTGTGTGCGAGCTTTCGAAACGCTTTTTTGACTTCTTCAGCTGACGCAGTCTTTTCTACACCAAGAATTTTATAATAATCTTTTGATGACATACGTAAAACTATTTGCTTCGGTCAAGTCGCGCAGTATTGAAGACTACACTAAACGGATTACAATAAATAATCACCGTATTATATCTAGTCACATCAAGATCGTCAGGAATTTCATAATTCTGGTTTCCTTTATTTCCCTTTAATTTTCCAAGCTCAATATGTTCACCTAAATCTCCCGAGCTTTTTACATACGTGCTCTTTGAAATAAAAACGCGTAGATCAGGACCATTCAATACATCGAGATTTTCAAATCTCAAAATTTTCTTACCATCTACTTCAATAATTTTTACGTCTCCTGTACCTTTGTGAACAACCTCAACAATTGAACCAGTCGCAAGAGTGGTAATTTCTGGACCAGCCGGCATATCATCTGAAGTCTGCTCATTCTGATCCATGGTCTTCATTTCTTCCTTAAAATCACTCATTGTTTGAGGATCAGTAATCTGCTCTTCAATATTACTGGCTTCGCCTCCCCACAAGGATTCATTCACTATTTTATCAATAAACAATGGTGAAAGAAGCCAATATGCTACACCGAGACCAGCTAATACAACAACACTAGTAAAAATTTTGGTTTGTTTAGCCATATATAGTTTTAAGAAACAACTAGCCAGGGGTACCCCTAGCTAGTATTAGTCTATCATTATTTCTGATCATCTACCACTTCTCCTTCAATTGGACCCTCTGCCTTTGTATCATCTTTTTTTTCTTCCCCAGGCGCAGATTCAGTGCTTTTAGCCTGTTCTGCCTGGTACATCTTGGCACCGACCACCTGAGCTGCAGTAGAGAGTTCATCAGCCGCTTTTTTGATTGCCTCAATGTCATCTTTATCTTTTACTTCCTTAACCTTTGCAAGTGCATCAGTGACTTTCTGCTTTTCCTCATCTGTAATACTGATTTTCTTTTCATCCACTTCTTTCATCATTTTTTCAGTTGTATACACCATGGTGTCTGCAGTATTGCGAGCATCAATAAGTTCGCGTTTTTTCTTGTCGTCCGCTGCATGCACTTCTGCATCTTTCTTCATCTTTTCAATCTCTTCTTTAGAGAGACCCGATGATGCTTCAATACGAATCGACTGTTCTTTTCCAGTTGCTTTATCTTTTGCTTTTACATTGAGAATACCATTCGCGTCTACATCGAATGTTACTTCAATCTGAGGTACTCCTCGTGGAGCAGGTGGGATTCCATCGAGAATAAACCGACCCAAGGTCTTATTATCAGCTGCCATTTCACGCTCACCCTGCAATACATTAATTTCCACACTTGGCTGATTATCAGCTGCAGTTGAAAATACTTGTGATTTGCTTGTTGGAATGGTGGTATTTCTTTCAATGAGTTTGGTCATCACACTTCCCATGGTTTCAAGTCCAAATGATAGCGGGATTACATCAAGAAGAAGAATATCTTTTCCAAGATCTCCCTGCAATTGCCCTGCCTGGATCGCAGCACCTACTGCCACTACTTCATCTGGGTTTACGGTTGCATTTGGTTTTTTGCCAAAAAATTCTTCTACTTTTTTCTGAACCAATGGCATGCGAGTCATACCTCCAACGAGGATAACTTCATTGATATCTTCTTTTTTGATTCCAGAATCTTCAATCGCTTTTTTTACTGGAATCAAACTATTCTCAACCAAATCCATAACAAGCTCCTCAAGCTTCGCACGACTCAAGCGTAAGTTCAAATGTTTTGGACCTTCTGCTCCAGCGGTAATAAACGGTTCATTAATTTCAGTTTCAGGAGTGCTTGATAATTCTTTCTTTGCTTTTTCAGCAGCATCTTTAATACGTTGCAATGCAAGTGGATCTTTTGATAAATCAATTCCTTCTACTTTTTTGAATTCTTCAAGAATCCAGGCAATAATGCGCTGGTCAAAGTCATCTCCTCCAAGGTGAGTATCACCATTAGTTGATTTTACTTCTACGGTAGAATTTCCATCTTCATGGTCATGTGAAATTTCAAGGATTGAGATATCAAATGTTCCTCCACCAAGGTCATACACTGCAATTTTCTGATCTTTTGATTTATCAAATCCATAGGCAAATGCAGCAGCTGTAGGTTCGTTGATAATACGTCGCACTTTCAATCCAGCGATTTCTCCTGCATCTTTGGTTGCCTGTCTTTGTGAGTCATCGAAATATGCTGGTACCGTGATTACAGCTTCCTCAATTTTTTCTCCCAATTTTTCTTCAGCATCAGTCTTCAATTTTCGGAGAATCATTGCTGATACTTCCTGTGGGGTATAATCCTGATCTCCCATTTTTACTTTTACCTTATCTCCATCTGCAACAATAGCAAATGGCGAATGTTTTCGAGTAAGCTCAACTTCAGCATCATTTGGTCTGCGACCAATAAGACGCTTTACTGAATAAATCGTGTTTGTTGGATTAGTCACAGCTTGGCGCTTTGCAAGCTGTCCTACAAGAATTTCTCCATTCTTAGTTTTTGCAACTACAGATGGAGTAGTTCTATTTCCTTCTTTGTTTTCGAGTACTTTTGGCTGTCCTCCTTCGATAATCGAAACACAGCTATTAGTAGTTCCGAGATCGATTCCTAATATTTTTGGCATATAAATTTAATTAATTAATCGATGAGTTTATTTTTAAATACAATACTCTGTAAATCAATATTTCTTTTCTACTTCTATACCTTCAGCCCTTCGCTCGACCAGCGTGTGCTTGTACAGAGCACTGCCTAGTTACGGTCAAGTGAAGTGGCAAAAGTACCAATAATAAATGGCTCAGCCTTCACCTAATATTGGTTTTAAATAATAACCATTACTTATTTTTATTCGTAATCTTCACACTTACTTTCTTTTTTTCTACTGATTCCGCCTTTGGACAAGTAATTTTCAATATCCCATTTTCAAATTCAGCTACAACCTTATTCTCCTGTACCTCAGTTGGAAGTGGTACCTGACGATAGAACATACCGCTACGAACTTCTTTGCGGTAATAATTCTTCTCCTCGACCTCGTGTTCGCGTTTGTGTTCGCCCTTGATCGAGAGTACGCCATTTTCCACACTTACCTCTACTTCCTCAGGATTGATTCCAGGAAGTTGAGATTCTACGACCACGGTTTCCTTGGTCTCATAGACATCTACTGCCGGAATAAATCCACGTTGCGCAAGTGCATTGTTGCTGGTAACAGAGGGAAGAGAGCGCATCATTTCTTCCATCTCAGCAAACGGATCCATAGGGATCCAGCGTGTAAGAGACATATGCTGTTCTCCTGTACTCAACCCATACCGTTCGATATGAGTTGAAATTAAAGCGGTGAATAATTCGTCATTCCCGCGAAAGCGGGAATCCAGATAGAATCTCTGGATACCTATTTCCGCAGGAATGCCAGTGACAAAATAATCATCCTTTTGACACAACCACTTTTGCAACTTTGATTACCTTCCCCTTCATTATATATCCAGACTCTACAGCTCTGATAATTGATCCATGTTCAAGTTCACTATCTTCTTCGGTTACTGCATCATGGAGATGTGGATCAAATTTCCCCTCAGTTTTGATCTCCTCTACCCCATGATTCTTCAACACATCTTCAAACTGCTTCTTAATAAATCCAATTCCATTCACCCAATTCTGTACTTTCTTATGAAATTCGTCTCCCCCATCAAGCTCTGGGTGATGTGCAAACGCTTTTTTGAAATTATCGTAAATTGGAATAAACTCAGACAAAATTTTCTCTTCACTCCAATTGAACAAATCAAGCCGATTAGATTCCATTTCTTTTTTCAAATTCTGATAATCAGCTACTGCTCGCTGCCAACCGAGCTTGTATTCTTCACACTCATGCTGGATTTTTTCCATATCAGATATTGTTTCGTTTTGTTCTTCCGGCTGCTGTACCGGCGATGTTTGTGTGTCGCTCATAAATACAAATTAAAATACATCATTAGTATAATTCAATAACGTGAGTGCTCGACTGTATCTCATACGCAATGGCCCGAGTATGGCAATGAGTACATCATTATCCAATTTTTTCCCTACCACACTGCACATAGTTCCAAATGGATTTTGTGACCCAATAGAAATGCGTGGCATTTTATCACTATATTCTTTGTGTAGTCCAGGCATCACTTCTTCGCACGTATCAAAAATTCCAGATACTGACACAGTGAATGAATAATCCTGGAACTCTGGCTGAGAGAAAAAATGTGAGATGCCAGTATAGTAGAGTGAGTCTTTTTTGAATGAAATAATAACTGCAGTTCCGCACATTTCAGATACAATACGCGCAAAAACTTTGAGTTTGCGGTCAACTTCACGATGAGAGCGAAGTGCTTCACCAATTTTATCAGTAATCTTTTTCCCCATTACTTCCGGCTTCATCAAATGCTCTACATAATACCGATAGCCTTTTTCAGTAGGAATTCGGCCCGAAGACGTATGTGGATGAGTCAGAAGTCCTTCTTCCTCAAGCTCTCGCATCTCATTACGGAGGGTCGCACCACTTACCTCAAGCTTACTA
>DAORJA010000063.1:0-5106 GCA_035438805.1 Candidatus Magasanikiibacteriota bacterium
CCCGAAGACCAATCAACAAGCTGCTCATAGTAGAGCCATAACCCTTTAATGGCGTTTTTTATTGCATTTTCTTGATAATCATACAATCGCACTGTATGAGAGAAGCTTCTAAGGTCGACATTAGTCCACGTATCAGGAAGGTTCCCATACTGAACGTCTTCTACAATATCTTGAAGGAAAATTGACTTTGCCATGTACGTTATTCACCCCACCAAATAAGAGGTTTCATAATTTGAATGAGGTGGATTTTTTCTTTTAGTGTTATTTTTTCAGGGTTTATTTTCTCTATGGTACCGTCAATAAATTCTACGGAGTCAGGAGTTTTTCTCGATATCAACTTACCTGTAACATTTGATAGTGTTTCCGCAATATCAATGTCAGGGTACAGGAGAGAGAAATTTATACTTAGATCATTATCTGAAGTTTTGATAAATTCAGAAAGTTTTTGATCTGTTTTAAAAACATACTGAGCAAAAGGAGACTTATTATTGTCCCAAATAGTGAGATCACTATTTTTTGAATACTTCGCTCTCGCGAGAGTTTCCTCATACTGCTCGAGAGAGTAGTATTTAAAGAACGTGCTAACAGAGGAAGCGACTTTTTTCATTTGAGGTATCACAATTGAGTCAAAGTGCTCGCCCATTTCGATGCCAATAAACTTCCTTTTTAGAAGAAGGGAGTTCTCGGTCGTTGTACCCGATCCCAAGAAAAAGTCACATACAATATCTCCTTCGTTAGAACAGAGTTGAATTACTCTCTGTAACACTTCGTCAGCGTTTTCCGTGGAAAATTTGCTCGATGAAAAGACACCGAATTCGTACCCGGGAATGTCAGTCCAGTTATTATCCAAAGAAACATGCGGATCTTGCAATCGTTCTGGCGTGTATGAAATTTTATTTCCTTGACTATCGGTATACTTCAAATCCTTATTGATCCTTATCTGACCAAGTTTTGTTAATTCATCAATTTTTTCTTGACCATTTGTCCAATGCCTACCTTTAGGTGGGTAGAGTAATACTCTTTTTCCATCAACTTCAAAATACTTTGGTAGCTCACTAGACCCAGCAGAGTGTGCCCACTGCCATTTGGGATCAATTTCTCTTTTGCAGTAAATACATTGTCTTTCCCTGCTTACGGAATTCATTTTAAACTTTTTATAATCTTTCGAGTACAAAAATAGTGACTCTGTCGTATTGGTGATACCGTCAGATTCTTTTTGGAATCTATTTAAGATGATTTCACCTTTAAAGTTTTCACTTGAAAAGATTGAGTCGAGAAGACTCCTCACAATGTAATTGCCGTTGTTATCACATCTTACAAAAATACTCCCCTCATCTTTTAAGAGTCCGTGAGCGAGTCGTAATCTATTTTCAAGCAAACTTGCCCAGTTACTATCTTTATAATTTGTACGATATAGAAATTGATCAGACCCATCAAGATTAAATGGAGGATCAATGTATATACATTTCACTTTTTCGTGAAATTTTTCTTTTATGGTATTGAGTGCCTGGTAATTCTCACTATGAATCAAAAATCCATCGATAGACTCATCAAGATTGCCTTGTTCTGTAATTAATTCTGATTCGATGCTTTTAAAGAACTTTGTATCTATTGGCAAATGAATCTCTTTCTCAGAGAGTTTCTTTGTAAAATCAAAATCTGCTTTAACTATTCCAAGCTCTATCCATTCCTTTATCTGATCCTTCGTCCCACTATGGTTCTTAATATTTTTTATCAATTCATCACTAAGCTTATCCATAGTGAGAACATAGTTTGTGTTCCGAACAAACTTTGGTTTGTTCCATACTTTTACTAACTCATCTTCAAATTGACCAATGAAATCAATTATCCTCTCTGCCCAATCCTTAAGCGCTTGAACTTTTTTGAATCGGTTGTGACTGAAATCGTTTAATTCTTTAAACATCCAGTTATACATGTAGAGATCGAACTGCTCCTTCAGGAATCCGCGCGCATCTTTATTAATGAAGAAGTCAACTTCTGATTGTTTTTCAAATACGCGAAACGCCTTTTCGATCACTTCTTGACTGATATTTTTTACTCCTGCATCTTTTATTGCTTTATAAATAGATTCGATTTTCGTTTTGTTACCACGTTCTGAGTATTGTGCAGTTATAAAAATAGTTTTCTTACCATCTTTATCAACAACCTTTTCATATACAAAAACAAGGTTTTTCCGCTCATTACTCTGCTTGTTCTCAATACCTGAGGCATCAATAAAAAAGCTAAACGGATTGGATGTTTCGTCTTTTATTTCTATGGGAATGGATTGAAAAATTACATCACTTTTTACGTAGTAGAGCATGTGGGTCTTCCAAAAAAGAACCACGTCTTTCCCTTCGGTATATACCTGTTCGTACACTTTCTGATAGTTTGGCGTATGACGAAAATATATAGATCCACTCTCTGAGAAGTATCTATGGAAGAAGTTGAAAAGCTTGTCATAAAACTCCTCCTTAAAATCTCCATCAATTCGAGTGTCCGCCTCAATTTCTCGATTTAGCTCAGGGAATAGGGTATCAAAATACTGTTTTTTAATTTTAAGCAGGTTCACGTACCCTGAAGTACCCTCTATATCGGCTCCGGTAAAAATATCCCTCAGGGCATTTTTAAAAAGAGTTTCTTTTTTGCTCATGGATACGCGTGAAAATCTACCTCACTAGTATATAGACGGGAGATCTTTGCCGACTGGGCTGATAGTGAAGGTGGCAATCTTCATGATTCTATAATCCTACGCCTTCTTAGGCTTTATTCAAAACCCCCTGTTCGGACAGGATGCGACCTATTTCTAAGGCGAATTCCTTACCTATTTGCACGGTATATAGCTTCAGACCAATATCACTGAAAATAGCCTGTTTGAGAGAATCGGACTCTGCTCTATCAGAGCGATTGTGAGAAGAGCCATTTAGCTCTATTGCGAATAGAGGACGAAAAGAGTGGTCAGTAATAAGAAAATCAACGTGTTTAGGGAGAATTTTATAGAGCTGGCGTCGATACCCTTTCCCATTAGTGGTTTCAACAATGTCAGCGATGCGCATTTTAGGAAACAAGTACCTGTCCGTAGGCAGCTGCTTCCTAAGTTCGAGAAAGAACGCCTGCTCTCGTGTATCCATTACGGAGGTACGTGTTCTATATGTTGAGTTACGCCGATGATCGTTACTACTATACCTATGCGAAGCTTTCTGCAATTCACCTATTGCCCCAAGCGTGGTTCCTAGGAAAACTAATGCAAGGACTACCCAGCCAAGTGAACCTAGCTGATCAAGCATAGATATCAATGTTACTCACACAACACCACGTCCTCCCCCTCCATCTCAAGCGCCTCTGCAAACCACACCCTCGCCGCCTCCTTATCCCCTATCTGATCCACTAACCCTGCAGCAAGCGCATCACTTCCAAGCATGCTTGAGCCGTCGGCAAGCGCCGTTACCGTCTCAAGCGGCAGTGCGCGATTCTCCGCTATCTGACGTATAAACTCCTGCGACATCTTATCCACGCTCTCCTGAAGAAGGTCGCGCTCCTCATCAGTCAGGAACTTATCCGGGTTCCCTGTATCTTTATAGCGCCCTGACGCAAGCTCGATGAAGGAAAGACCGTTATCTTCATTCTGCCCTACCGCTTCAAGGTACGACATAGTGACGCCAATGGAGCCAACATCTGAAACCGTTGAGGCAAAGATGCGATCAGCGCCTGACGCTGCCCAGTACCCTGCGGAGAGCCCTTGATCACGAATGACGGCAGCGCTTATAAGCGGAGAGCGTTTCAAATCGTTGGCCATCGCCTCTCCTGAATACGGAGACCCGCCCGGAGAATCTATAGAGACGATGACGCCTTGAATATTAGGATCACCCTCAGCAGCACGCAGCATCATCTCAAAGTCGTCGAGCGTGGAAGAGAGTATCTGCTCCCCGAACTCGTCATAGTAGGTATAGGACGTGATCTGGTCGTGAACGGGAATGACGGCAATGTTACACGTGCCGTCAGAGATACTCATGGACCAGTCTGTATATACCCAGAACGAGATAGCAGCCCCCACGCCAACCACTACTAATACGGCAAGACCCCATGCGGCGCTCCGCGCCAGTTCTCGTAGAAAAGTCATGTCCCTATGATAGCAAGAGGCCGGTCATACAAGACCGGCCTCGTGCAAAACCTATGCGTATCTCTAGAGACCGAGTGGCACCATGCTGAAGATAAAGCTTGCAGCCACGAGCCCTACGACGACTACCTTCAAGGTCGTCCAGAGCACCTTCTTAACGGTTATCTTTTTGCTCATAGGGAATAACTAGATAGTGAACAACGTCTCGTAGTTGCCGCGAGAACCCTCTTCCTCTGCCGAACCTTCTTCAATAGTACCGTGCTTCACGACATACGCACCATTCTCATAGAAGATGCCAACTTCATCCCCTGCTCCTGCCCAGTAGCAGATGACGCCCGTAAGTTCGTTTGCCGTAAGCGGCCATGCCGTCGTTGGTTCACCAACCACCGAGCAGTGGCCTTCATAGGTACCCACTACCTTGGACTCTCCATTATGCGTAAGCGTTACCTGTGTCGTATCAGCGCCGGTCGTTGGGTTCCCGCCCACAATAGCGAATGACCATTGGAACGTGTGCGTTGCCTCCTCTCCTCCCTTTGCTTCAAGCATGACTTCATTGTCCTCTGTCGACGCAGCAGGCGCCTGTGCTCGGTTGGTAAGGATAAAGTAGCCGAGCCCCACAAGTGCGAGGGCAACGATTCCGGCCCCCACCCACTGCATTGCAGCGGATTTCTTCCCCTCAGCAAGCAATTTCTGTTGTTCTTTTTGTTCCATATCCGTGCATTTTACCCTGCCCGCCTGAGGTCGCTAGGAGTTTGACTAGGATATTTATTTGTAGCATAGTGCGAGTATTCCCTGTCCTACGACTCAGGGTGCACATTAGAGGGGTCACAGTATGACCGACACAAGTACCGGTACGACGGCGCCCAGTACGCAAGAACGTATTGAGCAAATTCAACGGCAAGTGGAACGAGGCAAGGCGCGCGCAAAAACGCATGGCCGGCTCCGATTTCTCTTTCTGCTCGAAGGCACGGGACTCACGTTCAGCGTCT
>DAORJA010000064.1:0-4901 GCA_035438805.1 Candidatus Magasanikiibacteriota bacterium
CGGAAGATGTGACGGGCTTGGAACCCGGCAACTACCATGTGCAGGTGACCGACATGAACGGATGCACCAGCTCCGCCACATTGACATTCTTCATTCTTTCGACCCATCAAA
This sequence comes from Candidatus Magasanikiibacteriota bacterium, assembly GCA_035438805.1. Lineage (GTDB taxonomy): Bacteria > Patescibacteriota > Patescibacteriia > Magasanikbacterales > UBA922 > UBA922. The sequence goes on from DAORJA010000064.1 coordinate 112, forward strand.
GCGCATTTTCCTGGTCCGATCAAATGAAGTGCGAGTAACGCGCCCAGCAATAGGATTGGAAGTTCAGTTGCGCCACCATACGGCATTTTGACATGCACTGTGAGCAATGCAACAACCATATTGATTGCAAGAAGTGCAGTCACAATTCGATTGAAGAGACCCAATATTACCGCAATACCTCCAACAAATTCTACAAGTGCTACAAGCCATGCCCAGAACATTGGCATAGGCAATCCAATTCCCTGCATCATTCCAGCGGCTCCATCAATTCCTGTGAGCTTCAGCCAGCCGTGGTAGATAAATACAATACCGACGACAAAGCGCAGTATTAAGAGGCCCCACTGTTTCTTTCTTGATCCACCATTCATACACATATGCGTTTATATTAAAAGTAAGTTCGAACACACACCAGTGTACACTACTTTTATCCTCTATTCAAGAGATTGAGTAATCAATAAAAACGAGGTACAATGCACCGGTAAATATGAAGATTTTGTATGGTAATTTTTCTCTACGGTAAAGACACATTCAGGAGTCGTGAAACTCTCCACAAGATGATAGCCAAATTCAAGACTGACCGTGATCCCTCAGGCTACAATGTAGTCCGTTTTGATGCACTCACGGAAAAGCCTGGTCTCATTCTTACCGAGCTTCATGGGTCACCCTTTTTAGCTGAAAAACGAATGGTCATTGTTGAGCATGCTCTTGAATCAAAGCATACAGAGCTGCATGAAAAGCTTGAAGCACTTATATCTAATGAGGCTGCAATTCCCGGAACTACCATCTGTATTTTGTTTGAGCGGACCGACACCTACAAGACCAAAGTACAGAAAGAATTACTCAAGCAATTGGCCAAAACAAAATATGCTCAGCATTTTGAAATACTCGAAGGATCTGATTTGCGGCAGTGGATTCTCGATCATGCTAAAGAACGAAACCTCACACTTGAAAAAAATGCTCTTGATTTTATCGTACTCCATTCCAAAGGTGATGCCTGGTTCATACATTCATTAATAGAGCAGCTCGCGGGTTATTGTATGGGCAAACCATGTACCCCTGATATTGTCCGAATGTTTCTCAACGAAACAGCAGATGATAATATTTTCAATCTCGTGGATGCAATTGTAGCTCGTAAACCTCAGAAAGTGTATGCCATGATTCGAGAACAATATGACCAGGGTCAAGATGCGCATTATATTTTTGCTATGCTCGTGCGGCAATTCAGAATTATGCTTGAATTGAAAGATGCACTCACTTTAGCTCCGGCAACCCCTCCTGATGTACTTGCGAAATCAATTGGCCTTCATCCATTTGTAGTTAAAAAAACCATTCCTCTACTTCGTTCATACACACTTAAGCAATTGAAAACTGTATACGAAGAACTTCTCTCAATGGATATCAAAACAAAAACCGGCAAAGGTAATATGCCGGTTATGATTGATATGTTGGTTGGAAAAATTTGTGTACAATAGTTGCTCTTTATTGGCCATTTCGCTCTGCCAAAATCTTTTTCATTTCTCCGCTTAATATCATTTTTGAGACTTGAACCATCTCCCCGATTGACAATGAGTCTCCAAACTCGCGCTTCAAACCGCGCACTTTATTTGCCACTTTCCACTCTTCATCAGTAAACTGCGATTGTATCTTTTCTCTTTCTGCATATTCCACAATACGCTCGGTTGAGACACCTTTTGTTCCGCGCATTTCAAATAATATATCCAGTATTTTTGATATTTTCGCAGCCTCATCAGATCTCTCTCGCGCGGTTTCAAAATCAATCTGTTCCTTATCTTCAAAATTGACTTCCACAAACCCAGTACTCACCTCTTGTCTACCTTCAACAGGACGACTCTTATCATCCTGCGCTTTTTCCAAAATTCTCTTGAGGATCGACTGCACATCGTCTTTACGTTTCATTTTCAATAGCAGACCGAATTCATCTCCACTATAATGCGCAACTACATCATCTGGCCGCGGTGCTCCGTATAATGAAATACCAAATGACCGCAATACTTTATCTCCAGTTACATGACCCAAAGCATCATTGATCTGTTTAAAGCCATCAAGATCTAGCGCTACAAGCACCACTTTCTCATCCTCAGACAATCCATGAATTATTGCTGCAAATTCCCCGCTAATCGCTCGTCTGGTCTTGAGTTCCGGAATCAGCCGATCTTCTTTATCCAAACTCTTACTATTCTGAATTGCTTCATCAACATCTTTTCTTAAGGCTTTAATTTGCTCAGATGCATCATAGTGATCCACATTTTCGTTACGCGCACGCTCAACCGAACGATTAAACTGGTTTTTTAGATTCTCTACCACCTCGGCCTTTAGATGGTGCCCTGCGTATTCGAATATTTCTTTAATTTGTTCATTATTATTGATTTCAAATTCGATCACATGTTTCAACTGCTCCATTTTTGCTGAATAGAACGCTCCTTTTGCACCTGACACATCATATCCAGGCTCCTCATTTTTCTTTTCAGCAATTTTTCGAAGCCCATTCACTACTCCACGCTCAAACTGAAGCTTAATATGCTGCAATCTTTCAGCTTCTAGTTTATGTGCTGCTTGTACCAGAATTTCATCAATTTTTTCTCGTATTTCTGAAGATCCAATAAATTCCCCACCACCTTCATTCTCACTTACAAAAACTTTTGTTTTTCCTTCAACACGATTACCACTTCGTGATCGTGGTTTTTTTTCTGAAGCAGGAACAGAACCCACTTCTTGTTTGTTCACGACTACTTCAGATTCACCTGGTTTTCTTACTTCACTCATAGAAATAGATAAAAAAATCCGAGAGTAACTCGGATTTAGTATATTTCGTTTACGCTTTCTTTACAAGTTTCGCAGCTTTTGAGGTCATGCGAGAGAGGTATCGTGATGCAGCACCTTGCTTCAACACACCTTTCTTTACTGCTTTATCAAGTTTCTTCTGAGCAAGCTTGATTTTGTCGCCCATGTCTTTTTCACCTTTTTCTACTGCTGCTCGAGCTTTTTTCAAAGCTTCTTTGTATGCGCGTTTGAAAACAAGGTTTTCAGCTTCACGCTTCTTTGATTGGCGAAGAGCTTTCTTCGCATTTCGTAAAATTGGCATAATAAATATCTAATTCTTCGGTTTTTTAATAAAAATGTGAGAGTGTAGCGCAGTATAGCTAAATAATGACTAACTGTCAAGCTGAGGCTTATCAAGGAGATCAGGTACAATTACCTTCTCGCTCGCCCCGGTGATTCGCACCACGTCCTTATCAATTTTACCAAGCTCTTTATATGCAGTATTAAAGTGGTTTACCGTAGTCGACATACTTAAGCCCAACTTCTTCATATACTCATCATACGCATTAATATGTTTTCCAAGCATTTCCACATTCTTTCGTATCATTTTAGCACCTTCCTCAATCTTCAGAGCTCGAAGACCAAAGAGCACCGTCTGCAAGTATGCTGAGAAAGTGGTTGGCGAGACTATGACTACTTTCTTTTCATTAAACGCGTAATCAATTAAATTTCTCGTATTTACTTTTACCGCACCCACTTCATTCACCAGAAGATCATAGTAGATTGCTTCAGACGGAATATACATGAATGCAAATTCAAGTGTTCCTTCATCTGGCTTAATATATTTAGCTGTTTCATCAATTCGCTTTTTCAAATCATTCTTAAAATCTTTTTCGAGTTGCTCTCGATGTGGTCCCTCTGGTTCATGAATCAATCGTTCATAATTGTCGAGAGAAAATTTGGCATCAACTGGAATAATTCCCTCTTTGGTAAATATAGCAACATCCACAATATCCCCATTATTGAAATGATGCTGAGTTTTGAAATCATTCGGAGATAAAATATTTTCCAAAAGTAATTGCAATCCTACTTCACCCAAGTTCCCTCTCTGCTTCTGATGTTTCAATACTTTTTCGAGATCACTTAGTTGTGATGAAAACCCAATTACTTGCTGATTGGTTTTATCGAGTGTGGTTAATTTTTCAGTAATGTCTGTAATAATTTTTGAGCTCTGTGCAAATTGTGTCTGAAGTGTGTGGTGCAAATTCTGCTGACCATCTCCCACAATTTTATGCGTTTCAGAAATTTTCATGTCCATGGTTTTTTGCATGTCTTGTAATTGCTGTTGAAACATAAGAAATACTGCTTTTTGTTCTTCTGGATTTTCTTTTGTTTTTCCTGCATCGCTCAACTTTTTATACATTAATATAATTACCGCAAGCATGCCGAGTAGTAATAGTGCGAATACTCCCAATAACACATTATTCATATAGAGCTAATTAGTATCTTCGTCATCCGGAGGATTCTTTTTCCCAACTTTACCAAAGAAAAATGCAATCAGTGCGGCTCCTGCAGCACCAACGATAAGAATCAGAATTGATAGAAATCCATCCATAGTATTATGCATAGTAACACAACGACTCCCTCTTGTCATTCCGAGCGACCGAGTCACCGAGGAAGTCGAGGAATCCCTTGTTAGACATTAAATAATTATAACTCTTCGACCAAGATAAAACAAAAAGACACCACAGGTGTGATGTACTTTTGTCTTTTGGGGCGGACGGTGCGCCCCAGTTTTTTCCGCCCAACCATTCACGCGGCATGCGTGGTGGCTTATGTATAAAGATCTACTTAGTCATCCACCTTGAGGTATACCCCGGGATTAGGTTCCTTCGATCCAGTGTTAGCACTCGCTTGCCTATACCACTGCCCGAACTGGTTATTCAGGATAGCTTCCCAAACTTCCTGCATATTGCCAAAGATCCCGAAATCTCCGTATACCGAGCCGC
>DAORJA010000065.1:0-4812 GCA_035438805.1 Candidatus Magasanikiibacteriota bacterium
CGTAAAGTGGGGGAGTGCATTTGTGCAATCTCCAGGAAAACGAGTTTCTTCTTCCGATATTGCTGGTAAGACGTTTGAAAAAATACGATCGATTTTTAAGAATTTTGTACCCTAGATTAGGAATTACTTTTTAGATATGGACCATACATTCCCCTTAAGACAGGGAATTTTTGTTATATACCCCTTGCTCTATTTTCACGGTGTTCTGTGTGAACAATTTTAATAGTCTCATTTTCTTGACACTCATATCTAAAACCTTTACACTGATACTGATACACATGTATACTTGTTCAAATACTAAAATACTGAATACAAATTGTACTCACTAAGTCACAACGATATGCCCCAGGTAAAACCAGATATTGAAACATTTGCAAAAATTAAAGTGGTCGGAGTTGGTGGATCCGGCGGATCAGCAGTTGCTCGTATGGTGGAGAGCAATATTCGGGGTGTGGAATTTCTCGCTCTTAATACTGATGTCCAAGCATTGCATCATAACCCTGCTGCACGAAAGATACATATTGGTAGAACCGTGACCCGCGGACTTGGTGCAGGCATGAATCCGGAATTAGGTAAGCGAAGCGCTGAAGAATCTCAAAATGAGATCCGAGAAGCGCTCAAAGATACAGACATGATTTTTATCACCTGCGGACTTGGTGGAGGAACAGGGTCTGGTGCTGCGCCTGTAGTTGCTTCGATTGCTCAGGATATGGGAATTCTTACTGTTGCAGTCGTTACTAAACCATTTTCATTTGAAGGTCCTCAGCGCAAAATAATTGCTGAAGAAGCATATGCACAATTGGTCGGTCATGTTGATACTATCATTACTATTCCTAATGATCGAATTTTACAAATTATTGATAAAAAAACTTCACTGCTTGATGCCTTTAAAATTGTTGATGATGTACTCAGACAAGGTGTACAGGGAATCTCTGAACTAGTCACTATCCCAGGTCTCATCAATGTGGATTTTGCTGATGTAAAGACCATTATGAGTAATACTGGTTCTGCACTTATGGGTATTGGAATTGGAACTGGTGAAAATCGTGCTATTGAGGCTGCGAAAGCTGCAATCTCAAGCCCATTACTTGAAATTTCAATTGATGGAGCTCGAGGAATTCTTTTCACAATTACAGGTGGTACAGGACTTGGTATGCAGGAAGTTGCTGATGCTGCGAAAGTTATTACTAGTTCTGCATCTGAAGATGTGAAGGTAATATTCGGAGCAGTGGTAGACGAACGTATGGGTGAAGATATTCGTGTGACAGTAGTTGCAACTGGATTTGATGAGCGAGAGCTTTTGGCTCGTGAACGGGATAATAAAATTACTCTTGAATCAAGTAATGATCCAGGATTGGATGTGTTTACTGCGCGACCATTTGGCATTAAATCAGGTTTGTTCACTAAAAAGAATCAGGAAGTAACTCCTGTTGAAGAAGAAGTGAGTAATCAGGCACCCGAACCTCGAGGATCGTTTACCAAAAAAACGGTTTCTGCAGATGTATCTTCTCAGCGTGCACCTAGTCAGGGGTCTGCACAAGTGCGAAAACCTTTAGAAACAACTGGAGATGAAGATTTAGAAATCCCAACATTTCTTCGCAAAAAGATGGGTATGTAAAATTGGATTAACGATATCGGACGATAGCTTAAAATTTCCTCCTCACGAGGGAATTTTGATTTAGAAATAGAGGAATGCTATACTGTTTTATTATATGCATTGTCCAATCTGTCATTCCAAAGAGAGTAAAGTTGTTGATTCTAGACTCACACACGATGGATACGCTATTAGGCGTAGACGCGAGTGTATTGAATGTCAATACCGTTTTTCTACTATGGAAGAAATGGAATTGCTTGATATTATCGTTATCAAGAATGATGGAAGGCGGGAATCCTATTCAAGGAAAAAATTAGAGACCGGAATTATTCACTCTCTTACCAAACGTCCATACACACAGGAGAATTTCGATAAAATGACTCATTCAATTGAACGAAAAATTCAGAAAAAAAATCGGCGTGAAATTTCAAGCGAAGAAATTGGAGAAATTGTTATGGCGCACTTAAAACGTTTTGATAAAATCGCGTATATCAGATTCGCTTCAATCTATCGTGCGTTTGAAGATGTAAAAAAATTCCAAAAAGAAGTCCGGGAGCTTGAGAATGGAAAGTAGTTACAAAATCTTGCTGTTTATCTGTATTCGCGGTATCATGTGTCTATTACTAGCCCCACTCTATGAAATCACACTCTCATCATCATGGTGAAAATACTCCTAGCAAGGGAGATATAGAACAGAAACCTACTTTCTCACCTATTATTGTACCTGAAGAAAAAGTACTGAATGAACATGAGGATTTGAAGACTCTTATTGAAAAGAACATCAAATGGTCTCAGGTTATCTATCATCAGAATCGCAAAATTCAAAGACGTCTTAGTTGGATAGTATTTGGTAGTTATTTCAAACTATTCTTGATTCTTGTTCCAATTATCATTGGTCTTATCTATCTTCCACCTCTTGTTTCAGACTTCATGAAACAGTATGGTTCAGTATTTGGAGATCAATCAACTTGGAAACAATATTTCGATGCATTTACTGCCTCATAGTATTGGTCTTCTATGCGAAACTCAACATCTTTTGAGTTGAAGGTGTATGAAGCTCTTAAGTGCATACCTAAAGGTAAAGTAACGACCTATGGGCAAATAGCCAAATTTTTAGGTAAGCCGCGGGCTTCACGCGCAGTCGGAAACGCACTCAATCGAAATCCGCATGCACCACAGGTCCCTTGTCATCGTGTGGTAACCTCTATTGGCATCATTGGAGGCTATGCATTTGGTCCTAAAAAGAAAATTGAAATTCTTAAAAAAGAAGGTGTAACTGTTGCAGCTAACAAAGTAGATTTGAAGAAGTTTGGATATGATTTTAGCTAACACGCTGATCTTTCTTAATAAAAAACATCCCCAGTAATCCTGGGGATGTTTTTAGTCTATCTTCTATTTTTTGATAGCTCGTATAATCCAGATAAGTATGATTGCTCCAAGAATTGCAACGAGAAGACTGTAGAGGTTGAAGCCAGTAACTCCTGTGCTTCCGATTAAGGACATAACAAATCCTCCAATGAGCGCTCCAACTATACCAATGACGATATTACCGATAGCCCCTTGTTGTGCATCTGTCTTCATGATAAGAGAAGCTATCCAGCCTGCAAGTGCTCCAAAAATGATCCAAAGTATAATACCCATATAATTTAGTTAAAAATAAAACTGCCCCTAATTTCAGTATAGTCCTATCTGACCATTTAGCAAGGAAAACAGTGTATAACTTTTTATATTTTTTCATCTAGACATAGGCCTTTTTACCTTGTATTATAGCCTATACGACTCTTTATACTCCTATGTCTAATTTTGTACACCTACACGTACATTCGCATTATTCGCTCCTAAATGGCTTAACTAAGGTAAAAGCCCTTGTTAAGGCTGCCAAACAAAGAGGGTTTAAGGCACTTGCACTTACAGATTACGGTAGTATGTATGGGGCGATTGAATTCTATCAAGCATGTCTCGATAATGACATTAAGCCAATTATTGGATTTGAGGCCTATATTGCTCCACGTAAGATGTCTGATAAAGATCCCGAACTTGATAAACAATTGTATCGCCTTATTTTACTCGCAGAAAATTTTGAAGGATATCAGAATCTCATGAAATTATCCTCAGAAGGACATTTGGATGGTTTTTTTAATGGAAAACCACGCATAGATAAAGAACTGTTAGGGAAACGCGCACAAGGTATTATCGCGCTTTCAGGCCCGATTGAAGGTGAAATACCTCAGCTCATCAAGAAGGGTGATCTCGATGGAGCCAAAAAAGTAATTGAAGAATATATTGCGATTTTTGGGAAGGAAAATTTTTTTCTCGAAATTCAGGACCATCCAGGAATTGAGGGGCAACTTCAAGTGAATACTGCCCTGATTCAGTTTTCGAAAGAAATGAGTGTAGGTCTGGTGGTTACGAGAGATGTGCATTATCTTAATCCCGAAGATGCAGAAGCACAAGATATTTTACGCTGTATTTCTGAAGGCTGGAAAGTGGAATATACCAATCGTGAAGATTATCGCCAAGTTGACCGGTCATTTAATACTGGCGATGATATTATTTCCCGTTTCCGTCATGTGCCTGAAGCAATTGAAAATACAGTGAAGATTGCTGAACGTGTGAATCTTCAGATTCCACTTAATGTGTGGCATTTTGCTCCAATTGAAGTGCCTGACGGAAAAACGCCTGATGAATTTTTACGAGAAGAGGCATATCGATATGTGGGAAATTTTTATGATCCAGTGACTGATGATATTAATGCCCGCATTGAATACGAACTTGATATTATTAAGACCAAAGGATATTCGCGATATTTTTTGTGTGTAGCAGACTTCGTTCGATATGCAAAAGAGAAGGGTATTGTAGAATCAACCCGTGGATCCGCTGCAGGATCTCTTGTTTCGTATATACTTGGAATTACGACTGTTGATCCGATCCGTTTCAAATTACCATTTGAGCGTTTTTTGAATCCATTCCGTCCCAGTGCGCCTGATATCGATACGGACTTTGCCGACGACCGTCGTGAAGAAATGATTGAATATGTGACGAAAAAATATGGCGCTGATCGAGTGGCTCAGATTATTACATTCGGAACCATGGCAGCACGCGCGAGTGTACGCGATGTAGGGCGAGCGCTTGGTTTTTCATATAGTTTTTGTGATCAGGTATCGAAACTTGTTCCACAGGGTGCGCAGGGTTTTCCCATGACGCTTGAACGAGCAGTC
>DAORJA010000066.1:0-4721 GCA_035438805.1 Candidatus Magasanikiibacteriota bacterium
TGTTCCCGAGCAAACAACTAAACAGCGAATTGACGCTTTTCTTGCTGAAAATGGATTTGGTACGCGTACACTGATACAGCGCTCAATTGAGCGGGGATTGGTTACCGTGAATGGCATCGTATGCTCGAAATCTTCATATCGAGTACAAGAAGGTGAGAAAATTCAGATGCTGGAGCTACCTGAGGTTGAAAAATCAGCAGAAGTTGTAATCGAAGAGTCTGAAGAACTGTTTAAAAAAGTACTGCTTATCCACGAAGATAAGGATTATTTAGTTGTCATGAAGCCTGCAGGGCTGATTGTGCATCCTACTGAAGCTAAAGAAAAGGTTACACTCGCTGCATGGGTTGTATCTCACTATCCTGATGTGGCAACGGTCGGTGATTCTCCCATACGTCCTGGTATTGTGCATCGATTGGATAAAGAGGCTTCAGGATTGCTCGTTGTTGCACGTACGCAGAAAATGTTTGAACATTTGAAAGATCAATTTAAGAATCGTACTGTTGATAAGAATTATACTGTTCTGGTGTATGGATCACCTGCAGGCGATCACGGTACGATTAATTTTATTATTGATCGGGGTAAGGATGGAAAGATGATTGCGCGACCAAATACCCAGATGACACTTCGGAACGTGACGCAGGATCGAAGTGGAAAAGAGGCTCTTACTGAATTTGATGTGCTGAAGCGTTTTGCACGCTATACATTGCTTTCAGTTCGACTCCATACAGGGCGTATGCATCAGATCCGCGTGCATATGTATGCGTTTAATCACCCGGTAGTGGGGGACATGTTGTATTACCAAAAAGCATATTTCAAGAAAAATGATCCGCTGCTTGGTCGACTGTTTTTGCACGCCTCAAAACTTAGCTTTACCACTCTTGAAAATAAAAAGGTCTCTTATGAAGCTCCGCTTCCAGAAGAGCTTACTACTTATCTTGAAGCATTAACGTAACAGCATTGTATGAAACAAAAGGGATTACTGGTCGTTATTTCTTCTCCTTCTGGCGGTGGCAAAGACTCTGTCATTAAAGCGCTCAGTAAACGTATCCCTCATTCTTCTCGGTGTCTTACTACGACTTCTCGTCCGCCACGCCCTGGTAATGTGGAAGGTGTTGATTACCATTTTGTCTCAGAAGAGGAGTTTAAGAAAAAAATCTCTCGAGATGAATTTGTAGAGTACAATGTGTATGCAGGTAATTATTATGGTACTGAGAAAAGCGTGCTTGAGGAAACACTATTGAATCATGATGTGGTGTATACTCAAGTAGAAATTAATGGTAAACGCGCATTCGATCGACAGCATATTCCACACCTGGCAATTTTTCTTATGCCTGAGAATTTGGATGTTCTTCGCGATCGGATTACTGCGCGGGGAGGGCTCACTCGTGAAGAAGTGGATGAGCGGCTTCTTATTGCAAAACAACAGATAGCTGAGGCAGGCATCTACGACCTTCAGATTGTGAATGAGCAGGGTCGGTTCGATGACACTGTCTCCCAGCTTATTGAAGCCATTCTTGACAAAAAGGAGACGGTATAGTACAGTGTTGCCACTACATATTATATACGACGTTGGCGTACAATAGTGTCCAACCTCTCGATTAAACATTTACCTATGTCAGCAGATATCAGACATGAAGTTAAATCAGGGATGATCGTAAAAGTTCATCAAAAGATTAAAGAATTGAATACCAAAGGAGAAGAAAAAGAGCGTATTCAGATCTTTGAAGGAATTGTTCTTGCTCAAAAACACGGAACTGAAGCTGGAGCTACGATCACTGTTCGAAAAGTATCAGACGGTGTCGGAGTAGAAAAGATTTTCCCAATCAATTCCCCAGTGGTTGAAAAGATTGAACTCGTACGCGCAATGCATGTACGAAAGTCTCGACCTTACTTCCTACGTGATTATAAGAAAAAGTTGAAAGAAGTGAAAGTAAAAGGAGCTGAAGAAAAAAAGTAAATTAAAAATCCGCCGATAAGGCGGATTTTTTTAGCATTACTTTTTCTTCTTTGAAGGTTTTTTGGCCGTATTTGCAAGTTCTAGTTTGAGATATTCACCGGTCAAGCTATTTTTTGCTTTAATTACTTGCTCTGGTGTACCCGAAGCAACTACTTGTCCGCCGTGCTTTCCTCCTCCAGGACCCAAGTCAATAATCCAGTCTGAACATTTGATAATATCAAGGTTGTGCTCAATTACGAGTATAGTATTTCCTTTGTCTACGAGCTGATTCAAGACGTGGAGCAGTTTTTTGATATCTTCAAAATGAAGACCAGTCGAAGGCTCATCGAGAATATATATTGTTTTACCCGTTGAGCGGCGTGAGAGTTCAGTTGCGAGCTTAATTCTCTGCGCTTCTCCTCCTGAGAGAGTGGTCGCTGGCTGTCCGAGCTGTACATAACCCAATCCTACATTTCGAAGAATTTGGAGTTTGTCAGTGATTGGCTGCTTTCCTTGGAAAAATTTAAAAGCTTCTTCTACAGTCATCTTCAAGACTTCTGCAATATTTTTTTCTTTATAATGAATTTCAAGCACATCTCTTGTGTAGCGTGTTCCATGACATTCACTACATTCTACAAATACATCATTCAAGAAATGCATGGGGATGGTCACGTATCCTTCTCCACCGCAGGCTTCACAACGACCATCACCTTTTACATTGAAACTAAATGTTCCTGCTTGATATCCACGCAATTTTGATTCTGGGAGTTCGGCATACAGATCTCGAATCATCGTGAATATGCCGGTGTAGGTTACAGGGTTACTTCGGGGGGTCCGTCCAATTGGAGTCTGGTCAATTGCGATTACTTTGTCGATATTTGATAATCCTTTGATATCATCGTGCGCGCCTGGTTCATCTTTTGCTCGGTAGAATTTTTTCTCGAGTGATTTACCGAGAATGTCGAGGATCAGCGTGGATTTTCCAGATCCGGAAACCCCAGTAATACTTACAAACATGGCTAGTGGAATTTCTACATCAATGTTTTTGAGATTATTTGCCTTTGCACCAAGAATGGTGAGTTTTTTACCACTTCCTTTTCTTGGTTTGCCTTCCGCTCTGATTTCTTCTGCATTTGAGAGGTATCGTCCGGTGAGAGATTTGTCTGATTTGATAACTTTGTCAGGAGTTCCTGCAGCCATAATTTCTCCACCGTATTCTCCAGCTCCAGGACCGATATCTATCAGATAATCTGCTGCTTTCATGATGGCTTTATCATGTTCAACCACGATTACGGTGTTTCCTGCATCACGAAGAGACATGAGGGTGGTAATGAGTTTGCTATTGTCTTTAGGGTGCAAACCAATTGAAGGCTCATCAAGGATGTAAATCAAGCCGGAGAGTCCTGCAGAGAGCTGTGTAGACAGGCGCACACGCTGTGATTCTCCACCAGAGAGTGTATTCAATGATCGGTCGAGTGTAAGATAGGCAAGACCCACATCGATCAAGTGTTCAATTCTTCGTCGAATTTCCAATGCAATAGGCTTTGCAATGGTTCGTTCTTCCGCACTTAATTTTTTTGCAATGCCACTGGTCTGATTTTCTAAAGATTGGAATATTTCATATGATTCCTCGAGGCTCATTTCGGCAACATCAGCAATAGAATAATCAGAAATTTTAATATTCAAGCTATCTTCTTTTAAACGCTTGGTTTCACATACTGAACATGTTTTTTCACGCATGTATACTTCGATTTCTTTTTTTACATATTCTGATTTGGTCTCAATATAGCGCGCAGTGAGATTGGGGATTACGCCTTCATAATTTGTCTTTTTACCTTTCACTAGATATTCTTGTCCATCGGTTCCATAGAGAATAATATCCATGATTGACTGGGGTAATTCTTCAATCGGTCGTGATAGTGAAAATCCATGGGCATAGGCAACTTCAGTCAAAATTTCCATGAGTCCAGTGTTGTTTCCAACGAGCCTGGTCCATGGTTGAATTGCGCCTTCTTCTACCGTAAGCTTTTGGTTTGGGATGACCAACTCTGGGTCTACTTCCAATGTTTTTCCTAAGCCCGTGCAGCGAGGGCATGCACCATAGGGACTATTGAAACTGAATGATCGTGGTTCAATATGCGCGAATGTTCGTTTGCATGAACTGCATACTGGGATTTGTGAGAAAGATGTTTCTACTTCGGTTTCAGGATCGTAGACAATCACATGTCCATTTGAAAAATCAAGCGCTTTCAAGACATGCTTTGCAAATGATTCTTTTACAATATTTTTTAATTCCCCAATAATTACTTCCACATCATATTTGTATGATGGATTGAGAGAGAGTGACGATAATTGTTTGATCGATGTCTCAACTCCGTTCAAACGAATTGACGGATATCCTGTTTTTTCTACTCGATGCTTTAATTCTTTATTGGTAATTGATTCCTGGCGAATAATTGGAGAGAGGAGTAGTGAGCTTCCTGATTTTTTTGCGATAGTTCTCACGCGTTCAATAATTGTACCAGGCTTGTGTGAAGATACGGGAATATTACATGCAGGACACCACTGTACTCCGATGCGTGCGAAGAGCAAACGGAGGTAATCATAAATTTCAGTCGTAGTACCCACGGTTGAACGTGGGTTTTGGGTGGTATTTCTCTGATTGATGGCAATCGTCGGGGAGAGGCCTGATATTTCGTCTGCATCAGGCTTATCCTGCATATCCATGAATTGTCTGGCATAGGCATTTAGACTCTCCGCATAGCGGCGTTGTCCTTCGGCATAG
>DAORJA010000067.1:0-4557 GCA_035438805.1 Candidatus Magasanikiibacteriota bacterium
CATTTTTTTTGAAATTGATCCGTCACAAACAAGTGAACTTTCAAACTATATTCAACACAATTTTCCAAACTCAAAAATAGAAGTTATGAAAGACGGAATGGGAAATAATCGAGTTATCAAAACATCATTCACGGTTGACAAATCGTGACATTCACGATATACATCTTCGGCTTAACTCAAAGACTCGATTGAGTAGCGCACCACAACATCACAGGAGCAAAACATGAAGCCACGCGCTGATGAGAACGAGCAGCCCCAAGTGTCGACCTACCTCTTCAACATCCAGCTGACGGACAAACCACTCGAATTCAAGAAAGGGATGGCTAAGAAGCGACTAGAAAAACTATTGGAGGAGTGTACACCGAAAGGTGAAGAACTCATCCATGCCTTGATGAGAATCAAGAGCGTCCGTAAGGTGAACATTTCAGAGTACGAAGTCGAAGTGATCTTCACTGAGTACCGCAACTCGGTAACAAGAAGAGAGACGATCGCGGCGCTCATGAAGGCAGTAGGTGGAACTCTGAAGGTCGCACCCGAGCACGTCATCATGACGACCGATGCCTCAAGAGGAGAAGACATCAAGCCCTACATCGATCCGCCGATATACGAGGACTAAGCCAAGCCACGGCTTCGAGCGCCGTGGCTTCCATTCAAAAACAAACCCGGTCGAATGACCGGGTGTTTTTTATTTCCATTCTGCATCTCCAACTTGATTGACTGCTTCGATCCAGATTTTTCCTGGAGTAAATGGAATTTCAGCTCCACTCGAATCATAAAATCTCGTTTTACTATCTCTATTTGTTTTTTTCCATGTGCCTTCAACTTTATTTCCTTTGGTAAAGACGACTGCCTTCCCGCTTCCAACCGTATCCATTTCAATTCGAAGTTCCGCATCCAATACTTTGGTCTGTACATACTGTACCACCACCGTATTGGCGCTAATCTGCGTACCATCTTGATCGACGTGCGGTTTCTTCAACTGATAACGCGTATATTTTTCAGTTGTAGTTGAATATCTCCATTCTGCTTGGTATACGGGTGGTGCAAATGAAGCAATAATTGACGTAGTACATGTAGTCGTACACGGTACAACCTCTTCATAGAGCCAACTTTCTTCAGAAAAAGGAAAAGCATCAGACCCGAAATCTTCCCAACCACGAGTCCACTCTTCACTCGACGTATATACATTATGCGGTGCGTAGCGATCACGGCTCCGCCAGAAATAACTACCTCGAGAAAATTCATTGAAATCAAAATAGGCACTGCTTCGAAGTTCTTGCAGCGCATCAGGAGATCCTCCTACATGCATATACATGGGCTTTCCAAATTCCCGTGCCCAATCAAGAAAATAAGGGCGTGCACTTCTGACTGGCCCGACTTTTCCTACCTCTTCGTAGATCGGAAATATTGCCATGAATCGAGAATAATTCCCTTCGACTGGTGCCTCATACACCACAGCTGCCCGAGACAAACCTGATTGTGGCCGAGCATCCAGATGGTTCTCAATCATCACTGCCATAAGCTTTGGCTTTTCATGTCCTGGAGTTACACACTCTCCGTCAATCACACGTGGGGTACACACAACAGCAGCTTCTTGTGGAACAAACTCTTCATCAGTCCATGCAGACGTACGGTAATTTGCGTGTACAAAAAACCATGCCAAGAGTGCTATTCCTGAAACAATTAGTGCTCCCGAAGCAATATGCAAGGCGGTAATTTCTTTTTTTCCAATAAAAAATTGAGGATGTTTCATAAGCTAGTACACTGCAGTATAACGTATTTAAGAATTAGATGCGAGTAGTATATAGAGTTTAAAAACCCCGGATATTTTATCCAGGGTTTTGTATCGTTCATTATTTTTTCTCAGCAGCCTCTGCAGCTTCTCCCTCTTCTTCTTTCTTACCTTTCTTTTCAACTTCGATTTCTTCAAGCGCTGGTCCTGCACCAGGTGCAGCTTCCATAGCTTTGAGTTCATCTTCAGAAAGTGGAGGAGTAACTTTGGCAACGAGCTGTTCTTTGCTGTCTACAATAGTGAGTCCTGCTGGTAATTTCAAATCTCCCACGAATATTGCTTCTTCAAAAGACTTCAATACAGTCAAATCAACTTCGAGCTGACTTACCAAGTCTTTAGGAAGACATTTTACTTCTACTTCTCCATGAGGTTTCATCAGTGTACCACCGAGTTCTTTTACGGCTGGAGCTTCGCCTACGAATACAAGCTGTACAGTTGCATGCATTTCTTCGTTCATATTGATTTCACGGAGATCGAAGTGTATCATTGACCCTTTGACTGGATCATATTGTACATCTTGAATCAAAGCTTTTACTGATTCTTTAGCTCCTTCTACCATAACATCAATCAAACTTGATTCTCCTGCGGTGGTATATAGTTTGTTAAATTCAATTGAAGAAACAGACACAGGCATTGGTTCTCGGTGTGGACCATAGATTACTCCTGGCAACAATCCTTCGAGTCGTAATTCAGCAAGTTTTTTTGCTGGGCGATTCTTGAGTGTAAGTGAATACGTCATATAAATACAGGTAAACGGGTAAACAATGTTTTAAAAAATTAATTTCCAAGTAATTGTCGTAAAACTGAAGTTTCTCCCAGTGCTTGATAACACTCGATAAGTTCATCTTCAGTCAAAGATTCTTTTTTGCGGAATCGCACACTATCCTCATAGGTGAGGTCAGATACCATCCCGATAAGTCCAATGCCGAGCTGAGTGCTCCCAACAAGGAAAATAAGAGAGTTTGAACACACAGGACACGTGGCGTGCAATACATGGGATCCTTTGATGCTTTCGACCGTGCGAATCTGCTCTGGTTCAAAACCCGTAGTGCATACGGGACATTCTCGCATTACTTTGAAGTGAGAACGAAGCGAATCAAGAGAAAATTGTGGTGCGGGTTGACCCATACAAAGCTGAAATACTATAGCAAATGAATAGATTCAAGTCAAGAGCGTGCGCCTACTAGCTCGGGCGGCACTCTCAGCCACTCCAATAAGGAGAAGATTGGCAATCAGAGATGAGCCTCCATAACTCACTAAAGGTAATGTAACACCAGTGACAGGCATTAGTCCAATCGCAGCCCCCACATTGATACTTACTTGTAAAAGAAAGATAAGAGCAATACCTAGAGCAACATAGGAAGCGAATTCACCTCGAGCTCTATGGGCAATGACTGCCAGACGAAAAAGGAGAACCGCATACAGCACAAGGAGAAGAAGGGTACCCACAAACCCAAGCTCTTCTCCGATAACTGAAAATATAAAATCAGTCTGGGCTTCAGGAAGAAAATGTAATTGGCTTTGAGAGCCAAATCCCAATCCCCTTCCAAATATCCCCCCTGCACCAATCGCAATAATCGACTGCGTTACATTGTATCCAGAACCCAAAGGATCGCGTTCAGGATTAAGGAATGTCAAAATACGATTTTTCTGATAATCCTGAAACAAAAAAAACCATGAAATCACGACAGTGGTCACTCCAATCAAGACAAGGCCCACCGTATAACGCTTGGGAATCCCAGCAAGAAGCATCATGCCAAACCATACACCCACGAGAATCATTGAAGATCCAAGATCTGGCTGAAGCATAATAAGTCCTGCTAATAATCCAGTGAGTATAGTCATGACCAGAAGAAATTGCCAGGTCTGAAAACGACGTGCTTGCCGATCGATTCGCCATGCAAGGAAAATAACCAATGCAATTTTTGCAAACTCAGCAGGCTGAAATGAAAAACCAAAGAAACGAAACCATCCGGTGGTTCCACGAATAGTGGTTCCAAAAAATAATACCAGGACCAATAAAATAAACGCGACAATATAGATCACTCTCGAATGCGCTTCATAAAAGGTAATATGGAATCTGGATAATAGTACAAGTCCAACCAACCCGATTCCCAATGCTAATACTTGTCGTGAAAAAAACGCGAGTCCTTCCCCACGAGATAAGTCTACACTGTAAATCGCCGCAAGTCCGATGCACGACAACACGATCGTGGTAAACAAAAGAATCACGTCGTAACCTCTGAATGTTTTGGTGAAAAAATTGATCATATACAGGTATTCAACACAATACAGGATTACGCAAAAAAAATAAACTCTCTACTTAGAGTTATTCTTTCATGTTTAAGAGTAATCTTTACTGTATCATGAACACGTTTGGGTCGAACACATTCACGCTCGGGATGAGTTCAACTGAGTGAATGAGCGAAATAGATGAAAGAATACCAAGTGAAACCACGCGTGTTTCCCCGCCTTTAAACTGAGGAATTACCAATGGTGAATACCCAATAATTTGTCCATCACGTGTAAATTCTAGCATGCCTGAGAATTCCCAAAAATCAAATAATGAATGATTGGTGACTAAAAACTCAACCATCGGACCATTCTGTCCATTACTTGTTGAACCTGACACATACTTAAAATTATCAATAGTTACATTGATACGATCGTTGATATACTCCGAAGCGTCAGCAATATAATGTGGATCAATACGTTTCCATGAAACAGATATAACATTGAATTCAACAGAATTTGGACGCGTACTT
>DAORJA010000068.1:0-4505 GCA_035438805.1 Candidatus Magasanikiibacteriota bacterium
CACTGGCA
The DNA here is from genome assembly GCA_035438805.1 of Candidatus Magasanikiibacteriota bacterium. GTDB lineage: Bacteria > Patescibacteriota > Patescibacteriia > Magasanikbacterales > UBA922 > UBA922. The sequence goes on from DAORJA010000068.1 coordinate 9, forward strand.
CATTTGAGCGCCAAGCCATCTCGACCTCGATCCCTCCACCCCATGAGGGAGCTTCCGCGACGACCACCAGAAGCGAGGTATTCTCGCATACTTGTGTGCGTTCAGCAGCGTCGATCTGTTGCGGTGTGTAGCTCGCATGGATGATCGGGTCGTAGTGTTCATGAGGCACGAACGCGCGTACACCGAGGACACGTTCGCACACGTCTCCGAGTTGTGAATACAGTATTTTGATCCGAGCATGATCTTTTGGATCGAGCTCGGTAAGTGGTCCGCATATATACGGAACTTTGATTGGCAACATAACCATGCTTCCTCCTCATGTGGCCCGGAAATTCAGGCGGACGGATTAAAACATATATTATATATCTCGTCAATTATAAAACTCTCCAAATAGGAGAGTTTTATTGTATATATTCAATTATTTTTTAAGCAGAGAATCTACTTTTTCTGACATGTTATGTAGCTTTGTTTCAACTTCACTGAGTGACTTTACGGTCTTACGTGAATTTCTGACTAACGTTACAATTGCATAGATCAGTCCAACAAAGATTGCAAAGTTGATTATCTGCCACATTGCCAGTCCAACTGATGTTCCTTGTTCCATAGTTATCTTGTTGGTTTATACTTCTTCGCAATTCGCAATCGATTCATTTCTTTTTCAAGAGAAGCTTGTACACGTGCAAAATCTACGTCTGCTGCTTTTTCTTCTTGAGCAAGTAATACTTCGGCGCGTTTGCGTCCTGCTTCAGCTCGTTCGAGATCAATTTCTTCTGCTCGCTCTGCCGCGTCTGCCAATATGTATACGGTATTATCTTTTCGAATTTCAGCAACTCCGCCAGAAACTGCAATTGGTACTTCGTGATCTTTTTTGAACACAACAAGTTCCCCTGCATCAAGAATAGTGATGAGTGGAACGTGATGTGGCAAAACCGTAATATATCCTTCTTTTGTCGGGATGGTTACTTTTTCTACTGCAGCATCTGAGTAGACAATTCCTTCTGGTTTTACGATTTTGAAATTAATCATAGAAATATTAGGCAACAACTTCTTCAATAGTTCCCTTCATGTAGAAGGCACCTTCTGGTTTGTCGTCATGCTTTCCATCAAGTATTTCTCTGAATCCTTTGACGGTATCTCCAACTTTCACATATTTACCACTCATACCCGTGAACTGTTCTGCTACGAAGAATGGCTGTGACAAAAAGCGTTGAATCTTTCTCGCGCGAGCAACAGTGATTTTATCTTCATCAGACAATTCTTCCATACCAAGAATGGCAATAATATCTTGCAAATCTTTATATCTCTGGAGAATCTTTTGTACTTCACGAGCTACGGTATAGTGTTCCATTCCTACAATCTGAGGATCAAGAACAGTTGAACTTGAATCCAATGGATCTACTGCGGGATAAATACCAATTTCAGACAGTGCACGGTTGAGTGACACAGTTGAATCAAGGTGAGCGAAAGTTGTCGCTGGAGCTGGATCAGTAAGATCGTCTGCTGGTACGTATACTGCCTGGATCGAAGTAATTGATCCTTTGTCGGTTGATGTAATACGTTCTTGAAGCGCACCCATTTCAGTTGCAAGTGTTGGCTGGTATCCGGCAGCTGAAGGCATACGACCAAGAAGCGCTGACATTTCTGAACCTGCCTGAGTAAAACGGAAAATGTTGTCGATAAAAAGAAGCAAATCTCGATTTTCTTCATCACGGAAATATTCCGCCATTGCAAGAGCAGTAAGCGCTACACGTGCACGAGCTCCTGGTGGTTCGTTCATCTGACCAAATACGAGTGCAGTCTTATCCAATACTCCTGACTCTTTCATTTCACGATATAGATCATTTCCTTCACGAGTACGTTCTCCTACTCCTGCAAACATAGAGTATCCTCCATGTTCCTGAGCAATATTATGAATAAGTTCCTGGATAATAACGGTCTTACCTACTCCCGCTCCTCCAAACAATCCTACTTTTCCACCTTTCAAGAATGGGCAGAGGAGGTCGATAACTTTGATACCTGTCTCAAATACTTCTGATTTTTGTGACTGACTTTTGAAATCCGGTGCTTTTCGGTGAATACTGTATTTCTTTTTTGATTTTGTAGCTGGCTTATTATCAATAGGCTCACCTACTACATTGAACATGCGTCCAAGTGTTTCTGGTCCTACTGGAACTGAAATTGGAGCACCTGTGTCTACTACTTCGGTGCCTCGAGCAAGTCCATCAACTGAACCCATCGCAATAGTACGAACAGTCTGAGCACCAAGGTGCTGCTGCACTTCTAATACGATTTTAACTCCTTTGCCCATCTCTACTTCAAGAGCATTGTAAATAGCTGGAAGCTCGGCTGGAAATTGTACATCCACGACCACTCCGATAACTTGTGTTACTTTTCCTGTATTCATATGTCGTTTATTAATTGAATGGTTTTATTATAGATTAATTAATTTTCCAGTGCAGCTGCGCCTCCAGCGATTTCTGCGATTTCTTTGGTAATTCCTGCTTGTCTCGCTTTATTGAACTCTACAGTCAACGCATCGATCATATCTCCTGCAGCCTCTGTCGCATTCTTCATCGCAACCATTCGGGCACTATGTTCACTTGCTCGTGACTCAAGGAGTGTTTGATAGAGCTGGACTTCGAATAGTCGAGGTAGAATAGTTTCAAGGATCATTTCAGTATTTGGTTCGAATTCATAGTCACTTACCGCATCCTCTTTTTCTGCTTCCATTCCAGTAGGTGTTTCTTCGAGGATAGCTTCGATATTGTCTCGTGAAATCGGTAGCAATTTTCTGAGCTTTGGCATTTGTACAATGCTTGATTTGAATTCAGTATAACCTACTAGGACTGCATCGTATTCTTCAGCTTTAAATTTTTCGAGGGCGAATGTCGCAATTGGCATAATGTCATCTACACTTGGATTATCCCGAATCGCGTCATATGCAGCAACGAGGGGGTATCCGTAGCGCTTTGCAAAATATGCACTCTTTTTTCCTACACCAATTACATCGTACATTGCATCATTAGCTGTCACATTACCAAATACATCTGCGCGTGTGAGTATAGCTTGTGTTTTTTTGAATACATTTGAATTGAAGCTTCCTGCCAATCCTCTGTTTGAACTAAAAACAATCACCAATACTTTCTTTACTGGACGAAGTTCGGTCAATGGACTTTTTACTTCGCTGACTCCAGACAATCTTTCCATGAGATCACGCGCTAGAGTCGCATAGGTTCTCGTTCCCGTAACCGCTGCGATTGCTTTTCGCATTTTTGCAGCCGAAACCATCTCCATTGCTTTGGTGATTTTTTTAGTATTCTTTACTGATTTGATGCGTTGTTTAATCGCTTTTCCGCTGACTGCCATAGCTATTATGGTTTGAACTGTTTACTAGCTTCTTTTAATTCTTTTTCTACATCCTCATTCCATTCACCTTTTTTGATTTTTTCAAGAAGCGCTGATTTTGATTTTTTCATAAATTCAAGGAACTTCTCTTCAGTATCTTTTACAGCTACCACTTCCACCACATCATACAATCCTTGTGACATTGCGTAGATTGACGCAACTTGTTCTTCTACTGGCTGTGGCGCGTACTGAGGCTGTTTCAAAAGTTCAGTCATGCGGCGACCACGCTCAATAGATTTCTTGGTTTCAGGATCAAGATCACTTGCGAATTGTGCAAATGCTTCAAGCTCTCGGAACTGTGCAAGTCCAAGCTTCAAACTTCCTGCAACTTTTTTCATTGGCTTGATCTGAGCGGAACCTCCCACACGAGATACTGAGAGACCCACGTTCAATGCTGGTCTAATGCCACGGAAGAATAGATCAGTTTCAAGGAAGATCTGTCCATCAGTGATAGAGATAACGTTTGTTGGAACGTATGCTGAGATGTCCCCTGCTTGAGTCTCGATAATTGGAAGCGCTGTGATAGAACCTCCACCATTTTCTTTATTCAAACTACATGCGCGCTCTAATAAGCGTGAGTGAAGATAAAATACGTCTCCAGGATATGCTTCACGTCCTGGTGGGCGGCGGAGCAAGAGTGACATTTCACGATAAGCCCATGCTTGTTTGGTCAAATCATCGTAGATAATCAATACATCTTTTCCTTTGTCCATGAAATATTCTCCAATCGTGACACCTGCATATGGAGCGAGGTATGACATTGGCGCTGGTTCAGATGCACCTGCTGATACTACAACTGTATAATCCATTGCACCTGCTTCTCTGAGTTTTGATACAATTCGAGCAACTTTTGATTCTTTCTGACCTACAGCTACGTAAATACAAATCATGTCTTGACCTTTTTGGTTCAAGATCGTATCAATCGCGATCGCTGTTTTTCCTGTCTGACGATCACCAATGATAAGCTCGCGCTGTCCACGACCGACAGGAATGAGTGAATCAATTGCTTTGATACCTGTCTGCATCGGACGACTTACTGGTTCACGTGTCATTACACCTGGAGCAATTCGTTCTACTGGATAAAATGTTTTG
>DAORJA010000069.1:0-4416 GCA_035438805.1 Candidatus Magasanikiibacteriota bacterium
TCATCTTCGCCTGCGACGGCTGCGGTACACGCCACTTCTTCGGGAAGACTCTTCCCCTGTCAACGCAGTACACAAGTGGCATCCACGAATGGACAAGCTATCTCCTCATCGAGGAAGATGCACTTGTCCGTGAAGATGTTCGCGCGGACCTTCCAGAGGCGCCAATGCGGACTGCGTTCTACCGATGACAAACGGTCTTCGGTAGCTCTCTTCTAAGACGGAGACTCGGCTTCACACCCGAGTCTCCGATCCTGACCCTGTAGCAATACTCTATTCGAGTATTTTTTTATTACAAAAACACTCCCTAAGATTTTAGAGAGTGTTTTTTATTTATGTTTTACTGATTATTCACTTGCAGGTAATAAGATAATTTTACCTTTATACTGATTATAAGCATTAATTGATTTCATGCAATTTTGATCAACGTCGTCATAACACCCTTTACCTGTACTATCATTTGGACAAAGTGAATCAATCAAAGGTGTAACTATTTGCGATGCATTACACCATCCCCAATTATCTATTACCTGGACCTTAGGTCTGAACACACAAATATTTGTTTCAGGTGTAACTCCTGCACGACCAAGTAATCGTTTGTACGCCTCCACATCACTGGCTTGCAAATCTTTTACCTTCGCATTGGCATTAGCAGACGTGCACTGATACGTATGCGAATATTCAAAGTACTGGGTTCTACATGCGCGTGGTGCGTCTCCAAAATGTCTTTGTCCCGCAGGAGGGGTCGCAAGTGGAGGAAGATCACATGTTGCAGTAGAACCACTTATCACCGGACAACTACTCGTCTGCTGACAACTCACATTATTGGTAAATTCACTATTTTGACGTCTCGTCGAAAGACACTGTCCAGCACCATGATCACTGCCTTGATTTGGCAGTATACACTGAGTCACATAGTTTGCCTCATCATATGGCTGGCAATCGCTATCAGATTGACACACAGTACCAGATGGGACTGTTGCTGGCCCTGTTGGATTATATTTACACACACCTATTCGAGAGGGAGTAGGAATACCTGGACTCTCACATGCTACAGCAGCTCCGCCTACTCCTGCATACCGACAATCTTCACTACTACTACAGGTAATTTGTGTACCCACACAGCGACCAAGTCCACTATTTGTATTTGCATCATAGTTGTACGTAAAATCATCAGTGGCTCCACAATATGGTTTTCGATTTTTATACAATCCACCAGGACTATCATTCTGGAATGAGTTATCACCCCAATCTACTCTCACACTTTTGATAGGCATTCGATTGTCATCAGCATAAGCAAAGAAATTCGCCACTGCCAGGTAGGCACCCTCGGCAATAATTGGATCAATTCCATCCCGCTGGTTTGCATCTTCATCAGAAGCACCATCACCATTGTAATCCGCAGACGTAAAATTTCTAAAATTTATTGTGAACGCATCTGCCTCTGCTGCAGTACAATTCCCTCCTCGTTGACTACAGGTGTACGGATTGATTGAGAAAATCTGTGGAGGCCTGGTAGCATTACCAATTGCATCTACATCACTACTCAGATCTTCATCAACTCTAGGATCGATTGTATTAATATCCTTTATACTACCAATTACCTGAAAATTCTTCATTGCGTAATATTTCATGAATAGCTCCCGTAGTTTTGCTTCCCCTTTTTTGGAATCCCTACTAATCTCGAAAGCGATATTTGTAAGACTTTCTGATTCTCCTGCAGGACGCGCACAAGCTTTTGAACCAAACATGGGGGTTGCATTATTCCTGAATCCATCACCGCCGAGACACTGATATGGTACACCAGAACCATAGTCTGGGAAACCGTAAGATGGTACTGGTTTGGTAGGCTCTGCTCGAAGAATCCCAGCACTCGCAACACTTTGTGGAAGTGATCCATATGGCGCCAGTCCAGCCTCTGCTTTCATAATCGCAAGCAGACTTGATCCTGACTGATAAGTACTGTTGACCCACACACGATCAGTCCACGCCTTATTATTATCACCATCTAGTGGGACTTTATTATCCACGACTGCACTGTATTCAAGACATCTATCCTGCATATGTGCAATCGTTGCAAAACGTATACCATTTGCTTCTTCCCCACTGTTCTTTGTATTCATACACCAACGAGAAATGTATCCTAGAAACTCACCGTCTTTATTGAAATCCATTCCAATCGCAAACCAGTTCTTTGCGATATCTGGTGCTGGAGTTTCACAGCCAGTAGTAGCAAATGGATCAGACATACTCGCAGGAATTTGTGCTGGACTTACATTCAAGCTTGTAAACGTTGTTTCATTTTTACTAAACACCAGTGACACATATCGACGATGGATTTTGGTTTGTTCATGTGTGTCTGACCGACCAATATACTCACCCCAAAAGTTACCAGATGCATTCCTATACTCCCCATACGAAAGTAACCCATCTCCAGTCACCCCATCTGTACCTCTTTCAAGCAGATACGCTACTTGTATCATCTGTTCATCTGCATTACATACATCATATCTTGGTTCTCCACTACAACCTGGCGCATTATTTCGATATGCTCGCACATTACTCTGATATGCTCGATTCTGCCCAGGAGACATGGCACGCAATGCAGCAAAATTAATAGACAGCTCTTTGGTCAACATTGCAGGATTGTCGCCCTCTGCGCCACCTGGATATGCTATCGGTACAAAATGCATGTTCTGAATATCTTCTTCATTCAATTGTTTCTCAACATCTCTATCAATCAGTACATATTTATCGAGTATCGCGCTACTGTTCACCTCGGGAGAAAACGCAGCGGTCCCAACAATTTCGCCAAAATCTCCGTCTCCCGGACTCATAAAGTACTCACCCAATCCAACCCCAGTCGCATTAAACAGTCTTGGCGGATGCATAATTGTTCCAGTATCTTCATGAGCAATATCAGGATTATTAATATCGGGAGCAAAACCAAGTATATCAATATTATCACCTATCTTATTGATCTCATCATTATTTGGATAATAGTATCGTGGAGTATCCCCTCCAGCCACATCTACCCGGAGGATACGCGCAGAATTGCCAATATGTTTCCATGCCCATGCCTGTATTGCGCGATATATTCTCAATTTATGCGCAGCTGTTTCCGATCCAGAACTCATCAAACTTCCATACGAACCACCATCAGTACCAATTGTGTCATAATTTATTGTTTCCCTTGAACTAAAGACACCTGGAACACCTGGAACATCGTCATAATACGTAAAGTCACCTACACTCGTGCCCCATAATCGCATGTTCTCACCGCCAGTCAAACCAGGCGTACCAAAAGGACCGATACCTGCCTCAGTATCAAGGCCGGTAAAATAATACCCCGCACCACGATTCGTACTTTCGGTACAATACGCGTGCCCACCACCTAGTGGAGAATCATAATTGGTCACTGGATAGTACCCAGCTTGTGGATCAAGATTATTCAAATCTATTGATGAAGCGGAAACCTGAATTGGAAGCCAGGTAAGGCAGGCAAATGCTTCATGCAATCGTGCAGTCTCTTTTGACGTTCCCAGTGGGCGACTCAAATCATACTCAATACAGAGACCTCTTTGCCCGATAAAGGTTCCTTTTTGCTTCACCGTACTGCAGACACCTCCCACTCCACATTCATTTGCGATCCTACAAGGACTACCATCATTATCTCCACCCGTACAAATTCCTGGTGCCACTAACTCACTATCTTTTGTCGCCCAGTAATCTACTGTTCCATTCTTATATTCAACTTTCAAATATTCACATGAGCAATCACTGGAATTAGAACCAGGCTGACACACATTTGCGCGTTCATACAATTCTTTTTTCTCGGTGAAATCAACTCGAGAAAACTCACCACCCTTTTTCACGTCAGAATCATTAATATCATTGACTGCAACTTCTACTGAAAATGGACTTGTCGACTCTGGGTATGATTTACAAATTCCTGGCTGCATTTCTGCCAACATTTTCTCTACATTTGATTGTGACGCAGCAGCATCATTTCCCGGAGCTGGAGTAAACTTGAATTTTCCTTCAATTGGATAAATACATCGTTGGCGATAACATCTACCACCTGCATCGAATCCACACGCTGCACCATCAACTTTTGCATAACTAATATTACTTCCTGTTCCTACTGTTTCACGGCACCCAGCTCCTGCATCTTCGGTAAAAAATTCATCATGACTCATTTCATACCCCATGTATGCTTCTGTTTTTCCTTCAAACAAGAGATATACAAAATTACCTGGATTATACATGTTGAAGAATGAGTATCCTGAATATTCAGGAGCAGTCCAGCCTGTACTTCGAGCAATGTATTTTTCTTCAGTCATCCGAGTATTATCCGGTGCAGTTTTTACAGGCTGGATACATTCGCCGGTTGCGCTAAACTTGCTACAAGCTATGTAT
>DAORJA010000070.1:0-4342 GCA_035438805.1 Candidatus Magasanikiibacteriota bacterium
CGAGACAACCTTCAATCATGCGCTTTAGACAGATTAATACTGATCCACCAGTATTTGAAGCGTTTATCAAATACCGTACCTCTCTCCACCGCTCATATCTTCAATATCTTGAAAGACAACTTCGTGAAGAGTTTAATTTTGAAGGAACTCCTATTGTAATCAAAATGACCAAAATGAAGCGTATCTAGTATGAAACTTATTGTCGGCCTGGGAAATCCAGGAAAGAAATATGAACGTACTCGCCATAATGCAGGATTTATGGCGCTTGACCGACTTCACACCAAATTAAAACATTATGGAATTAATGAGTGGGAATTGAGCACCAAATTCAATGCGCACATTTCGGGTACCACAATCAATGGAGAAAAGATTATTCTCGCAAAACCGGTTACCTATATGAATCAGTCTGGTGAATCAGTTGCGCTCATTATGCATTTTTACAAAATCCCAGCGAGAGACTTGATTGTCGTACATGATGAAAAAGATATTTTACTTGGAGATATTAAAGTACAGGAAGACCGTGGACATGCAGGACATAATGGAGTGAAATCAATTATTGAGCATACTACTACCAAAGAATTTACTCGTATACGCTTGGGAATAGCTGACCCAAAAAAGATGAAAGATACGGGAGAATTTGTATTGAAAAAGTTTGGCATGTTTGAAAAGAAAAAACTAGATGCGATGCTTACAGAGAGTGTACGAATTTTACTTTCGTTTATTGAACATTGATTTAGCACGTTTACATGGAGGCTCTGTATCGGCTTTGTTTGTATCCAAAATTTACTCTTTCCAAATACCGCTTACTCAAGCGCGCTTTTAGTAATTTCGAGCATGTATGGTCTGCTGAATTTGGAGAGCTCACCAAAGCAGGATTTGATGAGGTAAGCACACATGAATTTCTTGAATGGAGAGATGGATTTAAAGAACAAGAATACGAGAACATTCTTGGGAACGACTCTATTAGAATAATTTCGATTGAAGACCCTGACTATCCGCCACTGCTTACTGAAATTTTTGATCCACCTGTAGCACTTTTTGTCCGTGGCGTGCTCGATAATTCTCGTCCACGAATTGCAGTTGTGGGCACAAGAAAAATGACTATATATGGAAAACAAATGACTGAGGAAATAATTAGCTCACTTACACATCATGGAGTTGAAATAGTCAGCGGACTGGCATTAGGTATTGATGGCGCAGCACACAAAGCTGCTATAAGCGCAGGTGGTACCACGATTGGAGTGCTCGGAAGTGGTATTGATCGAAAATCAGTATACCCCCGAGCCCACTATGATCTCTCTCAAACCATCATTGACAAAAATGGTGCTCTTATTGGAGAATACCCACCAGGTGCAATACCAACGACCTATAGTTTTCCAAAACGAAATCGAATTGTCGCTGGTATCTCTCTCGCAACGCTTGTAATAGAAGCACCGGAGAAATCAGGTTCACTCATTACTGCTGCGTGTTCACTTGAATACGGACGTGACGTATACGCTATACCACACGCACTCACCTCTCCCACAGGAGTAGGCCCTCATCAGCTTATTCGGGATGGAGCATACCTAGTTCGAAGTGCTGAAGATATACTTGAAAATTTGCATATTGATGCATTTGAGAGACATACTAAAGTAACAGAAACTATCCCTGACACCAGTGAAGAAGGTCAACTCTTGGCGCTTCTCAACCGTGAACCACTACACATCGATGAAATAACCAGAAAATCTATATTTCCAGGGCCAAAAGTAATTGCCATGCTGACCGTATTAGAAATGAAGGGAAGGATACAGAACGTAGGAAACATGATGTATGTAATTACAAAATAAAATTGAAACTGTAATAATACTATGACATTTGAACAAGCATACCATTGGGTCCTGTCACTATCGAACATGCCGAGAAAAGAATATATGACTGATCCACGAGCATGTGGATGGTACTTGGATCGTCTCCAGGCCTTTCTTGATGTTCTCGGAAATCCAGAGAAAAAAATAAAACACTACATACATGTGACTGGTACCAGTGGCAAAGGCTCTACTACTGCATACATGCACGGCATACTTCATGCTGCTGGATATAACGTTGGCTCCACCTATTCTCCACACCCAAGTAGCATTATTGAACGATGGAAGATTGGAGATAGATACATGAGCAAAAAAGAATTTGTTTCAATTGTAGAATACCTCAAACCAAAACTTGATGACTATGTCCGGACAACAAAATATGACATGATTTCTTTTTTCGAACTTACTGAAGCAATTGGTCTTATATTTTTTACCAGACATCACGTAACGCATGCAGTCATGGAGGTTGCCTGTGGAGGAAGGTATGATTCAAGTAACATTATTCCTCATAAAGACATTGCCATTATTACTAATATTGGCCTCGATCATGTGGGAATTATTGGAAATAATAAATCAGAGATCGCGTACGAAAAGGCTGGAATTATTACCAAAAAAACCGGACACGCTTTTACCGCTGAAAAAAATACTCGCATTGCACGCATCATTGAAGCAGAGGCTCATAAGAATAATATCCCCTATACGAGAATCAGTAAGCCAGATATTACCCATGTCTCGATTTCGAAAACAGGAACATCATTTGTATACGACAATACCGCTTTCAAGCTACAGGCATATGGGATACACCAAATTCATAATGCGATACTCTGTATTGAAGTCGCAAAAAAACTCAATATCAGTCTCAAAGATATTACAAAAGGTCTCCTTGCTACTACTCAGCCACTTCGGATGGAAGTAATCTCAAACAAACCTCTGACCATACTTGATGGCGCACATAATAGAGATAAAATACGATCTACTGCTGAGACCGCCGCTCTACTACTTTCACTTTTTGAAACAAAAAAACTTCACCTAATCGTGAGTTTCTCAGGAGACAAAGATGTTCCGGGTATGCTTACACAATTACTCAGCTTGCAGCCTGCGAGTATTTCGATTACACGAAACAGCGTTAACCCATTTCGCAAAATTGCTGATATGGATTTGATTCGCACATACATACATCATGCATTACCCAAATGCAAAGTTGAGCTGTTTCTTGATCCAAAAGACGCATACGAGTATACTAAGAGGATCGCAAACGCACATGACTGCATTCTAGTGACTGGCTCTATTTTCATGTCAGGAGAATTACGAGGACATCTCCTAGGTTGACAATTAGAGACGATTCACGTATGCTCACGGCTCAAAATCAATTTGAACCACATCTTCTATGGGAGTATTAGTAATCGTTGAGTCTCCAACAAAAGCAAAAACAATTTCCCGCTTTTTGGGAAAAGGATATATTGTCGAATCTTCATTCGGCCATGTTCGTGACCTGCCAAAAAGCAAAATGGGGATTGATATTGAAGGAGGAACGTTTCTACCTCATTATACCGTCTCCAAAGATCGTAAACCTCAGGCAGACAAATTAAAAAAACTTGCAAAAGCAAACGATCGAATCATATTTGCGACTGACGAGGACCGGGAAGGAGAAGCCATCTCCTGGCACTTGGCAGAACTATTCGATATCGACCCTAGCAAAGCCGAGCGTATTGTGTTCCATGAAATTACCAAACACGCGATTGAAGAGGCTATCAAAAATCCTCGCACGATTGATCTGAAGCTCGTAGATGCTCAGCAGGCGCGCCGTATTCTTGATCGCCTGGTTGGATACGAGCTTTCTCCTTTTTTATGGAAAAAAGTGGCACGAGGACTCTCGGCTGGACGCGTGCAATCTGTTGCAGTACGGCTTGTAGTTGAGCGCGAACGCGAACGAACAGCATTCAAAACACAAGAATATTGGAGTATCAAAGGAATGTTTGAAGACAAAGGAGTTGTAATTACTTCTGAACTCTACGCAATTGATGACAAAAAGCTCGATAAATTTGATATTGCAAACCAGGCTCAAGCTACTGGAATTGTTGAAGCAGCACAAAAAGAAACGTACGTTATTTCAGCAATTACTAAAAAAGAAACTAAACGTACTCCCCCACCTCCATTTACTACGTCAACCATGCAACAGCAAGCAAGTCATAAGCTCGGGTATTCTGCAAAACAAACCATGCGATTGGCACAGCAATTGTACGAGGGTATGAAAGTTGGAGACGAAGGTGAAGTAGGTCTTATTACCTACATGCGTACTGATTCCCTAAATCTTGCTGACAAATTTTTAACTGAAACCAAAGAAATGGTAGGCAAAAATTTTGGTAAAGAGTACACGCTCGATGCTCCACGTAAATTTAAAAATTCTTCAAAAGGTGCTCAGGAAGCGCATGAAGCAATTCGCGCTACTGACCCTGCACGAACACCTGAGAGTATCAAAGCATATTTGAGCCCTCAGC
>DAORJA010000071.1:0-4275 GCA_035438805.1 Candidatus Magasanikiibacteriota bacterium
CACGCCGTGGTCCGTGGTGTCAGCAGTTCTCAGCAGTGTGCTTCGAACCAGTTTTCTGCCAGACAGTCTTGTGATACCCAGAGCAGTATCCATCGCTTACCGTGCGTGACGGTTCACCGTCGTTGGTTTCGGTAGCGTGCTTTCTGTGGAAGACCTGCTCCCCATGGAGCGCTCCCGGACAGAGTTCCCAGTTGGAGTTGAGTTTCCTGTCTGACCAGACCAGAGCGAGGCCGCGGATGGTGCGACCACTCTCTGTAAAGAGCTCGGCCAGATGAAGATTCCCATGGAAGGTAGGACCAATTCTTATGTGGTCATCAGACCCTCGAGTACAAGTCGTGGTTTGAATGAGATAGGTGTTGCTCATGCTGGCATTACCTCTTATGTGCCCGTCTCCCGTACGGATTGTGACGATTTGACCGTGACGTAGGTCAGGGAGATTCAAGTGATAAAATAGTTATCACTTGTGCCCTCTGATCTAAAATATGCTTCAATTTGAACATCCTCCACAGGGGAGGATGTATGTATTGTGACCCCGGTGGGGATCGAACCCACGACCATTGGCTTAAAAGGCCACTGCTCTACCAGCTGAGCTACAGGGTCATAATTGTCACTTTTCGATTATCGTTCTACTTGTAAATGAGTACCAGCTGCCTGTCCGCCGAAGCTTTGGGAAGGCGGAAGCTACAGGGTCATTTTCGATCTGCAATAACGCGAATATGATATACTAAGCAGACACAAAAGTCAAGTAAACTTTATCTCATGAAAAAAGAAGATTTTCATTCACAAAGTATCCCACATTCGCTCGATATTTTAAAGAGCACTAAAAATGGTATCTCTGGCGAGGAGGCGCAGCGGCGATTGCAGGCTCATGGAAAAAACGAAATTCCCTCAGGAGACCGTGATGCTACGGGATGGAAAATTTTTGGTGAACAATTTGCGAGTCCACTTATCATCATTCTTATTGTTGCTTCAGTAATCAGTTTTTTGTTGGGTGAATGGGTGGATGTAATTGTGATTGGGATAACTGTGGGAGTAAATGTGCTCGTTGGATTTATCCAAGAATATCAGGCAAATGCAGCGCTCAAAAAATTGAAGAGTATGGTGACATACAATGCCACCGTAATTCGAAAAGGTGAATCAGTACGCATATCAAGTCGAGAAATAGTAGTGGGAGATATCATGGTAATTCTTGCGGGAGACAAAATTCAAGCGGATGGTCGTGTGATTGAAGTATCTGAATGCGAAGTGAACGAAGCAGTGCTTACCGGTGAAGTGGAGCCACAGAAAAAAACAAGTAACGCAGTAGTAAAGAAAAATGTTCCCATTGCAGACCGAGTGAATATGGTATACCGCGGAACGGTCGTGACCCGCGGGAGGGCAAAAGTATTGGTGAGTGCAATCGGCGGATCTACAGAAATTGGAAAAATTGCTGAGATGGTTGGAAGCATGGGTGAGGAATCTACTCCTTTGCAGAAACAAATTTCAAAATTAGGAAAAACATTGGGCGCCGTAGTGGTGGTAATGTGCGCCGGTATTCTCATGCTGGGAATGTTTTCGCAATCAGAGCATACTGAAAAAGGAATTGAATTATTCAAAACTGCAGTAGCGGTTGCAGTAGCTGCGATTCCTGAGGGACTTGCTATTTCAATGACTATTATCCTTGCAATCGGAATGAAGCATATTCTCAAGAGAAATGCGCTGGTACGGAAATTGCTTGCAGCAGAAACACTCGGGTCAGTATCAGTAATTTGTACTGATAAGACGGGTACTTTGACCGAAGGTAATATGTCAGTCGTGCAGGTAGTTACGTCTCATGCAGTTTTTGGTGCAGAAGATTTTATTGGAAAAAAAATAAATGATAATTCTCCTGAACATGATGCACGATATGCGCTCGAGCTGGGAATACTCTGCAATGATGGAATAATCGAAAATTATACTAAGCCAGAAAGTGAATGGACAGTCTCGGGGAATCTTACCGATTCAGCATTGATACGATATGGCGCAAAAATTGAATTGTATAAGACTGAACTCGATCATGTATACGAACGTTTGTCTGACATTCCATTTGACAGCAAGAAAAAATACATGGGAGTGCTCGTAACGGATAACACTTCTCGGATTGTAATCATGAAAGGTGCTCCTGAAAAAGTATACCCACGTGTGCATTCGTATCAAGCTGAAGGAAAAGTACATGTGTGGAATACAAAAGTAGAAGAATATGTGAAGTCAAAAGAGCGTGCACTTACGGGAGAAGGATTGCGAGTAATTGGTGTCGCGTACAAGCAAACGCATGCAGGAAAAAAAGTATTAAGTGAACATGATTTTTCTGATTTAGTATTTGTAGGACTCATCGCATTCGCAGATCCACTTCGGTCAGATGTGCCTGCGACTGTTCACGCCGCAGAAAGAGCAGGAATTCGGATCATTATGATGACTGGGGATCATGCAGTGACTGCACATACAATTGCGCAAAGCGCAGGAATAGGAACACAGTCTGAGCGTGTATGTGAAGGAGTTGAATTAGATCTACTCTCTGATCGTGAGCTCGAGGAAAAACTGAAAAATACCTCAGTATTTGCTCGTGTTGAACCAAAACATAAAATGAGAGTGATTAAAGCGCTACAATCCGAAGGACACGTGGTTGCTATGACCGGAGATGGGGTGAATGATGCGCCTGCATTGAAAGCGGCGGATATCGGTGTTGCAGTTGGATCTGGTACTGATGTAGCAAAAGAGATCGCAGACTTAATTTTATTGGATAATTCGTTTACCACGATTGTCTCTTCAGTCGAGGAGGGAAGAGGAATCTATCAAAATATAAAAAAGGTGGTCTTGTATTTACTCTCAAGCAGTTTTTCTGAAGTGTTATTGATCAGCGCAAGTATTATCGCAGGAATGCCCCTGCCTGTATTACCAGTACAAATTTTGTGGGTCAATTTGATCCAAGATTCATTTCCCGTGATTGCACTTGCATTTGACCGCGGGGACAAACAGAATATGGAAGAGTCACCGCGCAAAAGAAATGTACCTATTATTGATCGTGAAATCAGAACTATTATTATTGTGAAAACAATTTTTGCAAATATTCTGTTGTTTGGAATGTTTTTTTATTTTCAGAATACAATAGATGATATTGCACATACTCGGACAGTTATGTTCCTTGCATTTGCTGTCGATGCTCTTTTCTATATTTACCCGATTAGAAATTTAAGAAAGCCATTGATTCGAATGCGGTGGTTTGATAATCATTATCTAACAGTTGCAGTAGTGTTTGGATGGGTTATGCTATTACTTGCGACGTATGCTCTGCCATTCCAGAAAATTTTACACACGGTTCCTCTTGGTATACATGAATGGATGATATTACTTGGATTTGGTGTAGCAAACTTACTGTTTATGGAAATAGCAAAAGCAGTAATAAATAGAAAAAAAAGCAACCCGTCCTGACATGCAAGCATTTTTTCAAGAGCACAGGGGTCTTATTGCCCCTTTTTGTCTTTCACGCTACACTATAGGAGAAATTCATTATTTACTATATGACAAAAAGAATAAAACAAACAAAAATCGTCGCAACAATTGGGCCAGCATGTGAAACCGTAGACATACTCGAGAGCATGGTACATGCCGGAATGAATGTTGCTCGCCTGAATTTTTCTCATGGAACTCATGAAAATCATGCACAACTTATCAAAAATATTCGTGAGGTTGAAAAACGTACGGGAGAGCCTGTTGCTATTCTTCAGGATTTACAAGGACCAAAGTTACGACTCGGTGAATTACCGGCTGAAGGTATCGAAATAGTGAAAGGAAAAGAAATAGAATTTGCATATAGTCCGGAAACGTCGCTGGAAATTCCGATCGGCTTTAAAGAATTATGTGAATACATGAAACCAGGGGAGCGTATACTCTTAGACGATGGCAAATGTGAAGCGACTGTGGTAAGGATTGAAAAAGAAAAAATTGTCGCATCTGTGGTGGTCGGGGGAAAACTTACTTCACACAAGGGGATCAATGTACCTGATACCAATTTGAAAACGCTCAAAGTATTAACTGAGAAAGATAAAGAAGATCTTAAATTCGGTGTTGAACATGGGGTTGATCTGGTTGCGTTGTCATTTGTTATGGATCCACAAGACATTCTTGATGTTAAATTTTTTATCAAAGAAATCGAACAATCTACAAAGAATGTTGCTAACAATCCGATCAGAATCATCGCAAAAATAGAAAAACATGAAGCGGTCCAAAAAATTGAAAAAATAATTGATGTAGCCGACG
>DAORJA010000072.1:0-4069 GCA_035438805.1 Candidatus Magasanikiibacteriota bacterium
ATTCTTGATTATAGTAACACCCGTCATCGGCATTTCCTCCATTAATGTGATGAGATGACAGGCACACTTATATCATTTCAAAACAAAAAGAGCAAGGTTTTCCTTGCTCTTTATTTTTTAATTTTCCCATTTTACGCTCCCATTTGCTCCTGAACTTCTGCCACAAAATCTGTTTGTTTCTTTTCAATTCCCTCCCCTACTTCAAACCGGCAAAAACGTCTCAAACTAATTTTTTCTCCGATTTCTCCGGTTGCAGAAGTCAAAAGCTGTTCAATGGTTTTCTCTTCATCTTTGATAAACGCCTGTTCAAGAAGACATACTTCAGAATAGTAACGCCCCATCTTTCCAACGAGGATTTTCTCAATCATTTCAGCTGGTTTTCCTTCAGCTACGAGCTGATCGCGGTACACTGCTGATTCTCGAGCGAGATCTTCTGCAGACACTTCTTCTCGTGAAAGATACTTTGGATTCATTGCAGCAATATGAAGCGCGATGCTTTGTCCGAGCTCTACGAATTTTTCGTTTCCCGCAACAAAATCTGTTTCAGAATTAAGCTCAAGCATAACGCCAATTTTCCCAGCGCCATGAATATAGGTGAAAATTTTTCCCTCTGCAGCTACTTTGTCAGCCCGTTTTGCAGCTTTCGCAGCACCTTTTTTACGAAGCCAGTCGATTGCTGCTTCAAAATCTCCATTTGATTCTTCAAGAGCTTTTTTACAATCAAGCATTCCAGCGCCAGTCTGCGCGCGGAGCTTTGCGATGTCAGAAGCTGTAATAGCCATATATAGAAATTTAAAAGAAAAGAATATCAATAGTATACACGAAACATGCGCACTATCGAAGAGGAATTTAAGAACTTGCAATGACTACAGATGATGCTTCAGCTTCAACTTTTGCTTTCTTTACAACTGGTTTTGGCTGTGCGGCAATACGTGCTGCATTTGCTTTTTCGAATTCAGCATTACCTTCTTTGATCGCGTCACGCACAAGTCCTACAATCATTTCGATTGATTTAACAGCATCGTCATTTGCTGGAATCACATAAGTAGCTTTATCAGGGTTTGCGTTGGTATCGCAGACACCGATAATCTCAATTCCCATGCTGTTTGCTTCAGTTACAGCAGTTTTTTCTCGCTGCATTGAAGGGATAAAAAGAGCGTCAGGCATACGAGTAAGTGTAGCCAAACCTCCGAGGTATCCGTCCTTTTTCTCAAGATCTTTTGCAATCTCGAGCTGTTCTTTTTTAGTATAGTGTCCGAGTTCGCCTTTTGCCTGTTTATCCTTCATTTCTACGTATCGGCGAATAAGTTTTTTGATTTCAGGGAAATTAGTGATCATTCCACCAAGCCATCGCTCAGTAAGAAATGGCATACCGCAGTCGAGTGCAGCTTGTTTTACGATTTCTCGCGCCTGAGGCTTAGTAGTTACAAACAAAATTTTCTTGCCTTCAGCAGCCATAGCTTTGACTACAGGCAATACTTCTTTGAGCTGTTTCTCAGTCTCTTCAAGATTGAGAATATGAACCTGATTGCGCTCACTAAAGATGAATGGCTTCATCTTAGGGTGCCATCGTGAATTCTTGTGTCCGAAGTGAACTCCAGACTGAAGCATTTCGAGAATGCTAGGGTATTTCATAAAACATTTTCCTTTAACCTCGCTCGAGACCGCCGATGGAATGGCCACCAGAGGAAAATATGTCTCGGCTGAGGGATTAATAAAGTAGCGAAAGTGTACGTGATTAATCATTTTTTGTCAAGACGAAACACGATCTAATGCGCCCTTGACAACTAACGACTCTACTGATATACTCCGGCTTACTATTATTTGACTTGAAAAAGGTATGAAACAAAAAACTCATCCAGACGTACATCCAGTGGTATTTATCGATAATTCAGGAAATGCTGAATTTATTACCACTTCAACCCTCAAATCGGAAAAAACCCGAGAAATTGATGGTGTAAAACACTACGAAATCAATATTGAAATCTCTTCTGCTTCTCACCCATTCTTCACCGGTAAGCAGGTATTTGTAGACACTGCCCGCCGTGTAGAAAAATTCAAAGAAAAAGCAGAGAGACAAAAAGCTACCGCAGATACTCGCAAAGGAAAGAAAGTAAAACATGCTGCACGAGCAACTGCAAAACAAGCAAAAGAAGACGCAAAACCAAAAGCAGCCTAGCTACCGTAATTTAAAAAACAGACCATTCTTCGGTCTGTTTTTGTTTAGTCGTTAACGATATACTACTAGGAAAAGAATATATGCTTCAAAAATATACTGATCTCAAACAAAAATTCCAAACACTCGAAGCAGATCTGCAGAATCCTGCTGTTCTTGGTGATCAAAAAAAATTAAAATCAGTATCTCAGGAATATAATGAATTGAAGTCTGTAGTGGAGCATGTTACTGAATTAGAAAAAAATGAATCAACCATTGCAGAGTACGAAGCACTTATCAAATCACAAGAAGATCCTGATTTGGTAGCTCTTGCAGAATCTGAACTTCCAACACTCATAGCACAAAGAGAAACACTTGAAAAAACACTTGCAGAAGCAACTCGACCGAGTGATCCGATGGACAAAAAAAACGTTATTATTGAAATTCGTGCTGGAGCAGGTGGAGACGAGGCAGCATTATTTGCAGGAGATCTACTTCGCATGTACATGCGCTATGCAGAAAACAAAAAATGGAAAACATTTCTTATTGATGAGCACCAAATCGGAATCGGCGGATACAAAGAAGTCATATTCTCAATGGAAGGACAAAATGTATACAAAGACATGAAATATGAAATGGGCGTACACCGTGTACAGCGAATTCCTGAAACTGAAAAAAGCGGAAGAATCCACACGTCGACTGCAAGCGTAGCCGTACTTCCTGAAATTGAAGAAACAGAAGTAGAAATCAATCCAAGTGATCTTCGAATCGACACGTTTTGTGCTGGTGGAAAAGGTGGGCAGAGTGTAAACACGACCTACAGCGCAGTCCGTATCACGCACATCCCGAGTGGACTCGTTGCACAATGCCAAGATGAGCGATCGCAAATTCAAAATAGAATCAAAGCAATGAATGTACTTCGTGCGCGTCTCTATGAAATGGAGCGGGAAAAGAAACAAGCAGCGCTCGATGCAAAACGCAAGAGCCAAATTGGAACCGGCGACCGTAGTGAAAAAATCCGAACATACAACATTCCTCAAGATCGCATTACCGACCATCGTATTCATCAGAGCTGGAATAATATTGAACCAATCTTGAATGGCGAGATCGGACAAATTATTGAAACCATTCGAACTGAAGAATACAAACAACTTGATTCATAAATGTCACACACAATAGCACAATTGCTCAAAAACGCGACACAGAGTATCGACCGTTTTGATGCTGAAATTCTACTTGCACACGTGCTCAAAAAGCCTCGTGAATTTATCATTGCACATCCAGAATATCTGGTTACCAAAATTCAAAACTGGAAAATGAATCGTCTTATTCGACTACGCAGACAAGGAATCCCTTACGCTCACCTGACTGGTAGAAAAGGATTTTATGGATTTGATTTTGTGATAAACAAACACACACTTGTCCCTCGTCCAGAAACAGAATTACTTGTAGAACTAGTCATAAATTCACTGATACACATAGAGAAATCAACAGAAAAAATAACACTCATTGATATTGGTACTGGTTCCGGATGTATCCCCATTTCAATACTCAAATCTTCAGCTTACTCGTTCACTCAATCGTTTGCAATTGATATATCGAAAAAAGCCTTAGCGGTTGCTAAAAAAAATTCAAAAAAACACCACACTAATATTACATTTTTACACGGAAATCTACTTGAGCCTCTTTTTAAAAAGAACACTTTTCTAGATCACCACTCCAATATACTTCTTACTGCCAATCTCCCCTACCTCACACAAGCACAATTCGACACCGAGCCCACCATCCAGCATGAACCGATTGGAGCACTTGTTGCAGAAGATAATGGACTCAAATTATACAAAGAATTACTCGATCAAATTAATAAATTACGCGCAAACCACAGTGGAAATATAATCATTTTTTTTGAAATTG
>DAORJA010000073.1:0-3996 GCA_035438805.1 Candidatus Magasanikiibacteriota bacterium
ATATAGCAAAAATACCGAGCGCAACTACTGCCTCAATAAGCGTAAATCCATTCTGTACAGACCTTGGTTTCATTCAAGAATTATTATTCTTCAATTACTAAGTTCATACATTATTTTCTCGACAATTCGCTCCGCTTCTTTTTGTGTTTTTGGTTGATGAGCTGGAGCGTTCATATCTTCTTTCTTGAGCGCTTCTATAAGATCTTCTTTCATTTCTAGTAATTCCTGCTTATGTTCAGCGATTTTTTGTTTTAATGAAGACACCATTTTCTTATCCTGTACCACTGATGATGGATCCTCTGTTGTGGTTAGTTGTAATTGAGTTTTTAGTATGTTGAGTGCAGTTACCACCTGCTGAATATGTAGCACCAAATTTTGTACTTGCTTGGTCGTGCTTTTCACTTCTTTTATTAAAAATTCTGCCCGTTCACGTGTGGCTGCAGCTCGCAATTCTTCACTCATCTCCTCTTTTTTTTCTCCTTGCTCTCTATTTTTTTCTCTTTCGTGATGATATTTTTTTTCTTGACTCTCCATATTTTTATTTCGACTATAGATTTTTGATAAGTATACCACAAATATCCTCCAACACCGAACATATATGACTAACAAAAAAACACCCCGATTTGAGTCGGGATGTTTTAACTTCTATTGAAGACTATTTAGGCACAAATGCGAGGAGTCCTGCAATGCGCGCCTGTTTGATTGCTCGAGCGATCTGACGTTGGTGTTTTGCGCAGAGTCCGCTTCGGCGGCGAGGCTGGATCTTCATGTATGAAGAGGTAAATCTTCGGAGTGCTTCATTGTCTTTATAGTCAATGTGTTTTTTCTTGTCGATACAGAAGAAGCATTGCTTTTGCTTTTTCAGTTTTTGATTTTTCACTGGATTCATACGTTACTTCATGTTGATTAAAACGGTATATCTTCTACTTTTATTTCATCGTCAGGAGCGCTCGTTGGGGCACTTGGTCTTTCATCTTCTTCTTTTCCTCCACCAAATGATTCTCCCCCGCTTCCGCCACCTCGTGGTGCATCAAGCATAATTAGGTTTTCAGCGATCACTTCAGTTCGATACCGCTTTACACCGTCTTGTCCGGTCCAATCTCTCGTTTCCAGACGTCCTTCAATATACACACGACGTCCTTTTCCGAGATATTGGCCTGCGATATCTGCCAATTTTCCCCACAATACCACATTATGGTATTCAGGGCGCTCTTGGCGAGTACCTGATGCATCTTTCCACACTCTACTTGTTGCGACACCGATATTTGCGACACTTTGACCAGAAGGTGTACTTCTGACTTCAGGATCCCGGGTAAGACGCCCGAGGATCATAGCTCGATTCAGGTCCATAGAGAAATGAGTTAGTAATAAGTGCCGAACCCTCCTTGGTTTAGGGAACGACTATAGGACTTACCCTCATTATACCTTATCAATATCTTTCTGCAATATCTCATCAAGCTTTTCGCCGATATTTTCCAAATTAAGAGATGATTCTGCAGCGACTTTCTTCTCTTCTTTCTCTTCAATAGGAGCATCTGTACGTTCCTTTTGTTCTTTTCGAACTTCAGGGCGTCCCGAACGGGTAGGAAGATCAGCTTTTGGAGGAGCACTCAAGGCAGTTGGGTCCTGAGCCAAGGTAATCGTACCTTTTTGCTTTGGATCATGTACCTGAACTCCTACTCGAAGGATGTTTCCCAAGAGTCTAATGCTCTGTTCAAGAGCAGCAACCTTCTCAGGAGCAATCTGGGCTGTGAAAAACTCAAAATATCCATATCGGATATGCTTCATTGGATATGCCAGTCGGCTTTTACCCAAATCTGTTCTTTTAATTTCTTCAGCTCCCTGAGCTTTGAGTTGATTTTCGATCTGTGTGGCAATCGGAGCTACCTCGTCTTCAGCGAGCGTACCCGGAAGTACACACAATATCTCATACTTTTTCATAACTATAACCTTTCAAAATACACGTTAAATTAATTAGATACTTTTAACACCAATTAAACGACCGGGCATACTATAGCAATGGATAGGTGCTTTGTCAATAGTAATCATAAGATAAAATTACACATACGATGCAATATGTATACTGATCATTTTGTGATATACTATGGAGCGATTAGTCGAGCCTCAACTCACTTTCTTATGTTACCTTTGGAAGAGTTCAAAAAACTTCTTGCTAAAAAATTCAAATTGACTGCTGCACAAATTGCTACCCATCTTGAGGATGCACAAAATCGGGGTAAGGATTTGGAAACCCATCTGATTGAAAAAAATATTATCAAAGAGGATGCGTTGTATGATGGAATTGCAGAAGAGTACGGGTTGACCCGAGTCTCACTAAAGGGACGCGATATTCCCCCCGAAACACTACATGAATTGCCCGAAGCTTTTGCTGAGGCACACCATATTGTAGCGTTTGATAGTACACCAACATCACTGAAAATTGCTCTCACGGATCCGACTGATGTACAAACTATTGAATTTATACGTAGAAAAAGCAGAAAAGATCTTGAAGTGTTCATCACCACTCCCCGTGAGACTAAAGAATCATTGCGCAGATATCGATCAAATCTCAAACAGGAGTTGAGCCAACCGCTTGCACACTCAGACCCAACGGATCTCAAAAAAGCTGCTGAAGAACTTCCGATTATTAATATTGTTAACTCAATTCTTGAACATTCCGTATTCGAGAACTCGAGTGATATTCATATTGAACCAACAGAACTCGATGTTGTAGTCCGATTTCGTATTGATGGAATACTACGTGAAATGATGCACTTACCGAAAACAGTGCAGAGTGGCATTGTAGCCCGAATTAAAATTTTATCAAATTTAAAAATTGATGAGCACATGATTCCTCAAGACGGACGGTTCAAAATTTCCGTTCAGGGAGAAACACTATCATTCCGTGTTTCAATCATTCCTGTATATGACGGAGAAAAAATTGTCATGCGTCTATTGCACGAAGGTCAAAAGCCATTAACTCTTGATGAACTTGGATTTTTACCTGGAATCAAAGAGCTTATTGATGAAGCGATTGAAAAACCACATGGCATGGTATTGGTCACAGGTCCTACTGGATCAGGAAAAACCACGACCCTCTATTCCATATTAGGAATGCTTAATCAGCCAGATGTAAATATCTGCACCATTGAAGATCCAATCGAATACCATGTAACAGGAATTAATCAAAGCCAAATCAATCCTAAAGCTGGTTTTACGTTTGCCTCTGGTCTCCGCTCATTCCTTCGCCAGGATCCTGACATTATTATGGTGGGAGAAATTCGTGATAAAGAAACTGCAGAAATTGCTATCCATGCGGCCATGACAGGACACTTAGTACTTTCCACACTGCATACTAATGATGCGCCAACTACGATTCCGCGTTTACTTGATATGGATATTCCGCCGTTTTTGGTTGCATTTACTTCAAATATTATCATTGCGCAACGGTTAGTCAGAAAAATCTGCCCTAATTGCAAAGAGTCATTCAAATTGACAGCAAAAGAACTGAAACAACTCCATTCTCTGATTGATAAATCAAAACTTGCATCTCTTTTTAAAGAACATGGTGCAACGCTTACTGCAAAAGAAAAAAGCCTTGAGTCACTCACCTTTTATCGTGGAAACGGATGTAAAAAATGTGATGCCTCAGGCTATAAGGGCCGTGTGGGAATCTACGAAGTCATGGTTGTTGACGAAGAACTTCAAAAAATTATCAACACCAAAGCAAACGTAAATGACATCAAGGCGTATGCGATAAAAAATGGCATGCTTACACTATTTCAAGATGGACTTATTAAAGCAAAATTAGGAGTAACAACCATCGAAGAAATACTCCGTGCGACCAAAGACTAATTATATGGCAATAGCTGCAACACTCCGTAATGGAAAATTAAAAGAGGTGCGCCCACATCGCCAGATGTTTAGTTCTCAACATGTAAAAATTTCCATGGTCGATCGTATTTTTTTCCTTGACCATTTAAAGACGATGATACA
>DAORJA010000074.1:0-3917 GCA_035438805.1 Candidatus Magasanikiibacteriota bacterium
AACATATACACCATACATTGTCGTACACGAACAGGTAGCATACCTCTTTAGAATGACAGAAGTGATGAGTAAAGATTTTTGACCGCGCGATAGTGATTATTAATATCAAAACGTTTTTCCACCTGTACACGACCTCGTTTTGCAATGCGGATACTATCTTGTGAATTTTCTACAATAGTCCGGAGTACTCGTGCCAGATCTGCAGCATTACCTGTTTCACACAAATAGCCTGTAACACCATCCTCAATTATTCCACTTCCCGCAGCAGAGCTCGCAACTACCACTCGACCCACTGCCATAGACTCAAGTACGACCAGACTCATGCCTTCCCAGAGTGACGGCTGTACCACAACGTCAATTTCTTCAAATGCGCGTGCCATGTCAGTATGTTGTCCGTGCCAGATAACGCGATCAGCAATACCCAATGTTTGAGCACTATGCTTCAGCGAATTCTCTAGACTTCCCTGACCATACACATGATAGGTCCATGGTATATTTTGTAACTGAGCGAGTGCCTGAAGCGCATATACATGCCCTTTTTGTTCTTCGAGACGACCAATAGTTGCAAATGATAGTGTATCTGCGTGCATCACTTTTGCTGGAATTTTTTTCCATTGCTTAGTATCAACACCATTATAAATAATATGAATTTTTTCCTCTGGAACAGAGAAATGTTCATGTGAATATGCAGCAACCGCATCAGATACCGCAATAACTGCGTCAGCTTTTTTCAAAAACATTTTCCACGCAATTCGTTTGAGAAGTGACGTATGAAATTCTACATTATGCGCAGTCGAGATCCAGATAGTTTTAGGCGACATACGTTTCCACAAATATCCGATCATGTCGCCACCCATCAGATGGGTATGCACGATGTCTGGCTGAATACGCATGAGCTCACGCTTTAAAAATTTCCACACCCCCCATCTTCCACCATGTTTTTCTCGACTACCTACGATCAATTCTGCGTTTGTGCGCTCAAACAACGGACGCAGCGCACCGTCACCGACACTACTCATTACATGGACCGAGCAATCTCGAGTACTAAATTCTTCCGCATACTGCAAGACCAGGCGCTCAGCTCCGCCTGGATATAGTCGTGGAATAATCTGTACCACTTTCATCATAGTATTTAGGTAACTTCAGTATCAATCTTATATTTATTCGGGCGGAAATGAGTGTAAAATCCCGTACCTTCATGTTCATGACGATACAGAAGATGCGACGCAATCGCAAGCATAAAAGGCACCCACATACGAGCAGAATAATATTGTGTATTAAACATTTGAAAAAATAGCGGCACAATAATTAAGAACAAACATAGTTGTGCGGCTCCTCGAGCTTCAACACTATATTCCATGGCGATTGTTCGCTTATATATTGAAAATAATAATAATCCAATAAATAATCCAAATGTAGCGACCCCGAGTATTCCCTGCTCTGCAAGGATTTTCATAAGAACACTATGAGCATCAATTGGATCGCCAAATTCATAGGTGAAATAATGTATATCCTGCAGTCTCTCTACAAATGTGCCGACCCCCTGTCCTACGACAGGATGTTCAAGGAAAAAACTCCAAGCAACTTCAGTTAGAGTAATGCGCGTACTATTGGAAGACGATACCACCGCACTTTGCAAAAGCAGTGCCATGTACACTCCTGCCGGAATCAAAAATAAGAGTGAGGTGAAAAAATATCCTCTAATTTTTTTCCATTTGATCTGCGAACGGAATATATAGAGCGCTAACATTCCCTGCACAATAAGCGTAAGCCAACTCGCCCGAGAAAAAGTGAGAAATGCAGTGATTCCACATATCGCACTCGCGATAGTATATACAATTTTTCGCGCGTCTGTCTGCGCCCTCAATGCGAGATATATCGCAATCGGGAAAGCTACCACGAGCACTTCTGCTAGAAGAATATGTCCACTCGCCGTATCATAATTGAACGGTTGCCATCCAAATACAGGAATGGGAACTGCACGCATCACTCCCCGTCCCGGACCAATTGCAAACGAGAGAAGTCCTAATATTGCTCCAACTACACCAATCCACACCACCACTTCGAGCGCACGATGCAATATTTTTTTGGTACGTATAATATTTGCTCCGAGAACTACATACGCCAGATATACAAATAATAGAAATCGGACTAGATACGAAAAACTTGGCTGTAATTCCCAGCCTGCAACATTGGTAAGCGAGAGCAGTCCTGATATGATAAATAATGAGTACCATCCGAATTCAGGAAGGTAAATACGGTGTTTTTCTCCATATAGCCATTTGCGGACCAGATAGAGCAAGTACGCTCCAACCATCAGGAGTGCCCACACATCGACCATGGGCGCATAAAATTCAAGCACCGCAGAACTAGAGCCGAGCAATCCCCGGAAAATATCAGCATGAAATTCCCAACCAATAAGTGGGTAGAGAATAATTAAAATATAGAGACCAATTTCCAAATGATACGAAAAAAATAAAATCACCAAAAACCCGAGTATAGCCGCAACCATCATATTTCCTTTCAACATGATCGCAAAAATCAGTGCACCTATGAACGCCGATACACCGAGAAACCAGGTAAATTTTGAAGTTGTCGCTTCAGCCATACGTAGATTATTTTTTCGCTACTTCCTGATACAGTGCTTCATATGCTTCAGCCATGCGCACCACATTTCCTCGTTCTTTTACCCAGGCACGACCTTGCTTGGCAATCTTTTTTGTAACTAAGTAATTTTCCACACTTGCACGAATTGCATCTGCAAGCGCGTCGCTATTTTCTCCAGGAATCAATCGACCATTTTCTCCATCAGTAATAATTTCAGGAATTCCTCCGACCCGAGATCCGATTACCAGTCTTTCACTCGCGAGCGCTTCGAGTACAACGATTCCCAATCCTTCCCATCGTGAAGGGACGAGTACGATGTCTGCTGCTGCATATTCTTTCGACACATTCTCGGTAGCTGATTTCCATATCACTCGATCACTCACTCCCAATTCTTTTGCATAACGCATGAGTGATTCTTTTTTTTCTCCCTCTCCTACTATCGTAAGCGTACAGGAAATATCCGTCAGTTTGTGTAATGCATCGAGCGCAATTGTATGCCCTTTTTGTTCTACTATTCTTCCGATCATGAGCAGCTGATACGGTTCGGTAAAAGCAGCGGGTTTAATTTTCGTAAAATGTTCTAATTCAATACCATGCATAATCACTCGAGTATCTTTCAATGCAATTCCATATGCAGTTTTCATATACGCTGCAACAGCATGTGACGGCGCAGTGTACACACGCGAAAAATGTTTCATTGTGCGCTTGATCGTACCCCAGAGCCAAGATTCTCCTACATTAATATTATGTTCAGTCGTAACCACAGGAATTTTTGCAGCATGTGCCGCAAGCCGTCCCCACAGATCTGCACTAAAAAGATGCGTATGTACGACATCAGCCTCGATTTCTGTAAGTAATTTTTTGAGTCGTGGAATGCGGCTCGCATATCCGATACCGTCAAAGGGAAATACCATACAGGAAGCCGAATCAGGTAATTCCCCCATTAGCGGACGATCATCCCAGAGTGTAATAACTGTCTGGCGAATTGTATGAGATGAAACATGTTTTGCGAGTTCAACCACAAAACGCTCGGCTCCACCGAAACCAAGCTTGGGAATGATATGCACGACATGTATTTTCTTCATAAAATTCCACATAAGTATATCATACGCAAAGGAAAAATTAAAAAGGCAAAAGTAAAAATTAAAATTATAAAAAGTACCATTAACCATATCGAGATGCGAAACAAAAAAAGCTCGAGGAAATCGAGCTTTTTTTGTTGTTCTCTACTCTATTTTCAATCGTATTTGAATTCAGAGTAGAGAGGGGGAAGCGGTCGCCGTAGCGAGCGCACTTCCCCGGGTTGTTGT
>DAORJA010000075.1:0-3788 GCA_035438805.1 Candidatus Magasanikiibacteriota bacterium
AGCAATTCGCCCTACTGACCCTGCACGAACACCTGAGAGTATCAAAGCATATTTGAGCCCTCAGCAACACAAGTTATACCAGCTTATTTATAATCGAGCAGTTGCAACTCAGATGACCGAAGCAAGACTTAATAAAACGACGATTGACATCTCAGGCACTCATCACACCTTCAGAGCAAGTGGGCAGACCATGATTTTTCCAGGTTGGCTTGCGCTCTATCCTCAGGAAATCAAAGAAGAAATTTTACCTGAACTCAAAGAAAAAGACTCACTTAAATTAAAAGAAGTGATTCCAGAACAACATTTCACCGAACCGCCTGCTCGCTATTCTGATGCAACACTTGTCAAAGCGCTTGAAGAATATGGTATTGGACGACCTTCAACGTACGCTCCAACAATTGGAACGATTGAAGCTCGTGGATATGTCGAGCGTGACGATAGTAAACGATTGAAGCCAAATGATATTGCATTTTTAGTGAACGATTTATTAGTAGAACATTTTCCAGAAATTGTTGATTACAAATTTACTGCGCAGATGGAAGAAAATCTTGATGAAATTGCAGAAGGTACCAAAGATTGGCAGCCGATTATCGCAACGTTCTATCATCCGTTTCATGATTTGATTACCAAAAAAACTGACGAACTAACGAAAGAAGACACTGTAAAATTACATCTCATTGGTACTGACCCGAAAAGTCAAAAGCCAATCTACGGCAGAATCGGACGATTTGGTGCATATGTACAAAAAGGTGAAGCTGAAAGTGAAGAAAAACCAGCATTCGCCTCCCTCCGACCTGGACAGACTCTCCAAGAAATTACGCTCGATGATGCAATCAAATTGTTTGATCTTCCACGAACTCTTGGAGTCGATAGTGGAGGAAACGAAATCATTGCAAACGTAGGACGTTTTGGACCCTATATAAAGCATGGCTCAAAATTTATTTCGATCAAAGACAAAGATCCATACACGATTACGCTCGAAGAAGCGAATGAAGTCATAAGTCTCAAGAAAAAAGCTGATGATGAAAAAACCATTAAGCTATTTGAAGGTTCAACGGTGCAAGTATTGAATGGTCGCTATGGACCATACATCACAGACACCGCAACAAAGACAAATGCGAAGATTCCTAAAGATACTGATCCCAAAAACCTTACATTGGAAGATTGTCAGAAACTATTGATTGAAGCTCCGAGCAGACCACGACGTGGTGGATTCAAAAAACGAGCAAAAAAAGCAACCAGCTAAGACTACGACTTTATATAAACCTCCGACAGTCTCGGAGGTTTATTAAATTTATCTCAATAGAGTCAAAATATGGCTCTTCTATATTGACAAAGTCACTCAAATGTGCTATATTATTTTGTTAATTTAGTTCCTTTGAGTCGGAGGTGCACAAGTGTTCCGCAAAAAAGAACGTGTACAGATGGACATTCCATGGTTCAAGTTAGGACTTTTCGCCCTGGTGATGAACATCGTTTTGAACATGGGTCCCATCGGGATCTGTCTATTCTCCGTCTTCATCATCGCAGCATGGGTGACCGAAGTCGTGATCAACACATGCATCCTAGCACTCATACTGCTAGGCAAACTCTTCGTCTGGCTATGTAGACGGCGCCGAGCTAAGAAACCCTCAGTACAGGGTGGATATCCTTGAAGGAGGAGATACATCCACCCGCAAAAAAGCCCCTCAGATTTATCTGCAGGGGCTTAGGCATTTTTATACCAATTTTTACCTCTTTACCTTGACAAAATCACTCACATATGCTATACTCTTTCGTTAACGTAGATGTCCACAAACAGAAGCAACTAGGAGGTGTCCTTTGTCTCACGATAACAAACATGCGCACGGTGCTCACCATGGGCCCGAACCAAAGCGCAAGATTCACTGGGGTAGTATTCTGGCCTGGATCTTCGTTCTATTTCTCTGTAGTGCACATATCGCACTCGCAGTTGCAGGGATAACCTTGTTCGGCCTGACTGCAACAATGACCGAAGGGATCATTGATGGATTCAGGGAACCTGGGTCCAAAAAGAAAAAAAAGGGGGAAAGCAAGAAAGCCGCCGCCCATCACGCACACAGTAACCATCACTGAGGAGGGGATGGTTGAAGCAAAAGGCCCTGCACGATTCGTCGTGACAGGGCTTCGCTAATTTAATAAGGGTTTTTTGCTTATCCTTTTTTTCCAGGCATTACTGATTTGAGCAGTTTTCTAATACTCATCTTTCCTTCTTGCTTCAATGCATTCCTAATATGCAATCGCGCACTGTGTGTTTTGACAATTTTTACCCAATCTTGGCTGGGATATTTTCGATTCTTGTCAGTCACAATTTCTACGACATCTCCGTTATTAAGTTCAGTATCAAGCGAAACCATTTTATCATTCACAATAGCTGCAGTACATTTGTTTCCGATTTCAGAATGAATATGGTATGCAAAATCAATTGGAGTTGCACCCTCTGGAAGATCAATTACATCACCTTTTGGCGTGAAGACAAAAATACGACTTTGGAGAAAATCTACTTTGATTTCTTCAAGATCAGATAGCTTGTTCAAAATATCTTTCTGAATTTCCGCAAGCTCTTTTACCCATTTGATCTCTCGTGAGGGCATACGACTCCCATTCTCTGTATAGTGCCAGTGTGCAGCAATACCAAATTCAGCATTCTCATCCATTTCTTCAGTTCTAATTTGAAATTCTACCACTTCCCCTTCATCACCAAACACACTTGTGTGAAGTGATTGATAATCATTTGGTTTTGGTTGAGAAATATAGTCTTTGATTCTACCCTTCATTGGCGTCCATATATTATGGAGAATTCCCAATGTCGCATAACATTCGCCTACAGTTTTTACAATAATTCTAATCGCCACTAAGTCGTACACTTTATTAATATCATTATTTTTTCTAATAAGTTTTCGGTATAAGCTATATAGACGTTTGTTTCTACCTTCAGTTGAAACAGGGGTGATTCCTGCTTTTATTAATTCTTCACTAGCTTTCTTGATAATGGTTGCAAAATACTTCTCCTTTCCCTGTAATCTTTCATCGCGAATCTTTTTCACACGCTCGTATTCTTTTGGGTACACATGTTTAAAAGACAAATCTTCAAGCTGCCCCTTGATATCATCCATTCCCAATCGATTTGCAATTGGTGCGTAAATTTCAAGGCTTTCAAGTGCGATTCGATATCTTTTTTGCGGAGGAAGCGCATCGAGTGTTTCCAAATTATGAATACGATCAGCAAACTTGATAATCATCACCCGAATGTCTTCGGCCATTGCCACAAACATCTTGCGAAGGTTTTCAATATAGCGTTCTACCCCTCGATATTTCAATTTTCCCAATTTGGTGATTCCTCGAACCATTGAGGAAACTTCTGATCCAAAATTCTTTTCAATATCTTCGAGCGTTCGAGAAGTATCTTCTGGTACATCATGAAGCAGGGTTGCAATTACAATAATTGGATCAATCCTAATATCAGCTAGAATATATGCTGCTGAAAGTGGATGGGTGATATACGGCTCCCCTGATTTTCTGGTCTGTCCACGATGAGCTTCTTCTGCAAAATCATATGCAAGACGGATCATATCAAAATCAGCCTCAGCATTATATCCGCGGACCAATTCAATCAAGCCATCAATTGTCTCATTTCTATTTCTTTTGAACATATTATTCAATGTATCATCAGCTATGTTTTTTGGCAAGATTTACATAAATTATGATTGATATTGCGCTCTACGCCTCACATATCAAAAACCACCCCGCCCTTCGCGAAGGGCGGGGTG
>DAORJA010000076.1:0-3616 GCA_035438805.1 Candidatus Magasanikiibacteriota bacterium
GCACATCACCTACCTCATATCACATATATTCTCAACGCAGTATGCAATTATTAGTCTGCTAGTTTGTTGATATACTCAATTGCAGAGAGAGCTGCGGTCACACCTTGGCCTGCTGCAATAACAATTTGCTTGTATGGAACAGTCGTTACATCCCCCGCTGCAAAAATTCCAGGAATTGAGGTGGCACATTTGAGATCAACCTTAATTTCTCCGAGGGGAGTGCGATCAACAATCGTTGCAAAATCAGAATTAGGAATATTACCAATATGTACCATGACACCATTAGTTTCAAGTGTTTGTTTTGTGCCCGTTGCATCGATATATGAAACTCCGGTCACCGTATCAGCACCAAGGATTTCACCGGTTTTAGCAGCATATATAATTTCAACGTTCTTGGCTTTTTTCACTTTATCAATCAAGATGTTTTCGCCTTTAGGAAATCCACCATTTGTTTCTTTGGTATTTGGAAATTTGGTAATAAAATATACTTTTTGCGCAAGCTCTGCCATCATAAGCGCTGATTCAAGTGCGGCATTACCTGCGCCAATGGTCGTAGTAATTTTACCGCGGTAGAGTGGCCCATCACATACCGTACAATATGTGACACCTTTTCCACGTAACTCTTTCTCTCCCGGAATTCCGAGTTCTCGTGGGTGGATACCACTTCCAATGATTACTGTTTTTGTGTAATATATTTTCTCTTTTTTTGAATAGTCTTCAGTTTTTACAATAAAATACGCACCTTCTTTTTCAATTCCAGTGACTGCGTACCCTGCATCTGCTTTGATACCATATGATTCTGCATGTTTGTAGAATTGCTGCGCTAATTCAAAACCAGTAGTATGAATAATGCCTGGCCAATTCTCCACTTCTCCAGAGAGTGCAACTTCTCCTCCAATATCTTTGGTTACCATGGCAAATTTCAAATTTCTTCGTGCAGCGTACACTGCAGCAGCGCATCCAGCAGCAGCAGCTCCAATAATCACGAGATCAAGAAGTTCATTTTGTTTGGACATATTTATTTTAAGTTTGAAATGTTATTTTTTATTAAGGTGATTTGTTCAGCTGCTGAATGTTGTCGTTTAAATACCAGGCTACCGGGACATATTGCATGCACTCCACTGTGCACTATGTCCTTAAGTGTCTCTTCATGTACGCCGCCATCGAGTTCAGTATATAAGTGAGGATATTTTTTTCTGCACTGGGCTATTTTTTCAAGGACTGCGGGGATTAATTTTTGTCCCTGAAATCCAGGGGTAACACCCATAAATAATACGCCATTGATAGAATTCACTATTTTTTCAAGCATAGTAAGTTCTGTTTCAGGATTCAAAGCCACAAATACATCTCGCTTCAATTCATCAGATGCCTGTATGTGGGATATAGTCTCTTCGATATTATCTGTGGATTCAACATGAACAATAAATTTGGTGACTTGTGGAACAGTAATCCACTCCACGATAACTTCGAGTGGATAGCGTACCATGAGGTGAAGTTCACATGTATACCTTTCGACATGGCGAACAATTTCAGGTTCAGCCCAGGTAGTATTGGAAACAAATGCTCCGTCAGCAATATCAAGTTGGACATGGGGCACCGCATGTTCAAGTGAAGCGAGTTGTGCAAGAAATTCTTTTTCTGACTGTACCAAAATCGAGGGAATAATATCAATCATACACCTTTTTCATACTCCTGAATTTTTCCCAATCTGCGCACGTGGCGCTCAGCTTCACTAAATGGAGTTTCGAGCCATCTCTTTACAATTGCCATTGCAAAATCTTCTGACAAATGATCAGCTGCGAGACATAAAATATTGGTATTATCATCTTTCATCATGGATTCAGCCGCTGCAATATTGTATCCAATGCCTGCACGTACTCCTCGAACTTTATTTGCAGCCATACATACTCCGATTCCATTGCGACATACAAGAATGCCGCGAGCATTTTCTTTGACAACACGCTCTGCAAGAGGGAATGCATAATCAGTGTAATCATCGTGTTCTCCAAATTGGAGTGGACCCATGTCTTCAATCGGGCGAGCGAGCTCATTTTCAATAAATCGAACTAAACGCTTTTTGAGGGCATATCCGCCGTGGTCGCCTGCTATATAGAGAGATCCTGTATACATATAGTTTAGTTTTATAGAAAAAGTATATCCTCTTTGTATTGTTTGGTAAAGAGAGGATTTGACGGTAATACAAGTTGACGCTATGATAGAAATACAGTGTGTGTTGTTGGTTTTATTATTCTGTATCTTTATTTCTTTACTTTTAATTTATTTTATATGAAAGTTAAAGAATTGATGGATACAAAAGTAGTGTCTGTGTCTCCCAGTGCTACCTATGAAGAAGTGGCACGACTTCTCTATACTCATGAAGTGAGTGGTGCACCCGTACTTGATGATAAAGAGCGAGTGGTTGGGTTTGTGTCAGAAAAAGATATTGTACGGATCATGTATCCCTGGTATCGGAGTTTTTATGAAAGTCCAGAGAGCTATACGGACATGGAAGCAAGAGAATCAAAAGCAGGGGATATTAGAAATACCAAAGTTGAAGTATTCATGAAAAGAAACATTCTAACCGTGACACCAGATGATCCTATTATGAAGGCGGGAGCGCTCATGCTTGCCCATGATGTAAGTCGACTTCCTGTCGTAGAAAATGGAAAAGTAGTAGGAATAGTGAGTCGGGATAGTATTTATAAGGCAGTTTTGAAGAAAAATTTTGGGCTATAAATTTTTAAAAAGTATAAAAAAGAGCATACAATGCATGCTCTTTTTTGGTATTAAATGGCTGTATTGACATAAAAATAATGCTATGATATATTCTGCGACTGTTCTGGGAGATGTGTTCCTAGACAGTCAACAATCCACTCAATCGGAGCTAGACGTGGCACTCTCAATCAAGTTTCAGAAATTCACTCCTGAGCAAGTCTCGGAGTCGGTGTATCGTGCACTTCTTACCGAGCTCTTCGAAGAAGCGGAGATCGACGGTGATCGCGTCTTCACGTACCACCATAAGGGGAAAGGAATCGATGAAAATCGAGGGATCCGCGGCATGGAGTTCATGAAGAAGAGCAAGCACATGTTCGAAGTGACGCTCATGCCCGAAGGGACCAACACCAAGATGATGTTCCGGATGAACTGCCCGAAGCCGGATGATGTCATCTCTCGGCTGAAGGCTGCGCAGGCAAGAATTCGTGATCGAGAAACAGAGCGTACCTTCAAGCGCAAGACGTCCAAGGAGACGGTCTCGGATGGCAGCAGATCGTCGAGAGAGGATCACAACCAGGTCGAGGTGGAGACCAACACTAAGAAGATGGTGGTTTCAGCTTCTGACATCGAGATCTATCGGCAGCTGGTCGAGGAAAATAAGAAGAAGATTGCAGCGGTCGAAATACAAGAAAGTGTGATCGCAAGCGATCATCATGATCGGCTGCGGATCCACAGCAAGCTGAAGCAGGTGATCGAGGAGAGCAAGGACGAGATCATCGGATTCGAAGAGGTGGTCAGCGGACTCGAGAATCAGATCGCAGACCTGCGACTGAAGCTCGAAGATGCTAAGCGTAACTGCATCACCGAGCGTGAGAAGAGGAAGTGTATGGAAGATCAAGAC
>DAORJA010000077.1:0-3608 GCA_035438805.1 Candidatus Magasanikiibacteriota bacterium
ATGAGACCACCTATATACGATACACCCCCGCCAGTCTTGCTGATAATATAAAAGTCCGGGCATTACTTATTCAAGATTAGTATGATTCATATAGAACAGGGACAAAAAGTCGCTGAGAGCGAAATTTGGATTGTTGCTACTACTACGGGTGATTATGCTGATAGTGCGCTCATTGAATTTTATGATAGTAATAATCCAGGTGTTATTCTGGGCGCTTTTGAAGCACAATATATAAAATATGGAGGAATGGTCTATCGATGTAATAATGCTAAGGAACTGGGTGAATCAATTTTAAAGATTGACCCTGATTCTACACATACTGCAGCTTCGTATGTTCGAATGAGTAATGAACTGTTAGCTCAAATGGAAGGAGGTTCTCTCGAGCCATCCTCGCTTGATGAAGTACAAGCAACCGAACAAGCAAAAATGGAAGATGCAATAGAAAATCCTGTTGATAGCTTATCCATCACCTCAACTGGTTCAGAAATTGATTCGAATACTAACAATGCCACGCTAGTAGAAGAAGCGCCGGTCATGGACACCTCTCAAGTCAATAATAATGTATCGACTACAACATCAACTGTTCAGATTGATGATGTGGCAGCTACTACGCCTCAGGCAACAACTACCTCAATACCGAGTGGTCTTGATACTGCCAAATCAGCAATTGATACAGTGAGTGATGCTGCAGACGCAATTTCAACTACCACCGAAGCGATTTCAAACGCTATAGAAACGTTAATAGATACTACATCAAGCACATTAACGCAATAATATGGCACTGACTGATGTAAATTTTCAGGAAGGAGAGGGACAAGATTTTATTTTGGAACTACCCTCAGTGGCGTATGGAGGCACTGCCAATGATATACTAGTTGAAACAAATGGATCACAATTTTTATTACTTGAGGCACCAGAAATTACAGGGGGTGGGGGAAATATATTCATCATGTCCGAGTAAAGACGCTCTTTGATTTTAATTATTGTTTTGTGGAAGAAACTATTGGTCAATTGAAGGGGAAACTGTCGGAATATTACCCATATTTTGAAGAGATACGAAAAAGAATTTATTTTATTGTTGTTTTTTTTGTCCTGACGTTTATCGTGGGCTTTTTTGTTTCTATTCCGTTATTCCGAATTGGGAATAGTTATTTCAAAATCCAGCATGTTGCGATGATTGCTACCTCACCATTTCAATTTATTGATCTTGCTATGAGTATTGGTATGTTTTTTGCGTGCACCCTTAGCTTACCCGTCTTCCTCTATCACAGTTTTTCTTTCTTTGGACCGGGTTTAACAAAAAAAGAGAAAAGAAAGTTTATTTTTTATTTACCAACAGCACTTTTCCTATTCGTGAGCGGATTTGTGTATGGGTGTTTTGTGTTATATTTTGCGCTTAACGCAATTGCGCTTCTCAACATAAGTTTGGGAGTACAGAATTATTGGGATATCAGTAAATTTTTATCTGAAATAATTGTAACCGCAACTTTTTTGGGCGTTATTTTCCAATTTCCATTGATTTTGAGTCTGTGCATCAAAGCAGGTTTGGTAGATTCTAATTTTTTGAAAAGAAAACGTAGATACGCAATCGCTTTGATTTTTGTTTTTACTTCTTTACTACCACCCACAGATGGGGTATCATTATTGATAATGGTGATACCTTTGGTGTTGTTATATGAAATCACGATTCTCATGCACCGTCCACGTATAATGTAATTTATTTATCAGTAATTTTCTCATATGTTCGGATTAGGAACTAAAGAGCTCGTTATCCTTGCAATTGTGTTGGTATTATTATTTGGGACAAAGAAGATTCCAGAATTAGCAAAAAGTATCGTGGAAGCGGTGCGCCACTTACGAGGGGCTTTCAAGGATCAGAATGACGATGTGACCAAAAAGAAGTAATTTTAGAATAAAGAAAAGGAGTAAAATTAGAATTTTGTGAGTTTTTGCTTGTCGGCTCTCAATAAGAAAATCATAGTTACCATATTTTTGGTTGCCCTTAGTAGCTTCGTTTTTTTGGATACTGTTTTTGCAGCATACGAAAAATATGGCCCCAATGACATGGTTACTATTGGGGAATTTATCTATAATGATAATTATCAGCCAGCTACCTCTACCTGCCAAGTGTTTATACATGATCCTTCAGGAAGTACGGTCGTGAGTGGAACGCCCATGACCACGAGTACTAATGGCTGGCAATATTTTAATTTTTCATCTACCACTGTCCAGGGTCTGTGGCCTGCGAATATTACCTGTGGCAGTGTACTTAATGGGGATTTGGTGAAGCTTGATAAGAGTTTTATTATTGGTTTTGTTAGCGTGTCAACTACTTCTATTGCAAGCTCGGTCTGGAGTAATGCAGCTCGAACACTTACTTCTGCTGTTTCAATTGCGGATGATATCTGGAATGCTTCTAGTCGTACACTTAGTAACTTTGGTAGTATTGTTACTGATATTTGGAGCAATCCAACGCGTACTCTTAGTAGCTTTGGAACCCTCCTTGCTGATATTTGGAGTGATATAGCTTCTCCAAATCGTAGACTTACCAGTGGTAGTCTTACTGATGGTGGAATGTTAGCAAGCCAGGCATTTGTATCGTCTAGTATTGGAAGTGCAACAAGTTCAATCATTTCTGAAGTTATTGCTAATAGATCATTGATTTCTGCCCTAAATAACATTAGTGCTGCAGATGTATGGGCATATAGTGGACGTACACTTACTGATTACGCAACTTCAAGTATTTCTGCTTCAGTGTGGACGGTTCCAACTTCCACATTTAGTCAATTTGGGACCATCGGCAATCTTATTGCAACTAATCTCGATGCACAGATTTCCTCTCGTGGCACGAGTACACTTTCTGCGGCTGATGTGTGGAATGCAGCAACTCGCAGTCTGACGGATTATTCGACCACTTCAATTGCATTGGGGGTATGGGCAAATTCAGCACGCACACTCACGAGTTATGGAAATGATATTACTGCCGCAGATGTGTGGAATGCGCTTACATCTACTTTGAATACGGCTGGATCCATTGGTAAACAGCTGTCTGAGAATACAACTGTATCGAGTTCTCTATTACTGAGTAAACTTACTCAAAATCAATCACTCATTAGTGGGTTGAATAATATCAGTGCGGCAGATGTGTGGTCTTATGCAAGCCGAACGGTGAGTAGTTCTGTCGAATTTTCGACATCTTCGCTTGCGTCAATCTGGTCTGTTGCTACGAGTACCTTGAGTAGTTTTGGTAGTATAGGAAAACTGGTGGTAGATAATCTTGATGCCCAAGTTTCTACTCGGGGCACGAGTAACCTTACTGCAGCTGATGTGTGGGTTTCAGCAAATAGAACATTGAGTGATTATGCGACTTCATCTATAACCGCAGCAATTTGGAGTAATGCTTCTCGAACACTTACCAGCTATGGCAATGACATAACTGCAGCTGATGTGTGGAATGCACTTTCATCTGGATTGAACACCGCAGGATCAATTGGTAAACAGTTGGCCGAGAATACAACCGTTTCTACTTCTCGATTGCTTGATGAACTCTTGGTAAATAGAGCCCTTATTAACGCATTAAATAATATTAGCGCTGCCGATGTGTGGGC
>DAORJA010000078.1:0-3576 GCA_035438805.1 Candidatus Magasanikiibacteriota bacterium
TTTTTTTGCATTACTATAAATCAAAACCTTATCTCCATTTTCCGCACCAGCAAAAAATGATTGATTTTTCAATTTTTCTTTATCTATCACTGTTGCAATCGTTGGCTCCTCACCCTGAGGAAGTTCCATATATGCTCCCACCACTGACGTTACTTCTCGTACTTCTTCTGCAGTATCTTCAGGAGTAGGAACAACAGTCGCACTTTTCCATTTCATGTAAAAA
Source organism: Candidatus Magasanikiibacteriota bacterium (assembly GCA_035438805.1). Taxonomy (GTDB): domain Bacteria; phylum Patescibacteriota; class Patescibacteriia; order Magasanikbacterales; family UBA922; genus UBA922. The sequence continues at coordinate 224 of DAORJA010000078.1, forward strand.
TACCCTGAAGCACCTAAGGAACCAGCCAACAAAATGCACGTAACGATAATTATCACCCATCTTTTCAACATACGAATATCTTACTGAGTTGGCGGAGTGGTTGGAGTGGTTGGAGTCGTTTCAGGAGGTGTTGATGAAGCTTGAGCCTGTGTTTCATCAAAAAATATTGGTGCAACTTCAATGACCTTTTTTGTTTCTGGTCTATATAAAATTGCTTTTCTAGCATTAGTATAAATCACTACCTTATCGCCATTTTGCGCATTGATAAAGAAGGGTTGATCCTGAAGTTTTTCTCGATCAACTACTGTTGCAATCGTTGGCTCTTCACCCTGAGGAAGTTCCATAAATCCAGCTAATACTGAAGTCACTTCTTCCACTTCCTCTGCTACTGAGGGCACCGTAACCGCTTTTTTCCATTGAGTGTAAAAGTAAATTCCTGTTCCAGACGAAGCCAGGAACAAAAGGGTGACTAATACGATAATGATGTTTTTTTTCATCATAGCGGAGAATCAAAACTAAATAAATATTAAATTATTCACCTTTTACTTTTTTCCATTGTGCTTTCACTACTTTCTCGACTACATCTCGTACCTTATCTGAAAGATCATGTTCAACTGCATAATTATTTACCACTTCTTCTACTGTTCGAATGTACTCATTTTTAGTTAATTTTTCCCATTGCTTTGAGGAAGTGATTTTTTTCTTTACTTCTTCATATACGTCTGCAGCATATTCAATAACACTGTCTCTCAGTTCTTTACCTCTCTTAGTGGTATTGAGCCACATAATTCCAGCACCCAAAAGCCCACCAAAAAATAATCCTTTTTTAAATGTTCCCATATAGTTTATTCGTTAACCCAATCAAAATAGTATAGGAACAGTATACCATAATAATTATCCTCTATGCAATAAGCTTCTGATATGCTTTTTCCAAGGCCACAATCACTGTTTCCCAATCATATTTTTCCTCAACAACTTGTCGTGCCTTTCTACTTGCATCAATTTTATCGACTGAAGTAGAAAAAAAATTACTGAGTACTTCCGCAAGATCGAGAGCACTCCCAGGCGTGCATACTTCACCTGCTTCAAGCGCTATTTTTCTAACTCCTGGTAAATCACTCGCAAGCACTGGAATGCCTGAAGACATTGCTTCAAGAAGAACCATACCAAATGCCTCCCCTACGGTAGTTGAGGGAAGTACACATACATCCCCCATAGCATAGTGCAATGAAAGCTCGTCATAGCTTACTTTTCCCACAAAACGCACTGATTCTAACAATCCAAGCGTACGCGCAATTAATTCATATTCCTGACGGACATCCCCTTCGCCAACCAGTACGGCCTGCAAAGGCATATTCTGCCTCTTACATAGTGCAAGCCCCTCCAAGAGTACAGGAATGCCTTTGAAATAATGCGCCCTGTCCATGCCTCCTACAAAAATTACAGTTGGTAGTTCAGGATCCAGGCCGTATCGATCAAACAAAAAAATCGGTTTTTCCCGTGGCTGGAACCGTTTTGTGTCCACTCCAAAAGGAATTTCTATCCATTTTTCCTTATGTGTAGCATAAATATCTCTTGCATCACTTGACTGCAGATAATCAAATGAGCTTGCAATCAGAAGATCAGCTGCGATAAGAATGCTCGGCATAAACCATTCAGCATATAGTTTAAAAAACAATCCTTTTACACCTTTCGCCCGCGTATCCATGTGATAGGTCACAACCAATGGTTTATGCGGATTTCTTTTTTTCCATTGAGCAACTAAGCCAGCTGAACCAAAAAATGGATAGTGCAAATGTACGAGGTCAAATGAGTCAAGTTCTCGGCGTAGTTCAGGGAGGTATGCTGCATTTCCATATGCAATCGGCGCTTTCAGTCTTCGCCCATAGTCTTCGCGATCTTCCATGATCTTCTTTTCCTCATCACTCTGACCATCTCTTTTATATTCTGGAGTGAACACTTCTACCGTATGCCCACGACCTGATAATCTACTCGCAGTTTCAAATACCACATTACCCATCCCCCCGTAATAGGGTGGATAGGTGCATACAATATGCGCGATTTTCATAACGGAATTTTTACTTACGTTCGCTTATCGAATCTATCGTTTTTTTTCGTGCGATTTCAGTCATATCTCTCCTCATACTTTCAATTCTAATATACAACTTAAATACTACAAAAAATAAAATTGCAATTGACACATACATCACCAAGTCAACACCACGCCCAATACCGATAAACTGTGAAAATCGATCAAGTAACGTTGTTGGAAGTGACACAATACTTATCAAGGCGACCCAAAAAATAATCCAAAATAATGCTCCAAGCGGACCCAACAAATGTTCTTTTTTTCTACGGAGAACGCTCATAATCGCGATAAGCGATAAAATGGCGATTGCGAGCTGGAATATAATTCGCATAGGAATTTATTTTATAATTTTTCCAATAATCAAATCTTTGATAATAGTAAATCCCCCTGAAACTTTTTGTCCATATTCATGATATGTTACGGAAACCGGAAATTCTCTATAGGTGAGATTATTTTTTTTAATGAGTGATATAATTTCAGTCGCATGAGACATGCGATTGTGTGTAATTGTAATATGTTCCAAACCTCTTCGTCCAAGCATTCTAAATCCATTATGAGCATCCGTCAATTTGATTCCCGTAAACAACCAATTTACTAGGCGTGCAATCGGCAAAATAATACACCTCTTAAACCAGGGTATCTGCGACGAAACACCAAGAAACCGTGAGCCAAGGACCACGTCGACCCCACTCTCAATTATTTTTTTTGCTTGTACTATATCCCTCACATCGAACTGACCGTCGCCATCAAAATGAAGTACTATATCGGCATTCAACATGCGTGCATATACCTGCCCTGTTTCTAGTGCAGCACCTTGACCCAAATTAATTGGATGCGTAAGTACTATGGCGCCAGCAGCTTCAGCATGCACAGCTGTATCATCTATTGATGCATCATCAATAACAACTACCTTATCCACTTGTGGTATTAAACTTTTTACAACACTTTTAATCCTCTTCGATTCATTGTATGCCGGTACAATCGCAATAAACATAAAACCTAACCAGTTGAATTAAACTCAAGAGATTCTTTATGCGCAAGCGTATAATCAATAGTGCGCTTCAACCCGTCTTCAAGCCTTACTAATGGAATCCAGCCAAGATTTTCTTTTGCTCGACGAAGGTCTGGAATTCCTTTTTTTGTCAAAAATACCAATGGATTTTCGTACCGTATAGTCGAAGTTGATCTGGTCATTTCAATAATTTTTTGTGCTACGTTCCCCATCCGTTGAGGTTCGTCATGACCCAAATTAACCAGAGATACT
>DAORJA010000079.1:0-3571 GCA_035438805.1 Candidatus Magasanikiibacteriota bacterium
GAATCGAGGAACGGCTGCATGGCTTCGCGACCAGTGTAGGTCGCGAGAGTGACCGCATCGACACCGTAGTGACGCGCTGCCTTCACGTACGCCTTGTTCGTGGCGCCGATGTCACCACGTTTCCAGTCGAGGATGATCGGAACTTCCGGAGCTTGCTCGCGCATGTAGGCGACGACTCGCCCGAATGCCTTGACTCCTTCAGGACCGAATGCCTCGAAGAACGCGATGTTCGGCTTGAACGCAGCTGCGTGAAGCTTGGTGTCGTTCACGACTGAGACGCCGAAGTGGTAGACAGCTGATGCAATCCCCATCTTCTCCGCGAGATCTTTTACGACCCTCGGAAACTTCGGCTGATCAGGATCAGGGTCGAACCCGACACACAGGAACATTCCTTCGTCCCAGCGTGACTGGAGCTTACCCATAAACTTTGTAGGGCTCACGTGTGGATTCCTCCTTCTGCATGGTTATTAACCTGCCACCGTGGCTTGGTTTCCACGCACTAAAATACGTGACACAAACCAAAAAGTCAATGGATTCCACTGACTTTTATTCAACCTAATTTTATCAAAACTTACTTCACAATCTCACTCAAGAGCTCATGTTTTCCTTGCAAAATATGATGAATCGTATGGAGTAGCGGGTAGGAGCTAATGTCACCTAGTAACTGTACTACTGTTGGAGTTGAAACTACCCCTTCACACTGAGTTGGTGTTTCACCCTTTGCAATTCTCCGCCCCTCACCCCGATGCCTCGAATCTTCACTCATACCTGTTGCAATAAAATCACCCATACCAGCGAGCGTATATGCGGTTTCCTTCTTTCCTCCAAGAGCTGCAATTTCTCGTCCCATTTCCTCTACCACTTTCGTTGCATACCAACCACGCGCATTACTGCCCATTCCCTGCTCATCAAGCATTCCTAGTCCCATGGCATATACATTTTTCAAAACTCCAGCAAGTACTGTTCCATGCACATCATCAATATAATTCAGAAGCACTCGACTTCCTTCGAATAGAGACACAATTACTGCATAGACTTCTGGAGACTTGGATGCAATTGCACCAAACGCATATTTTCCTTCTGCAATTTCTGGTGCAACCATCGGTCCACCAAAAAATGCAAATGCATGATGAGGTAGGACATCCTCTACAATTTGATCTGCAGTTTTCATGGTATCTTTCTCAAATCCTTTTGCGACTGATACCAAAATCACTTCATCCTTCAGATGAGTTTTTACTCTTTCCAATGTTTCTCGTATTACCCATGAATGAACACAGAGAAACACAACATCAGCTGTAGCAACGCGCTCTTCCAGCGTTTCAGTACCTTTAATTTTACTCTGATCAATATCCCACCAATCCACACTGTGCCCTACTGTGTGAATAATTCCACCAATAGCACTTCCAATTTTTCCTGCCCCAATCACCAAGACTTTTTTCATACAAATTATTTAGTATGTTCTTAAATGTACCATAATGATATACTTTGAATCAAGAATACATCATCACTCTATGACACTCATACACATTCTTGGTTCAGCAAGCTGTTTCCCTTCCAAACTTCAAAAAGGAAGAAAACCCGCCGGCTACCTCGTTACCTGGGGAAAGACCCGATTGCTTTTGGATTGTTCACAAGGCATTGCCGAGAGGCTTGAAAAAATAGGTATACGACCGGATGAAATAGCACACTGTGCAATCTCCCATGCTCACCCAGATCATTTTGCTCTACCTCAATTCCTGCAATCAAGCCTCTGCTCGCGTATGCTCCAGCCAGGATTTTCATGGGATGATCCAAAAACGTTTTCAGAACTCAATCTGTATGCTGGAAAGCATATTACCAAATACGTATCAATCCTGCATAAGATTTATTTTGAAGAAACTGTAACAGTGAAAAGCGCAGGACTTCCATTTCCTATTCTTCATACCCACACTCTTCCCTCTGAACAGTCAATCGAATTACCTGAAGGAGCAAAATTACAAGGTTTTCGAGTGCACCATGGATTTGGCAAAGTCGATGCGCTCGCATTCAGACTCACCCTTTCTGACGGCACCATCATTGTATATTCAGGTGACACAGGCATGTGCGATGGACTTATTTCTGCTTCTCAAAATGCTGATATCTTTATCTGTGAAGCAGGATCCCGCATTGGAGACACTGCTCAGGCACGAGAATATGGACATCTCACCCCCAGACAATCAGGTGAAGTTGCAGCCCAAGCTGGGGTAAAAACTATCGTGCTCACTCACTATGTTGGATTCAATACTCCATCTGACATGAAAAAAGATTGCAGGCTAAGCGGCTTTGAGGGAAAAATTGTTGTCGCAACAGATGGCATGAAAATAAAAGTATGATGACACTCGATCAATTTCTCCTCCAGGCAAAAGAAAAAATTGCTATCTTCAACACATTTATCTCCACCCATCAACTTGAGAACATGATCATTGCTGATCATATTGGATATAAATGCGCATCAAGTGAATATTTTGAAACAATTCGTAGACTACTTGAAGCACATGCAGACTACGTCTATCAATCAGTTATTTCAGAACGCCGCATTGCGGTTATCAAACTTACACAACCTGTAATAACTGAGTGTGGCACTATGAGATTCCTCGAACTAGCTGATCAAAAACCAGACGGAAGCCAGCAGAATGGATTTGATCATCTTGAATGCTATCCAACACAGAACACTGTTGAAGAAATAGTTACATACTTCGCGGACAAAGAGATTAGCGTCAACAAAGTAGTACGCCCGCATCACACCACCTACGACACCTCTCTAGCAGATAATTTCAAACTTCGTTTGGAAACTGAACCATTGATTAATAAAATTGTTCGTGAAGAAATCAACTCATTATAAAAACTATATAACAAAACAAACCCATACGGGTTTGTTTATTATTGAGCCGATGTCGGGGTATCTCACTACTCACGAAAACCTTCGGGTTTTCGTGTACTTTCCTCAGCATGTGAAACCTTACGGTTTCACCCTTCCCTGGTTCGATCCCAAATTCTCAACTAAATAAACAAACCCATACGGGTTTGTTTATTATTGAGCCGATGTCGGGGATCGAACCCGAGACCTACAGTTTACGATACTGCCGCTCTACCAGCTGAGCTACATCGGCGTATAATGCCGCTAAATTTTAGCTAATCTAAGGCATTCTGTCAATCATGCCCGATGATAGGCTCCTATGGCGTCACTAATGGTCACATACCCATCACGTTTTAGTAAACGAACAAGATCATAATTGATTGATCCAATAAGTTGTGGCCCTTCATAAATCATTCCTGTAATTAATTCTACCAAGGTTGCCCCGCGTTTTATTTTTTCATAAGCGTCATCTGCACAAAAAATTCCACCAGTGCCAATGATTTTTATCCGATCGCCACAATATTCATACGTTCTCGATATCAGATCATTTGAAAGCTCCTGAGTAGGTTTTCCGCTTATCGACCCTCGAATATATTCAGGAATTTTTTCTTTGATCGCATGATCTAATCTATTTTTATTAAGATTTCCAATATTCACTGCATGTATTTGAAATCGCAATGCCACATCTAACAGAGG
>DAORJA010000080.1:0-3358 GCA_035438805.1 Candidatus Magasanikiibacteriota bacterium
CTATCCCTTAGGACGGGACTGTTATATCCATTTAACTACAAGAGCGAAAAACACCACTGTCTGTGATGTTTTTACAATACACTATTTCTTGGATGAATTAAAGACCGAGTTTATCAGCAATAAGAGGTTCATTGAATCCAACAAGTATATCAGATCCGATAACGATGACTGGCACTCCCATTTGTCCACTTTTTTCTACCATTTCTTTACGTTTCTCCAGATCAGTAGCAACGTTATATTCTGTGTACGCAACACCATTTTCTCTAAAAAAGTCTTTCGCTAAATGGCAAAAATGACATGTTGGTGTACTATAGATCTCTACTGTTTTTTTTGTATCCATGATATGTATAAAATTATCTTTATATACCTCTAGTATACCACAGAGGTCAAATCTACCGAAAGAGGTTCTTAAAGAATGCTTTTACCCGAGCACTTCCAGAGGGTTTCTCGGTATCAATCTGTTTTGGTGACTCATCCACAATAACTACAAGCCCTTCTTCTGGTTTGACAATACGGAATTTTTCTCGCAGAACCCTTTCAGCACCTGCATCCGTTTCTATATCGTTAAGTTTATTGGTTAACTCTATTTTTTGCTGTTCGAGTTGTATTTTGTTCTCTTCTGCACGAATACGTTCTTTCCGGACCTCACTACTTTTACGAATAATACCAATCACGTTGTAGGCAAAAAAAATCATAAAGAAAAAGAGGATTGCGAGCATTACCTTAGAGTGAGCTATTGAACGGAATGATATATTACGTGATTGCATTTCCATGTATATATGATACAGTATTTCTACTATGTTATTCAATCAAAAACACCAAAAAAGAATTCAACGAATCTGGGCGGTTCTCTGCGTACTCGTCATCATTAGTATGATTGTCTTGTATTTCCCTGCACTTAGCCGATAATTATCGACTACTTTCAACGTCTCCGTTTTTCATCATTTTCAAAAACACATCTTGTGGAATATGGATCTTACCAAGAGCCTGCATTTTCTTCTTACCTTTTTTCTGTTTCTCGCGAAGTTTCATTTTACGAGTAATGTCGCCACCGTACATATGTTGCGTAACATCCTTTCTAAATCCTGATAATGTTCGAGAAGAGATAATTTTACCAGAAGCTTTTGCTTGAATCTTTGCAGCAATTTGTTGACGAGGGAGTAATGCATACAATTTCTCAACAGCTTGTTCTGCTTCTTCTTGGATTCGACGTCGAGAAATAACACGAGAAAATGCAGGCATAACTTCTTCTGCGACAAGAATATCAAGTCGGACAACATCAGCATCACGGAGATCACCAATTTCATACGAAATAGATGCATACCCAGAAGATACGCTTTTTAGTTCATCAAAAAAGTTTCGCATAAGCTCTCGAAGTGGCATTAACACAGTCACTTGTGAACGATTATCACCAAAATTAACAGTATCACCTATTTCTGCTTCATGTTCATACAAGAGTGTCATGAGTGGTCCAAGATAATCAATCGGGGTGATGATTTTCACAGAAACCCATGGTTCCCATATTTGCGTTGCAAGCCCATCATCTGGGAAAACATGTGGTGAGTATACATTTTCTTCTTTACCGTTCTTGTAGAGCACTCTGTACGTAATAGAAGGCATAGTGACTACAAGTTCGAGATCGAATTCACGACGAAGACGTTCAGTGATAATCTCAAGGTGAAGCATACCGAGGAATCCGCAACGAAACCCTCTCCCGAGTGCGCCAGAAGATTCTTCTTCGTGTGTAAATGAAGAATCAGAAAGACGAAGCTTGTCGAGTGCTCCTTTGAGTGTATTGAAATCATCCTGACTTTCAGGGAAAATAGAAGCCCACACTACCGGACGAGGATTCATATATCCAGGAAGCACAGGGAGTGGGTCTTTTTGGAAGGTAACCGTATCTCCGACTGATGCAATACCTGGTCGCTTGATACCAGTCACAATATAGCCAATTTCTCCCGCTGTGAGAATATCCTTCGATGTTTCTTCTGGGGCAAAAATACCGTTTTCAAGTGAAATAAACTTTTCTTGTGAGACACCGAACATGAGGTAATCACCTTTTTTAAATTGTCCATCAAGAATACGCACAAAGACAATCACACCCTTGTGATTAGAATATTTAAAATCAAAGACCAGTGCACGACCAGACTTGGTCTCTACGTATGTCGTCACAGGAGCTGGAATACGACGAATAACTTCTTGTATCAATGTTTCTACACCTTCACCTGTTTTACCAGAAACACACAGAATAGAACTTGGATCACATTCAAGCAATTTTGCTACTTCTTCGCGAACTTCATCCACTCGAGAAAGCGGAGAATCTACCTTTGAAAGTACAGGAATGATAACAAGCCCAGAATCGCGGGCCATTTGGAGTGTAGTGAGTGTTTGAGCTTGGACTCCTTGAGTAGAATCTACGAGTAATATAGAGCCTTCTACAGCCTTAAGAGCACGAGATACTTCGTACGAGAAGTCGATGTGTCCTGGAGTATCGATCAGGTTGAGTTCGTAATTTACCCCATCATGTTTGTATTCCATGCGTACAGGCTGCATCTTGATCGTAATTCCCCGCTCTCGCTCGAGTTCCATGTTGTCGAGCACCTGATCACGCATTTTGCGCTTCTCAATGGTGTTAGTCACCTCAAGCATACGGTCAGCCAATGTGGACTTCCCGTGATCAATATGCGCGATAATACTAAAGTTTCTAATATGAGCCAGATTCATAAATATAACTCATCTTAACATAAAAATTGAGGTTTGTCATAGAAAAAACATTATTTTATAAAGACAATTTTTGGATAACAAATAATTGACTTTTAAATATAAAAGTGATATAATATAATTGAAAAAAGTCCTTTATAAATCATATAAAATTAACATAAAATGAAAGCAAAAATTACTGCAATTGCACATTACATACCTGAAAAAGTGGTAAATAATATAGAACTGTCTGAACGCTATAGTACTATCACCCCTGATAGGATTTTAGGAAAAACAGGCATTAAGGAAAGACGCTATTCAAATGATTTAACTTCCGCAGGTATGGCAACAAAATCAGTAGAAAAACTGTTGGAAAAAACAGGTACTCGAGCTGATCAAATTGATTGTATTATTGTAGGGACGTCAACTCCAGATTATTTCTTCCCTTCAACTGCTGTAGTAGTTATCAAAAACATAAAAGCTGTAAATGCTTTTGGTTTCGATGCTGTTGCCGCATGTCCAAGTTTTTTATTCGGTTTAGAACAAGCCCAAATGATGATACAGGTTGGTAAAGCTAAGAAAATCATCGTATGTGGTACTGATCGAATGAGTAAAACCATTAACGCATTTGAACACAAAACAGGAGTTCTCTTTGGAG
>DAORJA010000081.1:0-3339 GCA_035438805.1 Candidatus Magasanikiibacteriota bacterium
TTTGGCATTACGTGAAGGGACAGCCATTGTTGTTACCGCAGGTACAAATGCAATATCATTTACTTTATCAGTAATACTTTCTATCGAGAGCGGATATCCAATTTGACAAGGCAGCGCCAATACTTCCTTGGCACAATCAATAAGGCCTTGAATTTTTGATCCTCCCCCTACAAATAAAGCCCCTGCGGGTAGCATTCTACTTCGTCCAATAACAGAAAGCTCATCATCAACTTTCTCCAAAATTTCAGTAACACGCGCTTCGATTATTTGTGCAATGTAATAACGTGACACAATTTCTGAGCTTGCTGAACCTGAATCAAAGAGGTCGATTGTGTCTTTTTTATTCAATTTTTTACTTACACATTCACCATATTCACATTTCACTTTCTCAGCAATGTCAATGGAAGTACGGAGCCCAAGCGCCAAGTCATTGGTAATATGTGATGATCCAATAGGAATGACGGAGCTATGAATCACATCCCCATCTTCATACACCACAATACTCGTAGTAGGCCCCCCAATATTTACTACAACGCATCCCAATTCTTTCTGTCGAGGAGTAGCCACTACTTCACCTGCTGCAAAAATTGAAAGTACAAAGTCATCAATATCAACTCCCGCTCGATATACAACTTTGCTCAAATTTTTTATATGTGAAGAAACGCTATGAATAATTTTTGTATCCACTTCGAGACGCATACCTGTCATCCCCACCGGATCCTTGATTCCTGATTGAGTATCTACTGAATAACTTCGAGGTAATACATGTAGAATCTCGTAATTAAGCGGCGTAGCAATATTTTTTGCAGCTTCAACAGCACGCTCGATGTCTTCCTCAGTAATTTCACTATTAGCGCGGGATACTGCAATAATTCCCTTACTTTCCTGGGCTATAATCTGTGTTCCAGATACTCCCACCCATACATGTTCAATCGGGAGTCCAACAATCTTTTCAGCATGTTCAAGAGCGCTAGAAACCGAAGAAACAGCATCCTCAATGCTGCCAATCTGTCCTTTCTGAATACCCTCTGACGGAACTTCTGCAGCTCCGATAAGCTGTAATTCAGGGGCTGTCTCCCGAGCTGTGGTCAACTGTCCTACCGCCACCCGAACAGAAGTTGATCCGACATCAAGCCCTACGATGATTTCTGTGTGTATCTTGCGTCGTGCCATAATGTTAGTAAGCTAGAATAGTATACCATTTTTAAGGTATGAGCTCAATGATGTAGGGAATGAAAATGATACAGCCTACAATGAGCGACCCAATTGACGCAAGGAGTACTGCGCCTGCCATAATATCTTTTACTCGTTCGACCTGTGGAGAAAGTCTAGGCTTCAAAAGGTCCAAAAACATTTCAATTGTTGTATTAAGGAGTTCAAGTACCAGGACAAAAGCAATCATCATGGCTAAAATAATTTTTTCATATGCCTTCATCTGAAGCAAAAAAGAGAGACCAAGCACCAGTAGTCCTATAAAAAACTGAATACGAAAATTACGTTCATGACTATACGTATATCCAATCCCCCGCAATGCATAGCTAACACTTTTTCCAATAAACATATATTATACTAATTGACTAAGCAGTTTTTCTTGCAGACCAAACATCTTCTGAGCATCTTCCTTAATTATATGATCATGCCCAATACTGTGTAAAATCCCATGAATAAGCATGCGGATAAATTCCTCTCGTGGATCAATACCAAGATCGCGAGCCTGTCGTCTAATTTGTGGTACGGAAATAAAGATATCCCCCAATTCATTAGCTGTTTCAAAAAGCGGCTCCCCTTCAGAAAGGGGAAAAGTGAGTACATCGGTCGTAGTATCTTTGCCACGATGCTCGAAATTAAGTGAACGCATACGTGCATCTCCAATACAGTGTATATTCAATGAACCTGTTACTTTTAACTTTCGCAAAATATATGATACAAACTTCTTGATCTCAGCATGGCTAAATAAAGGTGACTTGATTGTCGAAGAAATTACATATTCTGCTGCAGGAACTCTCGAAGTCATATATATACAGCGATTAAGGTGTAGTCGAAACAGTAGATGATGCACCAGGTACAACTAAGGGTATCTGTTCAGGAATAGTACGTGAAGTGGCAGTCGGTCTAAAACTCTGATACACCAACTCCATGCTTGTTCGGTAAGGAATAGGCGCAGTAGGGTCGATCTGCTGATAGATAATCGTGAATACAAAAGATGGAGTGTCAAAATATACCACTAAACCATCGGTACGCTTCCAACCTTCGACACCAAAACGATTAGTAAATGCCGAAAGTAGGTCAAATTGTTCGCCTGGAGCATTTGTTTGAAACCACTGTGCAAAGCTCATATTGGCGGTTTTTTGAAATACACGCACTTCGATGTACTCACCGCTAATCGCACTAAAAAGCATATGCTTTTCTTCTGGATCAACCCCTCCTTGATTCCATTGCAATGGGTAGTATAAACGGTAGCCAGAAAAATCATTGATATATTCACGTACTAATCCTGAATCAATCAATTTCATTGGAGCAAGTCCTCGAGGATTAAAAAGATTTGAAACTTCTTGCCCATCAAAGTATCCATCCTGGTCACTATCCCATGTTCCGCTATCAATTCCATATAACACCTCTTCAATGTCAGTAAGTTGATCAAGATCAGTATCAGCAGTAGTACCTAAATTCACTGGGGGAAATTCAAGAAAATTAGAACTAAGCGACGGCGTCGTAGTCGGAGCCTGATCAACAGTAGTGGTTGACGTAGTAATAACTGGAGAAATTGCAGAAGTACTTGTGGTTGACGTAATCTTCGAACCACTGTTTGAAGGAGTTGCCGTCTTCGTATTTCGTGTAGTCTGATACTGGTAAAAATAATATGCCGATGCCGCAGTTATGACCACGATACCCAAAGCAACAATAAGCCATAATGCTCGGGATTTTTTTTCAACAGAATTTCCTGTTTGAGACAATGGCACTTTTGACTGAGCAGAAGATTTTGAGTTTACAACTGAACTATTTTTCTCCTGACTTGATTCATAAATTACCGGATTATTCCCACCATAAAAAATATCAGGAATTCTTTGTATGCTTAATTCACTCCCACTCGAAGTTGGTTGTAATGGAGCAGTCTTTGAGCCGAATAAACCCATATCAAAAAAGTTTACGGCGAAGTAGTAGCGGTAGCGGCAGTCGTGGTAGGAGGTTCAAATAATTTTCCTGGGCCCGTAGGCTTATACCCATTCTTCACCTCAACCCCATCAGAATACCCATCATTATCAGTATCAGAAACAAGCGGATTAGTCTTCCACACCATCACCTCATCGCCGTCAGATAATTCATCAAGGTCAGTATCCC
>DAORJA010000082.1:0-3093 GCA_035438805.1 Candidatus Magasanikiibacteriota bacterium
GTCTCGTTGATGAGGCTCCGGACCTTGAGCGGGCAGTTCTGCACCCTGAGGTGTTGGAGGCTCTGCGCGAAAGCCTTCGGGTGTTGGAAGGGCGCCGTGTGTCCGTTCATGAGCAGTACAGCGAATTGCATGGATGAACTCCGGTGTTTCTGCGTGCGGAAGTGCAACGCGACAAAAAAGATTGTTTCATAAAAAAACAAAAAAGTCAAGATACCTATAGGTAACGTACAAAAATACCGCGAGTAGTGTCGCGGTATTGTGATGAGAAAATATTTAATTAGCCAATACTCGTTTCAAATAATAACCCGTATGGCTCGACGTAGATTTTCTCGCTATTTCTTCTGGTGTTCCTGTCGCAATCAATGTACCACCTTTGTCTCCCCCTTCGGGGCCAAGATCAATAATCCAATCAGCTGATTTGATGACTTCAAGATTGTGTTCAATAATCATGACCGTATTTCCATGTGAGGTAAGTTTTTGCAAGACTTCAATCAATTTTTTTACATCATCAAAATGAAGTCCAGTAGTTGGTTCATCCAATAAATACAAAGTCTTACTTGTCGCACGCTTTGATAATTCACGGGAAAGTTTGATACGTTGTGCTTCTCCGCCAGAAAGAGTGCTCGCTGACTGACCGAGCGTCAGATAATCCAAACCTACTTCGTGAAGCATATTAAGCTTATCAGCAATCGGAGGAACATCTTCAAAAAATATCCGAGCTTCCTCAATCGTCATATTAAGTACCTCTGCAATATTTTTTTCTTTATAATGAATAGCAAGTGTCTCTGCATTGAATCTGGCGCCCTTACACACATCACACACAATCGACACAGTTGGAAGAAAATGCATTTCAATTTCAAGCAATCCTTTTCCTTCACAATTCTCACATCGTCCGCCCGGTACATTAAAACTAAACCGTCCAATTTTATATCCTCTAATTTTTGCTTCAGGAGTCATGGCAAAAATTTCGCGAATCGGATCATATGCTTTGGTGTAGGTCGCAGGGTTACTGCGCGGAGTTCTACCAATCGGCTTCTGATCAATCTTGATAATCTTATCAATATATTCGGTATTCAAAACTGCATCATGCTCCCCTACATGGTAGCGAGTATGATTAAGTTTATTGGCAACTGATCGATACAAAATCGAATGCATGAGCGTAGATTTTCCTGATCCCGAAACTCCGGTGAGACACACAAGTCTCTTCAAAGGAATTTCGACTGTTACATTCTTAAGATTATGTTCGCGCGCACCTTTAATTTTTATCTTTGGCGTTGTACTATCTACTTTTCGTCGTTTTTCCGGCAATGAAATCTTTTTCTCACCACGCAAATATTGTCCGGTGAGAGATTTTTCGACAGAGCCATAGGTCTTACTGCCATAAGCCACACTCTCTGGTTTTTTCTTATTAAGAAGACTGGTGAGCGGCCCCGAATACACTACATGTCCCCCATGCGTTCCAGCACCTGGACCAATATCTACGATCCAGTCAGATACCATAATTGTATCTTCGTCGTGCTCGACGACAATAATTGTATTTCCCACATCACACAAATTGCGAAGTGTTGAAACGAGCTGATCGTTATCTTTCTGGTGTAACCCAATCGTTGGTTCGTCCAATACATAGAGAGCCCCCACTAGTCGCTGTCCTACTTGTGAAGCAAGTCTAATACGCTGTGATTCTCCACCAGAGAGTGTTCCTGCAGTACGATTAAGAGTGAGGTAATGAAGACCTACATCAAACATGAACTTCAGACGATTGTCGATTTCATTGAGTGCTGCAGTAGAAATCTCAATCACTCGATCAGACAGTGTAGTACGAAGATCAGTAAAAAAATCACGTGCCTCACTAATCATGAGACTCGTAATCTCATAAATATTTTTATTGTTAATTTTTACTGAAAGCGAGGTTTCATTCAATCGTTTTCCCTGACACACGGAGCACACGACTTCACTAAACAACTCTTTGGTTCCAAGACCTGTACATGCAGTACAATATCCATACGGACTATTGAAGCTAAACAATCGAGGTTCAATTTCTGGAAAAGCAAATCCATCATTCGGACATGAATACTGTGTGCTATAAATCACTTCTTCTTTTCCATCAAATGAAGCAGTAACAAGACCATTTGAGAGATCCACCGCGGATTCAACCATTTCAGCGAGACGCTGTTTATCAAGCCCAGCCAATGGAATTTTGTCTACGACAATTTCAATCGTATGTTTGGTATTTTTTGATAATACTATACGATCACGAAGGCTCTTCATCTTTCCATCTACTCGTACTTCAAGATATCCAGAGTTGTACATATCATAGAGCATCTGATAATACTCACCCTTACGGCCCCGCACCACAGGCGAAAATAATATAAGCTCGCCTTTACTTAATTTTTGTTTAACAACAGTATCAATAATACGATCATTGATTTCATCAGTCGTCATCTTTTCAATCTTTGTTCCACATTGAGGACAAAATGGCTCTCCAATACGCGCAAATAATACACGGAGGTAATCATAAATTTCAGTAATTGTAGCCACTGTTGAACGAGGATTTGCACTATGTGCCTTCTGATCAATCGAAATTGCAGGAGACAGTCCTTCGATCTCATCAACATCAGGCTTCTGCATCCCTCCCAAGAATTGGCGTGCATATGCTGAAAGGCTTTCAATATAGCGACGCTGTCCTTCTGCAAAAATCGTATCAAATGCCAAAGAGGACTTCCCTGATCCAGACAGTCCAGTAAACACGATCATTTTATTGCGTGGAAGCTCAAGCGAAATATTCTTGAGATTATGCTCCCTCGCGCCTTTAATTACAATCTTCTCTAGCATAATTTGGTATGTGATTAACAGCCAAAAACCCCTTGGTTAGGGTCTATATATCTATAGTACGAAAGAAACAGTAAGAAGTCAAACAAAAAAATTCCTTGAGAGAATTTTAGAAATTTTGCATGCGGATCCCGAATGTCGGAACCCGCACGCATGTGTAGTCAGTGCTGTGGCCAAACCTACATGACCTAGAGGGCGGTCCAGATATTCGTACCCACCAGTTCAGGCTGACCAGCGATGATCCAGCACACGAAGAAGATGGTG
>DAORJA010000083.1:0-2779 GCA_035438805.1 Candidatus Magasanikiibacteriota bacterium
CGAGCCTGCCGAATCCTGCTTTTGGATCCACTGCATACCCTTTGGCTTTCATCGCACTAGCAAGTTTTTCTTTGGTATCTTCGATATTCAAATCAATTCCTGAATATTCAAGCACTACATCTCTAAATGTCACTCGTTTGTACGGAGGTTTGAAATCAATGGTGTTTCCTTCGAGTTCAATTTCGAGTCCACCAATAGCATCTTTGATAATACGCGGCAACATTTCTTCATGCATCCTCATGTTGTCTTCATAGTCTGCATATGCCCAGTAATATTCGATCTGGGTGAATTCAGGATTGTGCTGATGGTCTACTCCTTCATTTCTAAAACATCGTCCAATTTCAAATATCTTTTCAAACCCTGCCACAAGCAATCTTTTTTGTGGAATCTCAATTGCAATACGAAGGTGTACGGGCATGTCGTATGCATTGAAGTGTGTATCGAATGTTTTTGCTAAGGCTCCAGATGCAACAGTCTCAAGCATAGGAGTTTCTACTTCGATAAAACCTTTTGCGTACATGAATTCCCGAAGTGATCGTACCAATTTTGATCGCGTCACGATTTTATTCTTTAATTCGCTGTTTACAATAAAATCAAGATAGCGTTTGCGCATCTTTATTTCTTCATCTTGTAAACCGTAAAATTTATCAGGAAGTGGAAGAAGGGCTTTGGTCAACAGTACAAATGATTTTACCAAAATTGATTCTTCACCTTTTTGTGTTATGAAACGTTCACCGGTAACCTGAACAATGTCTCCTGCATCAATTTTTTTTACAAACATTTTATAGGATTCCTCACCAAGGTCATCTTTTTTGAGAACTACCTGTATTTTTCCACTTTCATCCTGAATATGGCAGAAAGTCAATTTCCCCATTTCTCGTTTAGTCATGATTCTGCCTGCAATAGTAACACTTTTTTCATGCTTTTCTGTAAGTGCTTCTGTCGTAGTGTGGGTGCGATGTGATCGAGCTGGATAGGCATTAATACCACTTTCTTGTAGCTCTCGAAGTTTCTGAAGTCTTACACTTCGTTCGTCATTAATATTTACTGGTTTTTGCTCCATAAAAACTCTTAATTAAGCTGATTTTTGTTGATTTTATAGTAGCAGAAATGCCTAAAAATTACAAACCAGTAAAATATGGCTAAAACTAGATAAAAACGTCTATAAATGAAGAATCGCACCTGGAGGAGACACGACTCTTCATCGTTTCTCACAACCCCGGATGCGACTGGGAGTATGTCATCTGTGCCGCCTTCTACTGAACAGCTTTTTTATCCACGTATACGTCTTTTTGACGACTTCTGTCAGTATTGCTCCCAGTATGACGATTCCGAGTAGAATTAAGAGCAATATGATGAGTGGCCACACGATCAGATTCCACAATACCTTCAGCTCCCAGAAGAAGCTCACGATCCACAGATATTCACCATCCCACATATCGAACAGTATTCCTGTTTTCTTGTTGAACTGGGTCTTTGTCTTGAATATGTCCGCCAGAGCTTGCATGACTGTAGAGCCAGGGAAGAGCGCTATTGCCATGAGAACCATCCCCATGCTCGAGATTTTGTGATTGCCGCCCCACTGCTTCACGTGAAGCGACATTGAAGCGATCGGCAGTCCGACCATCATGACTGATATTAGATGCAAAAGAACATACGCGAAGAACATGTGAGTACTCCTTGATTTTTTACGTGCTTGATAACATATCAACCGCGTGCGTATAGTACGTGATATATTTATTTTGTCAATAAAAAAACCATCCTGTGCAAGGGATGGTTCGTTGCAAGCTTTGACACTAACTCACTTCTTCAATTTTATATTCTTGAGGACCAGCTGGAAGATTAACGGTAATTTTTTGTCCTTTTTTTGCGCCAAGGAACGCACTACCCAAAGGAGACTCATTTGAAATTTTTCCATCAATCGGACTTGCTTCTTGAGCACCTACAATTGTGTATTCTTTTTTCTTTCCTTTATTGGAAACTACGATACGTGATCCTACCTGTACTTCACCGTTTTTAGCACTCGTTGAGATGACTTCTGCATTGTCAATGAGATATCCAAGTTCTTTTACTCTTGTCTGTGCCCATGCCATGTCTTCCCTTGCAGCATGATATTCTGCATTTTCTGATAAATCACCCATTTGTCTTGCATCATCAATTCGTTTTGCAAGTCCTGGAATTTTTTCTTCCTTGAGGTTTTTTAGCTCAACTTTCAGTTTTTCAATCTTTTCTTCGGTCATGTATTGTGGCGACATACGCGTGCTAACTTTTAAAAAAATGTTCCGGCTATTACCGGGATTACTATCAGTGTAACATACTTCACCTCGACGTCAAATTTTTGTCCACATTATAAGAATTGTTCTAGCGCTTGCCTGTGTAGTTTCCCCACCAGCGATAAAAATCAGCTGCCACATGAGACGCTGTCCTGCTTCCTTCACCGCCCTCTTCAAGCATGATCGTCACAACAATCTGAGGATTATTGAAGGGTGCGAATGAGGTAAACCATGCGTGAGTATCTTTTTCAGCATTCCACTGTGCGGTACCTGTTTTCCCTGCAACTGAAAATGGCAACGAACGCAGCACTCCGCACGGACCTGTGTCAATACAATCTTTCATACCGAGTTGTACCGTTTCCAGATTGGCTCTATTAATAATATTCGTTCGTACTTTTTCTCCACTCACTATTTTTTCTTGTTTTGTTGTAGGATCGATAATCGCATGCACTACATGCGGAGCATACAGTGTGCCTTTATTCGCAAAAGCTGAAGCCATTGATGCG